>NZ_JBEKXH010000008.1:0-37995 GCF_049512235.1 Bradyrhizobium sp.
TGCGCGAATGCCGGCGCGGCGAAAAAAAGTCCAAATCCGGCAATGGTCGCCGAAAACACACCCGATCTCATAAACCCCGATTTCATCCGTGCGTCTCCCGAAGGTCCTGTTGCGAATATGGCAAATTGTGCCTGCTATCCCACCGGCTTCTCAACCTTGCGGTGCGATCCATCGGCCAGGTTACGCACGATCATGTAGAAGATCGGCGTGAACACCAATCCGAACAGCGTCACACCCAGCATGCCGAAAAACACGGCGACGCCGACCGCCTGACGCATCTCCGATCCCGAGCCGGTGGAAACCACCAGCGGCAGCACGCCGAGAATAAAGGCAAACGATGTCATCAGGATCGGACGCAGCCGCAAGCGGCAAGCCTCGATGACGGCCTCCAGCCGATCGCGGCCCTCGTGTTCGATGTCGCGGGCAAACTCCACGATCAGAATGGCATTCTTGGCGGCGAGGCCGACCAGAACCACAAAACCGATCTGGGTCAGGATGTTGACGTCCTGGCCCATGATCCGCACCCCGATGGTCGCGGCCAACAGGCACATCGGCACGATCAGGATGACGGCGAACGGCAGGCTCCAGCTGCCATATTGCGCCGCCAGCACCAGGAACACGAACAGCACGCAGATCGGAAATACATACAGGCCTTGATTGGCGCCGGTAACCTGCTGATAGGACAGGTCGGTCCAGTCGTAGGAAAAGCCGCTCGGCAGCGTCTCGTCTGCCAGCCGCTTCATGGTGGCGATGGCGGTCGCCGAACTGGTTCCCGGAAGCGTATCGCCCTGCAGTTCGGAGGCGGTATAAAGATTGTAACGCGCGACGCGGTCCGGCCCCGAGATGTCCTTGAAATCCACCACGCTGCCGAGCAGCACCATGTCGCCCTGGGCATTGCGGGTGCGCAGGCGGGCGAGGTCGGCGGTCTCTTTGCGGAACGGCAGATCGGCCTGCGCGGTGACGTGATAGGTGCGGCCGAGAATATTGAAGTCGTTGACATAGGCCGAGCCGAAATAGGTCTCGATCGCCTCGGTCACGTTCGCGATCGGCACGCCAAGCTTTTGCGCCTTGATCCGGTCGATATCGACGAACACCTGCGGCGTGTTGGCGGTATAGGGCGAAAACACCGCGGTCAGCCCCGGCGCCTTGCGCGCCGCGGCCACCAGATCGTCGGTTGCCGCCGCCAGCAATTCCGGGCCACGGCCCTGCCGATCCTGGATGCGCATCGCAAAACCGCCGCCGGTGCCGATGCCGGGTATCGAGGGCGGCGGAATCACGATGATGAAAGCGCCCTCCAGCGCCGACAGCCGCTTGCGCAGTTCGCCGGTGATCCTGGCGGCCGACAGGCCCTTCTTCAGGCGCACTTCCGGTTCTTCGAACACCGGAAACAGCGCCGCGGCATTGCTGGACTGGGTGCGGGTCGCGCCGGACAACCCGGCAAAGACCGCGACGCGCACGATGCCGGGCGTGTCGAGCGCGATGTTTTCGATTTTCCGCACGATCTCGGTGGTGCGCGCCAGCGAGGCCGCGCCGGGCAATTGCACGGAGACGATGATGTAGCCACGGTCCTGCGCCGGAATAAACCCTTGCGGCGTCGTCACGAGCAGCCATCCGGCGCTGCCGATCAAGGCCACGTAAATCAGCAGCATGACCGCGGAATGCCGGATCACAAAGCCGGCGACGCCGCCATAGCCATGCGACAGCCGGTCAAAGCCGCGGTTGAAGAAGCCGGTGAATTTCTCCCAGCCGCGCCCGATCAGATTCCAGCGGGCCGGCGGCCGCTTGTCCGCATGCGGCTGCAGGATCAGCGAGGCCAAAGCGGGCGAGAGCGTCAGCGAGCAGAAGCAGGAGATCGCGGTCGCGACCGCGATGGTGATCGCGAATTGCTGGAAAAACTGGCCCGAAATGCCGCCGAGGAAGGCGGTCGGCACAAACACCGCGCACAATACCAGCGCGATCGAAACCAGCGCGCCGCCGACTTCCTCCATGGTGCGCAGCGCCGCATCCTTCCGGCTCATGCCGTCACGAAGATGCCGCTCGACATTTTCGACCACCACGATCGCGTCGTCGACCACGATGCCGACCGCGAGCACGAGGCCGAACAGGGTCAGGTTGTTGATGGCAAAACCGAGCGCCGCCATCGCCGCGAAGGTGCCGATCAGCGATACCGGGATCGCCACGATCGGGATGATGGCCGGACGCCAGCCCTGCAGGAACACCAGCACCACGATGACGACGAGGCCCATCGCCTCATAGATCGTCTTGATCAGCTCGCTGACGGACTGCGCAATGAACTCGGTCGGATTGTAGCCGATATTGTAGTCCAGTCCCTTGGGGAAACTGGCCTTGAGCCTGACCATGGCGTCGGAAATATTCTTCGCCGTGGCCAGCGCGTTCGAACCGGGGCGCTGGGTCACCAGCATCGCCACGGCGGTTTTTCGCAGCAGGAAGCTGTTGGTGCTGTAGTCCAGGGCCCCCAATTCGATCCGCGCCACGTCGCGCAGCCGCACGGTCCGGCCGTCTGCACCGGCTTTGACGAGAATGTCTTCGAACTGCCGGAGATCCGTCAGGCGGCCGGTGAAGGAGAGATTGGGCTGGAATGCCCGGTCCGCGATCGGCGGCGCGGCGAGCTGGCCGCCGGTGATCTGCAGGTTCTGGGCCCTGATCGCCGCCAGCACGTCGCCCGCGGTCAGGCCGAGATTGGCGATCTTGTCGGGATCGAGCCACAGCCGCATCGAATAATCGCGCGCGCCGAAAATCTGGATGTCGCCGATGCCGTCGAGCCGGAGCAGCTGGTCGCGCACCTGCAGCAGCGCGTAGTTGCTGATATAGAGCTGGTCGAAGCTGTCGTCGGGCGACAGCATGAACACCACCATCAAAATGTCCGGGCTGTTCTTGCGGGTGACGACGCCGTTGCGCTGCACCTCGTCGGGCAATTGCGGCTGCGCGATCGCGACCCGGTTCTGTACCAGCACCTGGGCCTTGTCGAGATCGGTGCCGAGCTTGAAGGTGACGGTGATGGTGAGCTGGCCGTTCGAGGTCGCCTGGCTGTAGAGATACAGCATGTCCTCGACGCCATTGATCTGCTGCTCGATCGGCGCCGCGACGGTGTCGGAAACGGTTTGCGCGGAAGCGCCGGGATATTGCGTGGTGACGACGACGGTCGGCGGCACCACTTGCGGATATTCCGCGACCGGCAGCGTGGTGTAGGCAATGGCGCCGACGATCAACAGCACGATCGACAGCACCATCGCCAGGATCGGCTGATTGATGGAAAGCCGGCCGAGATTCATGTCTTGCTACCGGTCGCGGCCGGATGCGGCGAAACTTTGGCGCCGACCCGCGCGCGCTGCAGGCCCTCGACGATGACGCGGTCCTCCGGTTTCAATCCTTCGCGGATCACCCGCAAGCCATCGTCGAGGGGCCCGAGGACGACGGGGCGCGCCTCCACGGTGTCGTCGGCCTTGACCACGAAAACGATCTTGCGCGACTGATCGGTGGCGATCGCCGTATCCGGCAGCAGCAGCGCCTCATAGGGCGCGCTTCCGATCAACCGGACGCGGCCGAATTGCCCCGGCAGAATGGAAAAATCCTTGTTCGGGATCAGCGCCCGCGCGCGCAGCGTGCCGGTCGAGACGTCCAACCGGTTGTCGAGGAAATCCATCTTGCCATCGTGTGACGGCTTGGTCTCGCCAGTCAGCGTCACCTGTACCGGATTTGCGGTTTCGCGCGAACTCGGGCGCTTGCCCGCGAAAAACAATCGGTTGTATTTGAGATAGGTCGCCTCATCGATGTCGAAATAGACGTAGATCGGATCGAGCGAGACGATTGAGGTCAGGAGCGTGCCGCCGCCGTTGTCGCTGCCCTGCACGAGATTGCCGATGCTGACGAGATGGCGGCTTACCCGTCCGCCGATCGGGGCGATCACATGGGAAAATTCGATATTGAGCTGGGCCGCCTTGAGCGCGCCTTCGGCCTGCATCTCCGCGGCCTTGGCCGCCTGCAGGGCCTGGCGGCGCTGGTCGACGATGGACTCGGAGACCGCCTGGGTTTGAACGAGTGTCAGGCCACGGTCGAGTTCGCGCCTGGCGAGTTCGGCCTTGGCGCGGGCGTCCGACAGCTGGCCGTCCGCCTGCTCGGCGACCGCCTCGAACGGGCGGGCATCGATGATGTACAAGAGGTCGCCGGTATTGACGAAGGCGCCGTCGCGGAACTCGACATTGGTGACGAAGCCGCCGACCCGGGCGCGAACCTGCACCTCTTCCACCGCGTCGAACCGTCCGGTGAATTCGTCCCAGTCCGTGACGGTGCGCTTGACCGGCTGCGCGACCGTGACGGGCAGCGCCGCGGCCGCGGCCTGCGGTTGCGGCTTGTCGCCGCAACCGCACAGGGTGACGGCGAGCAGGACGAGCAGAACGGCGAGGCCACAGCGAGCGTGGAAATCGAACATCAAGCCTTGAGCCAAACGCTCCGATCTCTCAGTCGCGCTCACCTGCATCTCCTCTGACTCTCCTGCCGCAATCGAGCGACGGCAGCCGGCACGACCCATCGGGCGACCAAGATGGGATCGCCCGCCAGTCTGTTCAAGAAGCCGCCGCGATCAAGCAAAAATGTTATACACCGGCGCTGCCGGCATTGAAAACCAGCCGTCCGGCTGATGGGATTGGCTCATCTTTATGGTTCCCCTGCTCGCCCTGACTCCGCTAAATTGCCGCCACGCTGCGCAAAAAGCAAAACACCCGGGGAGGACCATCGTCATGCACAGGGGGCGCGTCGTTTTCGGCGCCATGGACGAAGTCGTTTTCGGGCACCCGGCCGCCGAGGCGGTGGCCGGGCAGATGGACCGGCTGGGCGCTTCCCGCGCGTTCCTGATGGTCAGCGGCACGCTCCATCGAACAACCCAGGAGATCGCGAAGATCCGCGACCGCCTGGGAAACCGCTGCGTGGAAATCTTCGACGCGATGCCGCCGCACACGCCGCGCGAGGCCGTGATCGCCGCCGCCGCGCAGGCCCGTGGCTGCAACGCCGACCTCATCGTCACCGTCGGCGGCGGTTCGATCACCGATGGTGCCAAGGCGGTGCAGCTTTGCCTCGCCAACAACATCCGGCGCATCGAGGAGGTCGACAAAATCCGCGTCCACAACGGCACGGCGCCCGCGATGGCGGCGCCGGTGGTGCGCCAGATCAGCGTGCCGACCACCATCGCCGGCGGCGAGTTCAGCGCCATCGCCGGCGTCACCAATTCGGCCACCCGCGTCAAGGAAATGCTGCGGCACGCACTGGTGATACCCCGCGCGGCGATCCTCGATCCCGCCGTGACCGTGCATACGCCGCAATGGCTGTGGCTCTCGACCGGCATCCGCGCCGTCGATCATTGTGTCGAGGGCCTGTGCTCGCGCGAAGCCCATCCCTATGCCGACGCCCAGGCTGTGAGGGGACTCGCCATGCTGGCGCAGGCGCTGCCGCGCGTAAAGGCCGACCCCGGTGATCTCGATGCCAGGATGGATTGCCAGATCGGCACCTGGCTCTCGATGGGGCCGCTGTCGGCCGGCGTGCCGATGGGCGCCAGCCATGGCATCGGCTATGTGCTCGGCGCCGTTCATGACGTGCCGCATGGCTATACGTCCTGCGTCATGCTGCCCGCGGTGATGCGCTGGAACAAGGCCGACAATGCCGAGCGGCAGGCGCTGGTGGCCTCCGCCATGGGGCACCCCGGCGAAGATGCCGCCGGCGTGCTCGATGGCTTCATCCGCGGCCTCGGCCTGCCGCGCAGCCTGGCCGAGGTCAAAGTGGTGCCTGAACATTTCGACCGCATTGCCGCGCAGGCGATGGCAACGCCCTGGATTCCGCGCAACCCGCGCCGGATCGACGGCCCCGCACAAGTTCGCGAGATTCTTCTTCTCGCCGCATAGGAGCATCAGCTAAAATGTATACCGGCAAGCATGCCTATCTGCGTCCGCTGCAGCCCGCCTTCATCATGGCAAACTCCGGCGAGGCCGTGACCTATGCCGAACTGGAGGCGCGCAACAATCGCCTGGCGCACCTGTTTCGCAAGCTGGGCCTGAAGCGGAGCGACCATTATGCCATCTTCATGGAGAACAACAGCCGCTACCTCGAAGCCTGCGGCGCCGGCGAGCGCTCCGGACTCTATTTCACCTGTGTCAATTCCTACCTGACGGCCGGCGAACTCGCCTACATCCTGGGCAACAGCGAATCCCGTATCCTGATCACCTCGGTGGCCAGGCTCGATATCGCCCGCGAGGCGCTGAAGCAATGTCCCAAGGTCGAACTCTGCCTCGTGGTCGATGGCGCAACCGAGAGCGAGCGCATCATCTCGCTGCAGCAGGCGACCGCGGGCCTGCCCAAGACACCGATCCCGGACGAATGCATCGGCACTGCGATGCTCTATTCGTCCGGCACCACCGGGCGGCCCAAGGGCATCCTGCGCCAGCTGCCCGAGCAGCCGCCGACACAGCAACTGCCGCTGTTCGACTTCCTGCAAAAGCTCTGGCACTACCGCGAAGGCATGATCTATCTGTCGCCGGCGCCGCTCTATCATTCGGCGCCGCAGGCCGCCGTCAATCTGACGATCCGGATGGGCGGTACCGCCATCATCATGGAGAATTTCGATCCGGAGCGCTACCTCCAACTGGTCGAGCAATGGGGCGTGACCCACAGCCAGCTGGTGCCGACGATGTTCTCGCGGATGCTGAAGCTGCCGGAGGGGTTAAGGACGCGCTACGACCTGTCATCCCTGGAGATCGCGATCCACGCCGCGGCGCCCTGCCCGGCCGCGGTGAAGGAACAGATGATAAAATGGTGGGGACCGATCATCCACGAATATTACGGCGCCACCGAAGGCCTCGGCTTTACCGCCTGCGACAGCGCGCAATGGCTGGCGCATCGCGGCACCGTCGGCCGGGTGCTGCTCGGCGACCTCCATATCCTCGACGAAAATATGCGGGAATGCCCGGAGGGCACGCCGGGCACGGTGTGGTTCAAGACCGCGACCCCGTTCGAATATTTCAACGATCCGAACAAGACCAAAGAGGCGCGTTCGCCGGACGGCAGCATGAGCACGGTCGGCGACGTCGGCTATGTCGACGGTGACGGCTATCTCTATCTGACCGATCGCGCCACCTTCATGATCATTTCCGGCGGCGTCAACATCTACCCGCAGGAATGCGAGAACCTCCTGATCACCCATCCCAAGATCGCCGACGCCGCGGTTTTCGGCGTTCCCAACGCCGATCTCGGCGAGGAAGTCAAAGCCGTGGTGCAGCCGATGCCGGGCGTCGAGCCCTGCGAGGCCCTGGCGCAGGAATTGATGGCCTTCTGCAGCCAGACGCTGTCGCGCCAGAAAGTGCCGCGCTCGATCGACTTCGAGAAAGAACTGCCGCGGCTGCCGACCGGCAAGCTCTACAAGCGGTTATTGCGCGACCGCTACTGGGGCAACAAGACGACGCGGATCGTGTGAAGGCGGGCTTAAGGGCCGGTGGCGACGTTTGGCCGAGTTCGCAGGGCGCGGCTTGCGCGCGCTACAAATTCCGATTAAATTTTTCAAACAGCCACGCGCGTGATTTCATTTTTCGTCGTCGCCGGGCCACGACGAAATCCGCAAGTCCAGACGCGCCTAAAAGTCCCGCGGCGCGAGGCGCCCGGGCTGTTGCCAGGAAACTCATCGCCCTCAGAAACAGAGGGCGCGGGGAATGCCGCGATGCCCAGAGGCACCCGCGGCCTCGCGTGCAAAAAAACGGCCGACGCACACGAGTAACAGCGAGGCACCGGAAACATCCGGCATTCCCCACGCAATGGGTTTACGGTTTATGACGCGCTCTCCCCGGCGAGATAGCTCTCTTGCCACCGTCGCCTTCGAATTAACGGTTTTGTCCGACCCGGTTGAGCCGAACGAAACCTCCGAAGACTTGACACCAGCTTTGGGTGCCAGGACCACACGTTTTCCCCGTACGCTGCAGCGCCGTCGTCTTGCTTACGAGGTATTCGCTCACGCTTGGCATAACGCCCCCCGCCCTGCGAACCGTCGCACGCCTGACGCTGCCGCGTCCACCGCATCCCATCCCGCGTGTCTGACGATCGCGATACGCCCCTCATCTGGGACGAGACGGCCGTGACTATAACCGATTCGAACAAAAAGTAAACAGAAATATTTTTTTCTTTGGGGATTGACAGCCCCGAAACACCGGATCTAGTGCAGGCTTTTCCGTGAAAAGGAGCGTCACCGCACCATCGCGCCATAGATGATGTCCTGGACCTGCTCACGATAATACTTCCGCAGTTCGCCGGGCGCCGCGGTTCCTACGACCACGACAAGACGTTCCTTCGGGTCGCAAAAGAATTGCGTGCCGAAGGCGCCATTCCAGGTGAATTCGCCCGGGTTGCCGGGAACCGATGACAGGCCCTCGCCGGTACGGACGGCCACCCCGAGGCCAAAACCAAAGCCACTGCGATGCGGCTCCACGTTGGCCACGTTGTTCTTGATCTCTGGCCCAAGGTGGTTGGAGATCATGTGATGGACCGTCTTGGGGCCAAGAACGCGCTGGCCGTCGAGTTCACCGCCGTTGAGCAGCATCTGTCCAAAGCGCAAATAGTCGCCGACCGTGGCAAAGGCGCAGGCTCCGGCGCAGTCGAACTTCGTTGGCGTGTCGAGGAGCATGATGGCCTGCGGCTTGCCGGTGAGCGGGTCCTTGGGAAACGGATGGGCAAGACGGTCGCGCTGCCCCTCGGCGGGGTGGAAGGTGGCGTCTGTCATGCCGAGCGGCTTCCACACATTCGCAGCAAGAAAATCGCCCAGCCGCTGCTCGCTCACCTTCTCGATCACCGCGCCCAACACGTCGATCGAAAAACCATATTCGAATTCGGTCGCCGGCTGATGCGCCAGCGGCAGCCTGGTGATGCGATCGATGAAGGCCTGCGTGTCGCCCTCGATGGCCGGCGCGATGCCATCGGGATAGAGCCGCACCAGCGGGCTCGAGCTGTCCGGCCGTCCGCCATACATGAGGCCGGAGGTGTGGCGATAAAGGTCATGAATGGTGATCGGCGACGCCTGCGTTTCCATCTTCAACGAGCCATCCGCCTGCGGGACGCCGACCTTCATATCGGCGAACGCCGGATAGTATTCCGAGAGCCTGGCTTGCAGCGGCAAGCGGCCTTGTTCCATCAGCGTCAAGCCGGCGACCGCCGCCATTGGCTTGGTCATCGACGCCAAGGCGAATACGGCATCGAGCGGCATCGGCGTGCCCTTGGCAGCATCGAGCTGGCCGTAGGCCTTGTAGTGGACGAGCTTGCCGTCGCGGGCGATGGCGACCACCGCGCCGGGCACGCGTTTGGCCTGAATTTCGCGGGCGAAGAAATCGTCCAGCCGCGCCAGACCCTGTGGCGAGAATCCGACGTCGTCCGGCTGTGCTTCAGGTAGCGGCGCGGCATTTGCAACATTGATGACGATACCGACCGCCACGGCTGCGGTCATCACGAGCGTCTTCATGGTCTCCCCCCTCGAAGGCGGATCAGGCCCGCAGCGATGATGATTCAATGTGGACGTCCGCCGGACGTATCCTTAGAGCGTATCGACACGAGCGACAAGTCAACGCGCAAGCACTGGCTTTGGCGGGTCGGAGGCGAAGCCGTAACCCGCCGCCTCCTGTTGTGAAATGGCGGATGAAGCTCGCGCTGCCATCCGCCCTACGAGCTGTTGCTGTCGATGAAATTGGCGATGGTATCAACGGCCTCGGCCTCTATGCCAAAGTAACCGTGAGCCGATCTGGTCGTAGTCAGCCGCGTCCTCAGCAACGCTGCGTCGGCTGCCGGTGTATCGGCGCAGCCGTCTTCGCGGTGCGAGATGATAAGCGTCGGAACCGTGATCATGGCAAGTGGGGAATGATGGACACCGCCGGGAAGGTCGCCATCCCGCCGATCTACGACGAACGGGTCAGTTTCCGACCGTCGTTTCGCGGCATCGCCTGGGCCAAGCAGGATGGCCGCTGGTGCCCCATCGACCGGCACGGCCAAGAGGTGCCGGGAATCGCCTGCAGCGAACGAAGCCCCTTGGGCGAAGGTGGTGGATACTTCAAATGCGCGGTCGAACCGTGACTTTGCCAGCGCGCAGGGCGGGTTGCTCCAAGAGCGAAGGCGGAAGCCGCAACCAGCCACCTCACCACGTGTATCGGCGGATTACGCCGATCGGGTCGCGCTTTGCGCGAACCGATCGGCTCTAATCCGCACGCGCTGTTGCGATGGGCCAGCAGCCGACCTCGGATTGGCGGCGTTTTTCGCTTTGCTGGAAGCTGCGGCGACGCACAGGTCGCTTGTCGCGGTATCGCGCGGGAGAAAGTCACGGAAAATATTTGCGGTAGATCGCCTGGAACGCCTCGGTCTGCTTGAATTGCCTCAGCGCGCGCGAGAACGCATCGACCAGAGAGGGCGAAACGCGCGCCTTGCTGAAGCAGACATAATAACCGTCTTCGATCACGCTGCGGGACAATAGCGGCTCGATCTTTCCGGATAGTCCTTTTCTGGCGATATACAGCATCCCGCCCGTGAGGTTCACGACCGCGTAATCGACGCGGCCGGCTGCCAGCAAGCGGAGGCTGACGATGCCGCCGGTCGTTTCGACCATATTGTGATGCTCGCGCAAGAATTTCCACAGCTCGGGCGACACGACTGGTTGTTCGAACAAGCCAGGGACTGGTCCGTGGACAGCGACGTCGTGTCCGACGAGATCGTCGAACGACGAAAACTTCAGCTTCCCGATGTCGGCCGTGCGAACGAAGAAGACCCACCTCTCTTGCTTCAGCGGCTCGTCCGGAAAGGTACAGATTCGCTCTCGTTCGCTGCTGCGCCAGCTGCTGAAAATTCCGTCGGCCTCGCCGCGTGCGATCATCGTCCAACTGCGATTCAGGGGGAAGGCCTCGAAGGAGGCGTCCTGGCCCATGGCGGCGAAGACCTGCCTGAGGACTTCGACACTGAATCCCGGCGCTTCGTCATCGCTTAAGTTCTCGAAGGGACCCAAAGAAAGATCAGTGACGAGCCTCAATGGTTCTGCGGGCGACGCCCGTCCGCCGAGCGTCCAGACGGCGGCAATTGCCACGTATAGAAAGCCTCGGAGCCCGATCAGTCTCGCCATGGCAGGTCGCATCCATCGCCAGCGTGTGCCGCGCTGGTTTTGCGGGTGACGCCCGGCCTGCTCCCTGCGATGCGGCGGACGGGCCTCGTCGCCCGAAGATTTGCACGATAGTCTGGGAACCAAAATTGTGAGATAGTACCAATTTGCTCGGCTCCCCGATAGACGCGAACCGGGCATGGCCGTTGTAATTTTTGGAAGTTGCGCGAGGCTGGCGCCGGCAGGGTAAGTTTTGCAATCTGAAGCGACACACGCCAGCAAGGACGACGGCAAATCCGATCGGGGATCGCCGCCGGGAGGCATAGCGATAGTATGGTGCTCGCTGCCCGGCCTCCTCAGAGGCATTGGGTGGCGCCTTCTCATCCGCGTCCTTTTCTTCAGCTCGGTGATTACGCTGCTGCTGACAATGATGCAGCTCTACCTCGACTATCGCCGCGACGTCCAGTCCATTGATCTGCGGATGTCCGAGATCGATAGCGGCTATCGTCAAAGTCTTGGCGATGGGCTCTGGCGACTGGACGCGCGCCAGCTCCGATTACAAGTCGAGGAGATTTCCCACCTGCCTGATATAAGCTATGTCGAACTGCGCGAGGCCACCGATCATGCGGTCCCCCTCACGGTGGCCGCCGGCTCCCGCCAGGCCAACCCGCCCGCGCGGCAGGAATTCAGAATTCTTTATACGAATCGTGGCGCCGAGCAGCTGCTCGGCATTCTCGCGGTGGAAGCTACGTTCGACCGGATCTATCGCCGGCTTCTCGACACCGCGGCGGTCATCATGGTCGGTCAGGCGATAAAGACGTTCATCGTCTCCTTTTTCATCCTCTTTCTTGTCCACCGGCTGATCACACGTCACCTCACCGCGATAGCAACGTCGCTCAGGGGATACGATCTTCGCGGTTCGCAGGCGCCGCTGCGGCTCGAGCGGCATCAGCCTCGACCCGCGGACGAGCTTGACCGTCTGGTTGGAGCGTTCAACCAGATGTACGCGAGGCTGCAAGTTGCCTATTGCGAACTTGAGGAACGGGAGAGCAAGGTTCGACGTCTGGTCGACTCAAATATCATCGGCATATGCATTTTCGATCCTGACCGTCGCATCATGGAGGCCAACGACGCGTTTCTCGGTATCGTGGGGTATAGCCGCGATGACGTCATTTCGGGCCGCCTGAGCTTTGCGGGCTTGACACCTCCCGAATGGACCGAAGCCGACCAACGGCTGTTGGCGGAGTTGGCTTCTACCGGAACCTGGAGACCTTCCGAGAAGGATTTTTTTCGGAAAGACGGCAGCCGTGTGCCGGTGCTTGTGGGCGGGGCGAGCTTCGGCGAACTCCGACACCAGGGCGTGGCCTTCATCGTCGACCTGACCGAGCGAAAGCGCGCCGAGGCAGAGCTGGCGCACGCGAACCGTGTCGCGACAATGGGCCAACTCACGGCCTCCATTGCCCACGAAGTCAACCAGCCTATCGCCGCCACGCTTTTGAATGCCGGAAACGCTGTGCGCTGGCTCGCCCGTCAGCCGCCAAATCTGGAAAAGACCAGACAGTCGATCGACCGTATTATCAGCGACGGCCAGCGGGCCGCCGATATTGTGAACCGGATTCGTGATTTCTCCAAAAATGCGCCGGCGCGGAAGGAAGATTTGGAGATTAACGAAGCAATTTTGGAGATTATGAGAGTGACCCGTGCCGCGATGTCGGAGCATGGCGTTTTGGCGAAGATGCAACTGTCTGAGGGGCTGCCGCACATTTTCGGCGACAGAGTCCAATTGCAACAGGTGATCCTGAACTTGATCATGAACGCCATTGAAGCAATGAGCGAGGTCGGGGAGGGAACGCGCGAGTTGCTGATCAGCACCAGCAAGGCCGAGCCGGGCGGCGTGCTTGTCGCGGTAAGCGATACGGGTCCGGGGCTGCCTCCGGCGAACCTCGCGCGCATCTTCGAGGCCTTCTATACGACCAAGCCCAGCGGTTTGGGGATGGGGCTGTCGATCTGCCGCTCGATCGTCGATGCGCATGGCGGGCGGTTATGGGCAACGCCGAACGAACCTCACGGCGCTGTCTTTTGCATGCTCCTGCCGCTCGGGGAAAACTTTCTTGAGGACCTGGAGTCATCCGGGGCCTAGTCTTAGTCTAAGTCTGGGGGATAAATCAGCTCATGCTGCCAGGCATGAAGCACCTTATTGAGGTGCGATCCTCCGATCCCAATGGCCAGACCATCGTTCGGCCTGCGCGGTTCGGGACGGTGATTACTGCATCATCGGGAACATCAAGCCATCTGTTCTCAAGGCGAACGCGATAGTGCCCGTCAATCGATTCCCAATCGGGATCGTCAACGACTTGACCGTCGGCTACGGAACAGCAAGGTCCTCTCCCGCTCGCCAGCTGATCGAACCAGCCATGCAGAGGAGAATTTGCGTAGCGGCCATCGAGGTCGCGAGCGGTTACGCTGCCAAGAAGGCCTAAGAAAATTCCGGCGGCAATGCCAAGTCTGGTTCTCATTCGAACTCCGAAAATTCGCACCAACCGTTCGGGTCGCACTTCGAAGCAATACGAGTTCCCGGAATGGAGAGCGCCGATGCACGACCCGCGAGCCGACCCGGATGCAATCCGCGCGACATGTTGCTGCGATCCGCCTAGTTGCCGGTTCGCGAGACGGCGCGGGTCGCCTCCAGAAGTTTCGATAGCAATGCAGCGGCTCGACGTCGGGCATGCCGGAACCGCGGCTCGGAATAGCCGAGATGCAGTTGTCTTTGGAACAGATGAGTGAACCAGAAATAGAGATCTTCGGTGCGGCGATGTTGTGCGCTCCGCCAGATCTCGGCTAAATGATCGTCGTTATGGTCGTGCAGCATGGCTGCAACTCCACCATGTTCGGAGAAAACGCAATTCACGCTACCAACTGGCCGCGAATTTCCGCTCGTGAGTTTGCCGCAGATGCAATATCGCCTGACCATCAAATGAACCGTCAAAGCACGAATTGAAACAGCGCCATCGGATATTTTGAGCTTGCCCCGGTTCCGCAAGGCGTTTCTGCAATCAACCGGCTGACACCAAGGTTTTGAAAGACTGGGAATAAAATAAACCCGTGATAATGTTCAACATACCGACCCGTTGCCCGATCGGCGATCATTGGAGCAGATCTCGGTTTCAGCCCAGTTTCGTCGGCCCCGGAAAATGGCTTCATCGCGAGCCCAGTAGTGTTTCCGATTCACTAGGCGCAGGCCCACGCATCAAACAGGACGAGGTCGCCAACTGGACCGGCCCGCACGGAATGCCGATGTCCGTCCTTTCCTGATCGGACTAGACCGCTCGCGCATTTCGCAGGTTGGGCTGAGCCCTCGCGAAACCAAACATCTTCGCTATGAACTATGAATGATGGGTATCACTGCGCTCCACGCCATTGCCCGGTGCTAACCTTTCTGCGGTGACCAACCATAGGCCTTGGCGCAGGCGCCGCCCATCAGCATGGCCCGCTCGGTGTCGCTCAGGCGGTCCGTCTCAAGGAAGGGCTCGACGGCCTGCGCGTAGTTGACGACGGCGAACGCACGCGTCCAGTCGGTGCCCCACAGGCAGCGATCGAAACCCCAGGCATCGAACACCCGCCCCAGCGGATCCCAGATATCCGGGAAAGGATAGGGCTCCCGCGACAGCGTGCAGGCACCGCTGACCTTGATCACGGCGTTCGGGCGCCTGGCGAGTTCCAGCACCTTCGGCAGGTCGGTCCAGGGCTCCCGCGGCGCCGGCGGCACCCGCGGCTGCAGGATGCCCAGATGGTCGATGATGAATCGCGCGTCGGGATGGCGATCGATCAGCGCAGTGCCCGCCTCCAGGTTGCCCCAGCACAGGATGTTGACCGGAAAGTCGTGGCGAACGGCCGCGCGCAGGATCCGGTCGAGGCCCGGGTCATCAGGCGCGCGCCTGGCCTCCGCCGTCAGCATGATGCGGATTGCGACCGCGCCCGGCGTGTTCTTCCAGTCGGCGACGACATCGGCCACACCGGGATCGTCGGGGTCGACCGGCTTGACGATGGCGAACCGGCCGGGATGGGCCCGTTGCACTTCCACGGCATAGCTGGCGTCGTAGCGGTACATGGAAAAGGCGGAAATGAAGATCGCGCCGTCGACGCCGACTTTGTCCATCGCCGCCACCATCTCGTCACCGGTGACGCGATCGGGCCAGTTCGGCACAGTTTGCCAAGGCCGTTTCGACGTGTTCGCTTCATAGGCATGGACCTGGGAATCGATAATGGTCATCGGGACAGCTCCTCCGTGCCGGGCGAGTTTGGACATTGCAGCAAGGTCGTGTCCAGAGGTCACTTCTTAGGGACGGCCGAGTGCCTGGACTGTCTTTTTTGCCATCATACGCGACAAATTGTTAGGTGAACCCATAAAGGGCCGACGGCGACTGAGCTTTGCGTTGCAGCAAAATTTCTCGATGTGCCATTTCCGGAAGTCGCCGACTTTATTCGATCAGTTCGTACCGGGCGCCGGAACCCTTAAGGTGTAAGGGACTTGTGTGTCCGACACGGAGTTGAAAATGACACAAACGATCGGACTGAGTATCGCGCTCTTGCTGTTCGCGAGCGGCGTGTGGGCAAATCTCGGCGGTGGTTCACTTTCCCAGAACAGAGGCGCGTGGGTCTCGCATGCCTTCCGGTAGTGGTACGAACCGAACCATTGGATTAGCGCTTTTGGACGCCGGCCGGCACAGCGCGTGGAAGCGGTCCTCATACCGGCGTCCAAAAACCCGCACAGGAGCGGTCATAGCAGAGCCCGCCCGCTTGTCCGATCTTTAGCGCCCGTGATCGGCGAGCTTGCCAATACCGCCTCGATCGCGTTTGCCGCATTTGCCGCGCCATCGACGCCTTTCAACGACGACGATCTCAGCTGCGCATTTTGCCGGTAAGACGGGGTCGAGAGAACTTGCTGTGCGGCTTCTCGGATTGCAGCGCTTCCTGCATCACCGGGCAGAGCGACGCCGGTCCCCCATTGCTGCATGATGGCGGCGTTGGGCGCCTGATCGTGCGCAAGGCCGGGAATCAAGACCATCGGGACGCCGTGGGCCAGGCAGCGCATCAGGGTTCCATGGCCCCCGTGGGTGATCGAAAGCGCCGCAGCACGAAGGATCGGATCGTGCGCGGCGTACTTGAATATGACGGCATTGGCGGATGGCTTCAGTTCGGCAGGATCAACAACGCCGCCGGTGGTTACCACGACGTGGACTGGCAAATCCGCCAGCGCATCGAGACCATTCTGGAGCTTTTGAACCGAGCGCTGTTCGAACCCTGTTGAGAAGCTCATCAGCACCAAGGGAATCGAATCGCCTTCCCGCCAAGGCAGTGCAACGGGAATAGCCACTTTTTCGTCTTCCAGCACCGGACCCACGTGGCGAACCGACTCCCAGCCCGGCAACGGGGCGCCGTCAAATTCCCCGAGCGTCGTCACGATGATGCGGTCGCAACCGAGCCAAAGCCGGTCGAGCTCCGGCAGGCCAGGAAATCCAGCCTGCTGGCGCATGCCGTTGAGCATCGTATTGTTTGTATTTCGCCACCGGTCGATGATGCGGAAGCAAAATTGGTGGCAAACGGCAATTGCCGGGCACCCAAATTGAGCGGCTTGCGCGAGCGCCGCCGGAAACATCCCGTCGATCAGTATCAGATCGGGCGCTTCGGTTTCGACGATGGTCTTCGCCTCCTCGGCGACGGCGGGAGACGTCAAATAGCAGGCGGCCCGACTCATCGGATGTCCCCGCGGATATCGATCAACTTGCGCATAGGCTTGAGCAAACTCGATCGCGCGCAATCCGGCCGCTTTCACCCGCGGCACCATTTCGGGACGGCCCGCGAACGCGACCGTATGGCCCCGCTCGGTCAGTACCCTCGCAATACCAAGGCTAGGAGGCAGGTTGCCGCCGCCGGACCAGTTCAGCCAAAGAATCCTTGCCATCGGCATTTCTACTCTCGGTTACACACTCGATCATGTTTCGTACAATGGCCTCCGCCGGCGCGCCGCCGAGCGCCATGTCGCGACGCAGAAGCTTCCACACATAGACGTCGGTCATTGCGACCAAGGTATGTCAATAGTGGTGTCTTGAAATGGGGATGAAGGGCAGCCGGACCCGCGGGCCGACAGCGCGCGACTCGCGGCCGCCCCAACGCGACCGAAGCGGTTGCCGAAAAGGCTCTTGAAAGTCTGAAGCTGACTTTCGGGTACGAAACTTGGAAGTCAAGCCGCGCACGTCTTGCCGCGAGCGGCGTTTGTCCCGTTGTTGCACGCGTGGGGCAACGTGCGCATGATCTATCGAGATCGAGGCTTCATTTTCGTCATCCTTCGTACTTCGCTCCTGAGCATGTCCAATACCCTTGAAGCGCAGAGAGGGGATCATACCGAGGTGTGGGACAGATAAGACCTGTGCCGGATTGGCGTAAAACCACGCATCGATTACAGCTATCCGCAACGGGCGCGCTGACGCGGCTGGTTACGGCAACGGATTGATTGCGGCGGCCGTGTCCGACACCTCCGTTTTCAGCGAGGTCGCTTTCGCCGAGTTAATCGCCGATGGAGCAAGAAAATGAGCAAGTTCAGCGAATACGAAAACCGGACGCAGCCCTGGTTCGATCAATCCAAATTCGATGGATTCAACTTTGCCATTCCGATGAAAACTCTGGTGATCTACTGCTTTGACCCTCGCGCGGCCGATATCCCGCAGGCGGTGGCCGCTTATCTGGGGGATGAGATCTACCCCGGCGAAATCGTTCTCGACGAAGCCGGCAACCGGGTTGGTTCCACGCGCACCCTGTTTACCGCGACCAACGGCGGCGGCCGTGCCGAGCCCGTTCTGATGTCGGTCGCCGAAATGGACTACCTGTTCCACGTCCAAAACGTCGTTGTGGTTCACCACTCGTTTTGCGGCACAACTGCCTTCACGCCCGAGATCCTGTTCGACAAGTTTCACGATCATAACCACGCTGATATCTCGACGTTGTTTGATCACGATAGCCTCGCCATTACCGATTACGAGAAGTCGATCAGGTATGACGTCGGCTTGCTTCGCTCGAGCCCGGCAGTCCCGAAACATGTCAAGCTCTACGGCTTCTTCTACGAGATCAATTCCGGCAAGTTGACCGAGGTCGTGCGGGACATTCCTGCATAGATCAGTTGTACCGCGTGACTCCGGATTCGGGACCGCGCACAGGTTCCATCGCAATTGACCGCCCGCCAGCCGCTCGACATACTTCCCGTGAACACCAGCCCACGAGACTGGCCTTCCCCCGGAGAAGAAAATGAACAACATATTAGCCGTCCTCGCGGGGACGATGATGTCTGCCGCATGGCTCATACCGGGCGCCCGGGGCGAGACGGCCTGCGTCACCCAAAACATGGCCGTTCCCGCCGGCGCCAACACCAGCGACAAGGCGGCGCCCTTCTTCATCGACACGACGGGCCTCGATTTCAAAACAGCGCCGCCCACGCGCGACCCGTCGAACCCGAACTATCCGCGCGCGAGCGAGCTGCCCGACGGCACACTGCCGCCCTCCGGCGCCGAAGGCAACTTCATCATCGGTCCGACCCATGCGCCCGCCCCCGAGACCGCCGCCAAGCAGGACGTGCCGCGCGGCGCGATCACGTCTTTCACCCTGTCGTCGAAGGACAGCGTGATCTACAACCCCGGCCTGATCCGCGACGATCCGGCGGGCTGCAACAACGGCTCGATCATGGTGGCGATGACGGCGCCGGGCGACAAGTCAAACATGGTCGTCACCACCAGCCATCCCGGCACCTGGACGCGCACCATCGACGTCTATGTGCCGGCGCAATATGTGCGCGGCACGGAGGCGCCGTTCATCGTGATCGGCGACGGCGGCTCGACCGCCTACAAGGACCTCTTAACCACCCTCGACAACCTGATCGCGCAGCGCCGCGTGCCGCCGATGATTGCCATCCAGATCGGCAACGGCGGCCAGGACGCCCAGGGCAGCGAGCGCGGCCGCGAATACGACACGGTGTCGGGCACCTACACCCAATTCGTCGAACGCGAGGTGCTTCCGCTGGTCGAGCAGCACGCCGGCGTCAAGCTCACGAAGAACCCCGACGGCCGCGCCAGCATGGGCCTGAGCTCGAGCGGCGCTGCGGCCTTCACCATGGCCTGGTTCCATCCCGAGCTCTATCGCCGGGTCCTGGCCTTTTCGCCGACGCTGGTGAACCAGCAATGGCCGCACGATCCGTCGCTGCGCGGCGGTGCCTGGGAACATCACAGCTCGTGGGCGGGCCCGAACAGCCCCAATCTCACCATCGAGGCGGGCGTGCTCTCGGCCTCAGAACCTTCAGGCGCGCCGCTCGTTCCCAGCGCGCCCACCAAGCCGATCCGCTTCTGGTTCGAAGTCGGCGACCAGGACCTGTTCTATCCCAACCCGGTCCTGCCCGACGGCATGCACGACTGGACCTTGTCGAACGAGCTGATGGCGAAGGTGCTGGCCGACAAAGGCTACCACTACCAGTTCCTGTTCGCGCGCAACGCCAGGCACGTCGACCGCCCGACCATCGCGCAAACCCTGCCGGCGGCGCTGGAATGGTTGTGGAAGGGCTATCCGATTCCTTAGTGTCATGGACTGTGGAACGTCCATCGATCATCGCGGTTCGCGCCGCCGGTCGTGGGCGGGATGGGCCCCGGTCACGCTTTGGCGTCCGCGTCGCGCTCTCGGAAGGCGGCTTCTCCGGCGTCGGACACCTCGACCCACTTTTTGTCAGGCGAGGCCGCGGCATCGTAGTTGTCGTGCCAGTTCCACCATTTGTACGGCGGGGTCTGGGGGTAGCCCTCAGGCGAGTCCTCCCAGGTCTCCTGACGGCCGAGTGGCGTGATATCGAGGTAGCTCCAGGTGGACCCCATCGCCTCGTCGCCGCGGCTGTTGATGAGGTAGGTGCGGAACACCTTGTCGCCGTCGCGGATGAATGCATTGTGGCCGTGCCACTCGTCGACGCCGAAGTCGCTGTCGAAGCTGTCGGTGATGGTGTACCACGGCATCTCCCAGCCCATCCGCGCCTTGAGGCGCGCGATGTCCGCCTGTGGCGCCCGCGAGGCGTAGGCGAGCGTGGTGTCGCGGGCGTTCAGATGCGCCAAATGGGCGACCTGATCGGCGCCCAGCGAGCAGCCGCGGCAGGCGTGCTCGGGCCAGCCGAACACCCCGGGCTCGAAGAAGGCGCGATAGACGACCAACTGCCGGCGACCCTCGAACAGGTCGAGCAGGCTGACCTTGCCCTGGGGCCCCTCGAATTCGTACGCCTTCTCCACCGCCATCCACGGCATCCGCCGGCGTTCGGCGGCCAGGGCGTCGCGGGCCCGCGTCAGGGCCTTTTCCTTCACCAGCATCTCAAGGCGCGCAGCCTCCCAGGCCTGCGGCGACACGATCGCAGGTGGGTTCATTCCGGAAGGTCCGTTGGGGTGCTGCGTGTCTGTTGCCTTGTTGCCGTCCATGTTTCTCTCCTGTTCCGGTTCATTCCTGCAGTGCCAGCGACTCAACATGAGTGTCCCTGGGCGCCGTCGCGCCATTGCCTTGCGTTCGCGAGAAAGACTAATCGCAGGGATCGAGCGGTGGGAGTTACAAGTGTGTCGGGATTTCGCTGGCTGCAAGCCCCGGCATTACACCGGCAATCTGCGCTTCTGGTGCGCCCGGCCCCTGATGGCGGAGGCTTCGCTGTGCCCCGCGATCACGCGCACGCCTTCGTCGATGCGGGCGATCACGTTGTCGGCCGTGCAGCCCTGCAGGAAAGCGACGCCGTTATTGCGGCAAGCCAAGAGGACGCGGTCGCGCGCCACTTGCATTTCCATCGGGTAAGGCTCGCTGGGAATCGTGAGGTAGCCGAGCGAAAGACTGAGGTCGCCCGGGCCGATCTCGGCAAATCCCAGGCCCGGCACCGCCAGGATCTCTTCGCAATTGGCGACGCCTTCGGGGCTTTCCAGCTTGACCCCGAGCAGCAGCTCCCCTCTCGGATTAAGCGGCCACGGATCGCAGCACGCCAGGTATTCTTCGGTCGACAGGCCCCAGATCGGCGCCGCCGTGGTTTCCGATCCGCGCCCCCGCGTGCCGATGCCGAGCCACCTGCGACCGGCGGCGTCGGTGCCGCCGTCCTTCGCCCGGATCGCGCCCTCCATCCGTGCCATCGGCGAGGGGATCGCAGGATCGACGCCCCCGGTGTTGTGCGGATAGCGGCAGGATTCCACGAACGCCCGCACTGCGTCGGCGGTGTCCGCCTGGCATAGCAGGATGCCATGCACCCCGCGGCCGAGGATCTGGCGGAACTGCCAGGCATTGTAGCGCACATGCGCGGCGTCGATCCCATTCACCGGCGCTTCGACGATCACCGCCGGGGTGCGGTGCCCCGACCGTGTCGGCCCGGCATCGACCATGCCGCGCATATAGGAGGCCAAGCCCGCCATGTCGAAGCAGCCGTGCTCCATGCCGACGTTGATGTAGTCGGCCCAGGTTCCGGCATCGATGCGGCCCTGCGCATGGGTCAGCACGTGTCCGCTATGCGGACCGTCGTAATAGATGGCCTGATCCTGCTCCAGAAGTTCGACGCAGCGACTGATGCGACTGCCCATGGTGGTCTACTCCGAGTGTTTCTGGCGATGCCAAGGGGAAAAGCTAGCATGGTGCCGCGGGCGCCGCAGCTCAAGCGGTCATCGTCCAGGTGCCATCGCCCCGGAAGGGATAATTATGTCGGGGTGATTCCCATTTACCGCAGGCCTTGTGTGGGGGAATTGTCCGGCTTGCGGCCTATTGTAATCTCGCGCATCGTGGCATAGGTCTTAGGCCTATGCCTGGAGGTAACCTATGGCTGAGCAAAGGCACGTCAGACTATTCCGCAACGGCCGCAATCAAGCGGTTCGTATTCCTGTGGAGTTCGAACTGCCGGGCGACGAAGCGATCATGCACCGCGACGGCGATCGTCTGGTGATCGAGCCGGTGCGTAAGCGCGGACTGGTCGCCCTGCTCAAAACGATGAAGCCGCTGGAAGATGGTTTTCCTGATATCGACGATGCCGTACCTGCGCCGGAGAACGTGTTTTGACGCGCTACATGCTGGATACGAACATCGTTTCCGACCTGATCAGGAACCCGCAGGGCAGAGCTTCGAAGCGGATCGCCAGGCTGGGCGAGGATAACATCTGCATCAGCATAATTGTGGCAGCCGAACTCCGCTATGGCTGCGCCAAGAGCGGCTCGAAGCGGCTACTCAAAGCCGTCGAAGACCTGCTCAGCGAGATCAATGTGCTGCCGTTTGAGGTCCCTGCGGATGCCGAATATGGCGGAATCCGCTCGGACCTGGAAGCAGCCGGAAAGCCAGTCGGCGGCAACGATCTGCTTATCGCCGCGCACGCCTGTGCGATCGGCGCCACGATCGTGACCGCCAATACCGACGAATTCAGACGCGTCCGCGGTCTGAAGGTGGAGAATTGGCTTGCTTGAGAGCTTCGCCTGTTGCCGAACGTCAGCCGGCCTCTGCGTCCATCGTCGTCAAGATCGGCATCGGCGTGTCGAACCCACGCAACGGGTGCTCGCCGAGCGGGCGCCAGGGGCCGGCCGCGGCGCCGGCAAAGGCCGCGGTCGCCAGCAGCGGGCAGCCGAGTTGCTTGGTCAGGTCCTGCACCCGCACCACCTCGTTGACCGCAACGCCGACGACCGTGAACTGCAAACGCTCGGGTATTCCGACATTACCGTAGATCATCTGGCCCAGATGCAGCGCGATCCCGAAGTCGAGACCGAGGTTAGTGGGAGAGGACGGCGGCGAGGCGGCAAGGCGGCGGCGGGCATCCTGGGCTGCGGCGAGCGCGCAACCGCAAGCCTGCTCGATTGAATCTTCGACCCGGAACACGCCCAGCACCGCATCCCCGATCAGCGAGACGACCTCGCCGCCGTGATCGAGCACCGCGGATGCCGTCATTTCGAAATAACGCCCAAGCAGTTTCAGGAATTCTTCGACCGGCAGCCGGTCGGCCAATTCGGTCGAGTGGCGCAGGTCGCTGTACCACAGCGCGGCCATGATCTTTTCGCCGTCGCCGCGCCGGATCAGGCCGCTCAGCACTGCTGTTCCGGCGCGCTTGCCGAGATAGGCGTGGGCGACGTTCTGCGCGACGCCGCGCTCGATCTTCGATTTCAGCGCGATGCCGAGCTGGCGGCTGATGCGCTGCAGCAGGGCAAGCTCGTCATCGGTAAAGCCGTCGGCCCGGTCACCGAGCCAGCAACAGATGATGCCGTTTCGCCGGGTGATGTCGAAAGCAACGAGGTACACGACATAGTCGGTGCCTCCCGAAGCGCGGTATTCTTCGAGCTCATCGAAGTCGAGCAGCGCGGTGGCGCCGGTCAACCGGCGCCTCAGGACGGGGAGATGATGTGTCATGGCATGTCCCCTCGCACTGCGCAGAAACACCTCCTGCCCACCGTCCTCGGGGCTGAAATGGTCGACCGCGACGCCGCTTTCCGCGCTCCAGTTGACGGCGCTGGCATCGTAGAGCGGATGCAGCACTCGGAAGCCGACCCACCCGCGCAGTAGCGGCATTCCGACGCCGCGCAAGCGCCAGCACAGCTCGCCATACAGCGCCGCGGGCTCGGAATCGAGCAGCGCCTCGTCGGCAAGCCACTCGATGATCGTGTTGCCCAGAACCGTCGATGCTGCCTGTTGCTGGTCCATGCTGCCGGCGACCTTATCCGAGATGGCTGCGAAGACCAGTTCGACTTGAGGCTTCGCTGGCGCACCAGGCTCCATCATCGCCGCGCCCGATTTGGCGTTTTTGCGGCATTCCCAGGCCGTAATTCCCCGAGCCGGAAAGTCCAGCTTCCGGGTATTTTCGTTGCCCCGGCGCGAATTATGTACGAATAGCATTGTTCGCAGGGCATTATCGGCCACGTCTCAAAGGGAGAAAACCAAAAATGCGAGAAGCCGTCATTGTTTCCTATGCCCGTACCGGGCTGGCAAAATCCGGGCGCGGCGGGTTCAACATCACCGCGCCGATGTCGATGGCGGCGCATGCCATCAAGCACGCCGTCGAGCGCGCCGGCGTCGAGAAGGATTACGTCGAGGATTGCTATCTCGGCAATTGCGCGCATGGCGCGCCCAATATCGGCCGCCAGGCCGCGCTGCTCGCCGGCATGCCGAAGTCGACCGCCGGGGTCTCGGTGAACCGGTTCTGTTCGTCGGGGCTGCAGACCATCGCGATGGCGGCCAACTCGATCCGCTCGGACGGCGCCGATTGCATCGTGGCCGGCGGCGTCGAAAGCATCTCGGTCCCCGGTGGCCCGCTGCCGAAGGAGGCGGTCGATCCCGACCTGCTCAAGACCGCACCCGACATCTTCATGGCGATGATCGACACCGCCGATATCGTCGCGGAACGCTACAAGGTTGCCCGCGACTATCAGGACGCGTACTCGCTGGAATCGCAGCGCCGCATGGCTTCGGCCCAGCAGGCCAACAAGTTCAAGGACGAAATCGTCCCGATGAAGACCAAAATGAAGGTGGTCGACAAGCAGACCAAGGCGGAGAGTGTCGTCGACTATGTTGTCGATCGCGACGAGTGCAACCGGCCGGACACGACCATCGAAGGCCTCGCCAGGCTCGAGCCGGTCAAGGGTCCCGGCAAATACATCACCGCCGGCAATGCCAGCCAGCTGTCGGATGGCGCGGCCGCGGTGGTGCTGATGGAAGCCAAGGACGCGGAAAAGCGCGGGCTCGAGCCGCTCGGCCGCTTCGTCGCCTGGGCGGTAGCGGGCTGCGAGCCGGACGAGATGGGCATTGGCCCGGTGTTCGCGGTGCCGAAGCTGTTGAAGCGCCATGGCCTGAAGGTCGATGACATCGATCTGTGGGAGCTCAACGAGGCCTTTGCCAGCCAGTGCCTGTATTCGCGCGACCAGCTCGGCATCGACCCCGACAAATACAACGTCAATGGCGGCTCGATCGCGATCGGCCATCCCTTCGGCATGACCGGGGCGCGGCTGACCGGCCACATCCTGCAGGAAGGCCGCCGGCGCAAGGCGAAATGGGGCGTGGTCACGATGTGCATCGGCGGCGGCCAGGGCGGCGCCGGCCTGTTCGAGATCTACAGCTAGCGGGCTCAGCTTAATTGCCGATCGGGCAACTGCCGGGATTGTCGCACGGTGCCGGAACAGATCGCGTGGTGGCCGCGGCCTCGACGGAAGGTGGGCCTTCCGTGCCGTTGACAATGGCGGACACGCGCCAGCGATACGCGGTCTTTGGCGTCAGGCCGGAATCGGCGAAGCTGGGGCCGCTCGCATCTCCCACACTCGTGAACTGGCCGTCGGCGCCGGCGCGCGAGATGCGATAGGTTGCGGCTCCCGATTGCGGCGTCCAGGCCAGATCCGCTGACGTGTCCGAGGTGTCGATCACCACAAGTGCCGTCGGCGCCACCGCCTGTGCCGGCGCCGCAGCCATGACCGGCGCCGCGTGCGACGTCAGCGCGTCGAGCATGGCCTTGATGGTCCGGATCTGCGACCCGGACTTGGTGACATAGCTGTCCTCGTGATTGACGTAGCTCCACCAGTCCCAGCAGGCTTGCGGATTGGATGGCAAATAGGAGCTCGCCGCGGTCTGCGGATACAGCACGATCAGACGATTGGTATCGGCCCAGGCATTGTAGCCGGTATCGTCGACGTAACGCCGATCGATGTCGCCGGCATCCTGCTTGCAGCCATGCAAGGCAATATGGACACGGCAGGCCGCGCCATCCTCGCATTCCCTGGGGACGAACACGTAACCGGCCTCGCCCAGGCTGAGCGGGCCGGGATCGTCGGGCTTGGTGTAAGCCGACTGGTCGAAGCGCTTCACCGTGCCCTTCAAGGGGCCGCGGTTGGGCGCATTCAGCGCCCCGTAAATGTGCTGCAGGATGATGCCAGCCTGGTCATAGTTGCAGCCGTCGATGAAGGGGCTGGCGTTGACCGCGCAGTCGTTGACGCCATCATTGTGCGGGTCCTGGCTGACCACCAGCGAATGACCGGCGCCGATCACGGTCTGGTAGTACAGGTTGCCGCGGCCGGCCTCGCCCAGATAATGACGATAGAAATCCACCGCCGCATCGGCAACCGATTTGGCCACCACGGCATCATTATAGCCGTGGAAGACATAGATTTTTTGCCGGCTTACAAACCGCAGCGGATCGATGGCGCCGGAAGCCGATTTGGCGTCGGCCTTGGCGAAAAAGCTGCCCATGTCGGGCGGCGGCCCCACCATGCACGGCCCCGTCGCGTGCAAGATCGGGAGCGTGTAGCCGTTGATGAAGTCGTCGGAGTCCGCGCGCGCGCACCAATACGGCCCACCGGCCACCACGCCGACGCCCTTGATCACCGACGACCATGCGGTACCGAACTGCACCGCCATGAAGGCGCCGGAGGAGATGCCGGATATCGAGCTCTCATTGATGTCGGCGTTATAGCCGGATAGTTTTGCGGCCTCCTCGGCTGTGGCGGGGTACGTAATTAGTGTCGCGAAGCCAATGACGAAAACCGTCCGGCGCAGCGCTGCAATGTTCATGACACGCTCCTGTTGAAATATAAAAAGTATACAGCCCTTGTATGCTGGTTTTGTGCCAGAGCCGGAAATGACCGCTGCCGTCTTTGAGCAAAAGGAATCGGTAGTTCCACACCGCTGGGAAAGCGATATTCCTGGAGCTGCCCAGCTGACGCGCTTAAAATTTGGTCGCCAACCAGATCACATGGTGCGCACCGCTGCGTCTGGTGGTGGCGCGCACGGCAACTTCGCTGACATCGAAACCGGCGTCGCGAAGCCGTTTGGAAAACGCCGGATGCCGCCCCGAAGACCACACCGCGACGACGCCGCCCGGCCGCAAGGCCCGGCGGGTCGCCCGCAACCCCTTGGCATCATAGAGCGCATCATTGGCGCGGCGGATCAGGCCCTCGGGACCGTTATCGACATCGAGCAGGATCGCATCGAAGGCGGAACGGCGCGATCGGATCATTTCGCCCACGTCGGCGGTCACGATGCGCGCGCGCGGATCCTCGAGGCTGGAGCCGAACACCTCCGCCATCGGGCCGCGCGCCCATGCGACCACCGCGGGCACCAGCTCGGCCACCGTGATCCGCGCCTCGGTGCCCAGCACCGCCAGCGCGGCGCGCAGCGTAAATCCCATGCCCAATCCGCCGATCAACAGTTCCGGCCGCGCGACCGAGGCGATTTTCCGGCAGGCGAGGGTCGCCAGCGCCGCTTCCGATCCGCTGAGGCGGCTGTTCATCAATTCGTTCCGGCCGAGCTTCATCGAGAACTCCGGCCCTCTCTGCATCAGGCGCAGCTCGACCTCAGTGCCCGGCACGCGTGCGCTATCGATCTCAAGCCAGGGAATCATGCCAGTGGTTCTATCGCCGATCCCGGCATCTGGGTATCGCCTGGAGATCGCCTACCCCAGCATCCCGGTATCGCCGCAGATTGAGATCGCCTGGCCCGAGATGGTCCGGCCGCGCGGGCTGCACAGCAACAGGATCTGATCGGCGATCTGCTCCGGCGTCACATAGTCCTTGATCGAGGTGTAGGAAAACGCGGTGCGCTCCATCTCGGCGTAGGAGATGCCGCGCTGCTGCGCCTTGGCCTCCAGCACCCGGCGCTGGCGGTCGCCGGCGACCAGGCCCGGCAGGATGGCGTTGACGCGGATGTTGTCCGCACCGAGCTCGATCGAGAGCGATTTTGTCAGTCCGATCACGCCCCATTTCGCCGCCGCATAGGGCGCGCGCATCGCAAAGCCAAGCCGGCCCGCCGCCGAGGAGATATTGACGATCGAGGCGTTGGCGCTGTTGCGCAAATGCGGTACCGCCAGTCGCGTGCAGTTGAATTGCCCGGTCAGGCAGATTTCCAGACAGCGGTCCCAGTCTTCCGGATTTATCTCCTCGATTTTTGCCGTCGGCCCGGCGATGCCGGCGTTATTGACCAGGACGTCGAGGCCGCCGAGTTTTGCCAGTGCGTCCGCGAACAGCCTCTCTACCGCCGACCGGTCGGAGACATCGCATGATGTCGATGTGATCGCGGGATCGCTGCCGGCAAGCGCCGACAATGCCATCGCATCGACATCGCAGATGTGAACCCTGGCGCCCTCGGCCGCGAACCGGCGCGCGATCGCAAGCCCGATGCCGCCGGCGCCGGCGGTGACCAGCACACGCAAACCCTTGATGTCGAGGTCCATGATCGCTCCGCATTGGCTGGGAAAGCTCGGCCGGCAAGGCGGCCGCGAGCAGGAATAAAATCCGCTGCACTGCTGATATCCCCGGCCATGCCGGTCTGCGCGGCCGCGGCATCGCCGGCGGCAATGGCGCTGCCGAGAACTCGACAACAGTCCGGCCTTTTGCAACTCTAACTGTGATCACAGACCGCGGCAAGCAAGACAACGTGCTTCTCAGAGAACGGCGCGGCGCCTGCCGGGAGGAAAAAGCGCCGCAGTTCATGCGGCCGTATCAGGCAGGCCATTGCCGATGTCAGACACGCAATTCACGTGCCGCCGCCTGCTGCAGGCCGTCGGCGGCATGGCGCTGGTGTCCGGAGTTTCCGCGCCGGCGATCGTGGGCGCCGAGACCGCCGACATCATCAAGATCGGCCATCTGACGCTGCGCACCGGCTTTCTCGGACCCAAGTCGACGCTGCTGAAGACGCTGATCGGGATCGCGCCGGCCTCGAAGGGTCGATCCGGCTTGCGGACGCCGAATTGATCGGGCTTGCGTCGGCGCAAGCGGCCCGTCTCGGTATCGGTTATGTGCCGCAGGGCCGCGGGCTGTTCGCAGGCATGAGCGTCGAACAGAATCTCGAACTGGCGCTGGCCTTGTCCGACACCACGGTGGCGCTGGAGCGCGGCCGGGTGACCCACCGCGGGCCGTCGCGGGACTTGCGCGACGATCTTGCTCTGCGCCGCTAGTTGCTTTGGCTGCGAGAGAGTTCGAGAGTGACAAAAATGGCAAATCGTGAACGCAATGTCGCCATCGTCGGGGTCGGCCTGATCGGAAAGTCCTGAAGGACATAAGCCGCAAGAAAGAGAGCAACCCATGAGCCGCAAAGTCATCATCACCTGCGCCGTGACCGGCGCGATCCACACTCCCTCGATGTCGAAAGCCTTGCCGGTGACGCCGCAGCAAATCGCCGATGCCGCGGTCGACGCCGCCGAGGCCGGCGCTGCGATCGTGCATCTGCATGCCCGCAATCCCAGGACCGGCCAGCCCGACCAAAGCCCGGAGGCCTTTGCCCCGTTCCTGAAGATCATAAAGCAGCGCTCGAACTGCGTGATCAACCTGACCACCGGCGGCGCGCCGACCATGACGGTGGACGAGCGGGTCCGCCCCGCCGCGGTCTACAAGCCGGAAGTGGCCTCGCTCAACATGGGCTCGATGAATTTTGCCTTTTTCGGCATGCTCAAGCGCTTCAAGAAATTCGAACACGACTGGGAACTCAGGCATCTGCAGAACAAGGACATCGTGTTCCGCAACACCTTCCAGGACATCGAATATGTCCTGAAGACGCTGTCCGGGACCGGCACCCGCTTCGAGTTCGAATGCTATGACACCGCCCATCTCTACAATCTGAATTATTTCCTCGAACAGGGCATGGTGAAACCGCCGCTGTTCGTGCAGACGGTATTCGGCCTGCAGGGCGGCACCGGTGCACATCCCGAAGACGTGCTGCACATGAAGCGCACCGCCGACCGGCTGTTCGGCGACAAGATGGTGTGGTCGGTGCTGGGCGCCGGACGCAATCAGCTGCCGATCGCGGCGATGGCGGCCGCGATGGGCGGCAACATCCGCGTCGGGCTGGAAGATTCGCTGTGGGCGGCACCCGGCCGGATGGCGGCATCGAACGCCGAGCAGGTCGCTCTCGCCCGCAAGATCATCGAAGGTCTCGGCCTCGAGGTGGCGACAGCGGACGAAGCGCGGGAGGTTCTCGATCTCAAGGGTGGCGACAAGCTGGAAGTGTGACAGTTCCGTCGATCTGGGGAGCGCCGTCATCATATGAGCGGCGCCGCCCGTTCGCATTGGTCCCAAGGACCGATACTGAGCGCGGCGTTGCTGGTTGCGTGGCTGCGCCGTCATGATAACTTCGGCCATCATCGGTCCGCCATGAGACTGAATTATCCAGGGAGGAAGCATGCGGAGCGTGCAGGCGCTTGGCGCCGTGGTGTTGTCTTTGCTGACGTCCTGCGGCCTCGCTGATGCGGCCGAGAAGCAGGGCGGAATCCTGCGGATGTATCATCGCGACAGCCCCGGCAGCGCCTCGATCCATGAGGAGGCGACCTACTCGGTCAATATTCCCTTCATGCCGGTTTTCAACAACCTCGTCATCTACAAACAGGACGTCGCGCAAAACAGCATGGATTCGATCGTTCCGGAACTGGCGGAGAGCTGGGCCTGGAGCAGCGACAACAAGACGCTGAGCTTCAGGCTGCGGCAGGGCGTCAAGTGGCACGACGGCGTGCCGTTTACCTCCGCCGACGTCAAATGCACCTTCGATATGCTGATGGGCAAGTCGCCGCAAAAGTTCCGCAAGAACCCGCGCAGGTCCTGGTATGATCAGGTCGTCGACGTCACGACGTCGGGCGACTTCGAGGTCGCGTTCAACCTCAGGCGGCCGCAGCCGGCGCTGCTGGCGCTGCTCGCCTCCGGCTACACGCCTGTCTATCCCTGCCACGTTTCGCCGGCGGACATGCGCACCCACCCGATCGGCACCGGTCCCTTTGAGTTCGTCGAGTTCAAGGCCAACGAATCGATCAAGCTCACGCGCAACCCCGACTACTGGAAAAAGGGCCTGCCGCATCTCGACGGCATCGAGTTCACCATCATCCCCAATCGCTCGACCGCCATTCTGGCCTTCGTCGCCGGCCAATTCGACATGACCTTTCCGACCGAGGTCACGATCCCCTTGCTCAGGGATGTCAAGGCGCAGGCCCCGAACGCGGTCTGCGTGGTCGCGCCGACCAATGTCTCGACCAACATCATCGTCAACTCGACCTCGCCGCCATTCGACAACGCGGATATCCGCCGCGCGCTGGCGCTGGCGCTCGACCGCCAGGCGTTCATCTCGATCCTGTTCGAAGGCGAGGCGGATATCGGCGGCACCATGCTGCCGCCGCCGGGCGGGATATGGGGCATGCCGAAGGAAATGCTGCAGACCATCCCGGGCTACGGCCCCGACATCGACGCCAACCGCGAGCAAGCGCGCAAGCTGATGCGAGCGGCGGGCTATGGGCCGGACAAGCACCTCGCGGTCAAGGTTTCGACCCGCAATATTCCGGTCTACCGCGAACCCGCCGTGATCCTGGTCGATCAGCTCAAGAGCATCTATGTCGATGGCGAACTTGACGTCGTCGAAACCGCCAACTGGTTTTCGAAAGTCGCGCGCAAGGACTATGCGCTCGGCCTCAACCTCACCGGCAACGCGGTCGACGATCCCGATCAGTCGTTCTACGAGAACTATTCCTGCAAGTCGGAACGCAACTATACCAACTACTGCAATCCGGGAATCGAAAAGCTGTTCGACCGGCAATCTGAGGAGACCGACATCGCCAAGCGCAAGCAGCTGGTCTTCGAGATCGACAAAAAGCTGCAGGAGGACGTCGCCCGGCCGATCATCTTTTACAGCCGCGAGGGCTCGTGCTGGCAGCCTTACGTCAAGGGCGTCACCATCATGGTGAACAGCTCCTACAACGGCTATCGCTACGAGGACCTATGGCTGGACAAATAATGTCCGCCGCTAAACCGCAGTCGCTGAACTAGCTAACCGGAGCAGCCAGGTGTTTGCCTATATCGCCCGACGCCTCGTCCTGATGCTCGTGACCCTGATCGGGATCTCGATCGTCATCTTTGTGCTGCTGCGCATCGTGCCGGGCAATATCGTCGACATCCTGTTCGCCGCCGCCGGATATGTCGACCCCTCCGACAAGGCCAGTCTGGAGCGCGAACTCGGGCTCGACCAGCCGATCGTCGTGCAATATCTGCATTGGATCGGCGGGCTCCTGCGCGGCGATCTCGGCTATTCCTATGTTTCCGAGAAGCCCGCGCTCGACGAGATCCTGCCGCGGATTCCGATCACCGCGCGGCTGGCCGGGCTTGCGCTGTTGTTCTCGGCTGCGATCGGCATTCCGCTCGGGGTCATCAGCGCCGTCAAACAGGGCACGCGGCTCGACTATGGCCTGCGCATCTTCAGCCTGAGCGGGCTGTCGCTGCCCGCCTTCTGGCTTGGCCTTCTGATCCTGATGGCCTCGGTCGCCCTGTTCGGAACCATGCCGATCTTCAACCCAAACCCGAAAACGTGGACCGAGGCGATCGCAATCTATTGCATTCCGGCGCTGGCGGTCGGCTTTCGCAGCGCCGCGCTGGTGATGCGGATTACGCGTTCCTCGATGCTGGAAATATTGCGCCAGGATTACATCCGCACCGCCCGCGCCAAGGGCGCCTCGGAGGCTGCGGTCAACTATCGCCACGCGCTGAAGAACGCCATGCTTCCGGTCATCACCGTGCTCGGCATCGAGGCGGCATTCCTGATCGGCGGACTGATCGTCACCGAAACCGTGTTCAACATCCCCGGCGTCGCCCGCTTTCTGGTCGAAGCCATCAGGTGGCGCGACTACCCGATCGTCCAGAACCTCGTGATGCTGATCGCCGTGGTCGTGGTGCTGGCCAACTTCATGGTCGATCTGCTTTACGCGGTGCTCGACCCGCGGATCAGATACACCGATTGAACGGGACGAATTGTTGCAAGGATCCGGGAGCTGCCGTTTGGACGCCATCAACTACGATACCGAGCTGCGACGCGCCGGGGCCTATTCCACCCATGGCTGGCGCAAGCTTGTGTTCCTTGCGCGACACCACGCGCTGGGCACCGCCGGCCTGATCATCATGACGGTGTTTGTGCTGGCGGCCGTGTTTGCCGATGTCATCTGCCGCTTTAGTCCGCTGGACGTTGATGCCGCGCACGCCTTGGCCGCTCCCGACGCGCTGCATTGGATGGGGACGGATTCGTTCGGCCGCGATGTCTGGAGCCGGATCATCCATGGCGCGCGCATATCGCTTGCGGTCGGCATCGGGTCGACCGCGCTCGGCTCGGTATTTGGCGTCACCATCGGCCTTGCGTCGGGCTATCTCACTGGCTGGGTCGATCTGGTCTGCCAGCGCATCATCGATATCCTGCAGGCGTTGCCGCTCCTGGTCCTTGCTTTGGTGATGACGGCGGCGCTGGGGCCGTCGCTGCAGAATACGATCATTGCCATCGCGATCCCGCTGATCCCTTCGGTCGCCCGCGTCATCCGCGCCAACACGCTGGCGCTGCGCGAGCTGCCCTTCGTCGAGGCGGCCAAGTCGATCGGCATGAGCGAAATGCGGATTGCGCTGCGGCACGTGTTGCCGAATACGCTGGCGCCGCTGATCGTGCTCGCCACCGCGCAATTGGGATCAGCCATTCTCACGGAGGCCTCGCTGTCATTTCTAGGTCTTGGCATTCCCGAGCCGCATCCCTCTTGGGGACGGATGCTGTCGGAGTCGGCGGCGGAGTACGTTCGCACCGCCCCATGGCTGGTCATTTTCCCAGGATTAGCCATCAGCCTCGCGGTGTTCGGCACCAACCTGCTTGGCGATGCGCTGCGCGACATTCTCGATCCGAGGCAGCGCGGTTGATGAACGGCGCGCCAATCGAGGACATGGTTCTCGACGTCAGAGGGCTGCGGACGGTCTTCTTCACCAGTTCAGGCCTGTTCAAGGCGGTCGACGACGTTTCATTCCGTGTCCGCCGCGGCGAGACGCTCGCCATCGTCGGCGAATCCGGCTGCGGCAAGAGCGTCACCGCGCTTTCGATCATGCGCCTTTTGCCCGATCCGCCGGGCCGGATCGTCGGCGGCGCCATCGTGCTCGAAGGAACTGATCTGCTCGGGCTCGACGAAGGCAAGATGCGGGAAATGAGGGGAAACCGCATGTCGATGATCTTCCAGGAACCGATGACCTCGCTCAATCCGGTGATGCGGATCGGCGACCAGATCGCCGAGGCCCTCCGCCTGCATCAAACGATGACCCGGAAAGCGGCGCGGCAGCAGGCTGTCAACATGCTGCGGCGGGTCAGGATTCCCGTGCCGGAGCGGCGGGCGCTGGAATATCCCCATCAGCTGTCGGGCGGCATGCGCCAGCGCGCCATGATCGCGATGGCGCTGGCCTGCCGGCCGGCGCTGTTGATCGCCGACGAGCCGACCACCGCGCTCGATGTCACCATTCAGGCCCAGATCCTGGCGCTGGTGCTCGAGCTGCAACAGGAGCTCGGCATGGCACTGATCCTGATCACGCACGACCTTGGCGTGGTGGCCCAGACCGCGCGGCGCGTCATCGTGATGTATGCGGGCAAAAAGGTCGAGGAGGCGGATGTCGAAACCTTGTTCGCCCATCCAAGGCATCCCTATACACGCGGCTTGCTGGCCTCGATCCCGAGGCTGCCATCGCCCGGAGCCGACGCTGCGGCGCGCCTGGTCGAAATTCCCGGCATGGTGCCGTCCTTGACGCGGCTGCCGACAGGCTGCGCGTTCGCGCCGCGCTGCGCGCTGGCGATGGCGCGCTGCCACGAGCAATATCCGCCGCTGCAGAGCTTTGCGGCCAATCATCTGGCCGCCTGCTGGCGTGCTGCGGAAAGCGTGCACCTGCCATGACCGGCGCGCGCCCGCTGCTCGAGGTATCGGATCTTGTCAAGCACTATCCGGTGCGAAGCGGCCTCTTGCGCCGCCGCGTCGGCACCGTGCATGCCGTGGATGGCGTCAGCCTCAGGGTTGGCGTCGGCGAAACGCTCGGGCTGGTCGGCGAATCCGGCTGTGGCAAATCGACGGTGGCGCGCAGCATTTTACGACTTGTCGAGCCGACCGGCGGGCGCATCCGGCTCAACGGCCTCGACATCACCCATCTCGGCAAGGCCGAGCTGCGGTCGCAGCGGCGTTCGATGCAGATCATCTTCCAGGATCCGTTCGCCTCGCTCAATCCGCGCATGACGGCCGGCGACATTGTCGGCGAGCCCTTGACCGTCCACGGCCTCGCCAGGGGTCACGACAAGCGCGAGCGGGTGGCACAACTGTTCGAGCAGGTGGGCTTGAGGCCGGATCAAATGCGCAACTATCCCCACCAGTTCTCCGGCGGCCAGCGTCAGCGCATCTGCATCGCGCGGGCGCTGGCGCTCGGGCCTGATCTGATCGTGTGCGATGAGCCGGTATCGGCGCTCGACGTCTCGATCCAGGCCCAGGTGATCAATCTCCTGATCGACCTGCAGCGCCGGCATGCCTTCTCCTATCTGTTCATCGCCCACGATCTCGCCGTCGTGGCGCACATCAGTCACCGCATCGCCGTGATGTATCTCGGGCGCATTGTCGAGGTCGCGGCGAAGCCCGAACTGTTCGCCAACCCCCGGCACCCCTATACGCAGGCACTATTGGCCTCCGTCCCGGCCGCGGACCCCACGGCAAAACGCCTGACGCCGCCGATCGATGGCGACGTGCCGAGCCCGATCAATCCGCCAACGGGCTGCGCCTTCCACACCCGCTGCCGTCATGCGATGGCTCGCTGCAGCATCGATACGCCTGGTTTGACCGACCTCGGCGGGCCGCATGAGGTCGCGTGTTTCCTGAACGATGGAACGGGGCGGGGAAATGAAGCTCCGTAGGGTGGGCAAACAAAGGCGCCCTTGCGCCTTGCCCACCTCTTGCTTGAAATGGTGGGCACGCCATCGATCCGCGCGTTCGCGCGGCCCGCTGACTTTGCTCACCCTACGGATTTTTCACGCCGCCGCCTGCTGCGCGATCTGCTCTGCGGCCAGCCGCCAGCTGGCGCAGGGAATTTCCTGCGGCGCTACGTCGACGAGCTTTTCGAACCGCACCAGCTTCCAGTCGCCGGGGGACGGCATGAACGCAAAACCGGACTTGCGGGCAAGGCCGATCATGGCGGCGTTGGAGCGCAAGGTGTCGCCGAACAGGCGATTGGCGCCGAAGGCGGCCGCACGGCATTGCAGGTTGCCCAGCAGCGCCGAACCGATGCCCTGGCCCTGCCAGTTGTCGTCGATCGACAGCCCGAACTCGAAGCTCCCCGTGTCGGAGTCGAACGCATAGCGCGCCTCGCCGACGATGGTCTCGATCCCCTCGCGCATCACGGTTGCGATCACGCTGAAGCTGTCGCCTTCGCCGACATGGCTGAACTGTTGAAGCAGGGTCTTCGGCAGTTCGCTCATGGCGCCGAGGAAACGGTTGTAGCGCGAGCGCTCCGACAGCGAGCGGAAGTAGCGCTGCAGGGCCTCGGCGTCGTCGGGCTCGACGAAGCGCAACGCCAGCGGCCGGCCGTCACGCAATCGCAGAACGTCCGAGTATTGCTGGAGATCGTCGAAATGAAACGCGAACATCGCTGCACTCCCGTGGCTTTCGAAAACGCGATGGCCGGCGTCCCCTCGCGAGGCGGCGCCGGCCGCGGCGACCGTTCAGGCCCGCCAGAACGGCTTTTCGGCTTCGCGAACGACGTCGCTCCAGGAAAGACCGATATCGTGCAGGTCGCGGTTGGTCCAATGGGTGAGTTCGCGGCGCTGGCGTACACGCTCGCGCCAGACGCGAAGGGTCTCGCCAAGCTGCGCGAAAAACCCGGGTTCATGATGATTTATCATCGTATGATGGGTGCAGGTGGACATCGTCGCCTCCAAAAGCTAAGCTATTGCGGTTCAATATCTGCGCTATGTCGGCTTTCGACAAACGACATTGCGTTCCGCTTCACATGAGATTATATCATGTATCGTGGGTTCCGAAAATGACTGCCCGATTGCCCTCGCTGAATGGGTTGCGCGCCTTCGAGGCGGCGGCGCGGCATTTGAGCTTTACGGTCGCGGCCTCCGAGCTGAACGTCACGCAAACCGCGATCAGCCATCAGATCCGGCGGCTCGAGCAGGAACTCGGGATCCGCCTGTTCATCCGGCAGAACCGGTCGCTGTCATTGACCGCGGAAGCCAGGGATTACCTGCCCGGCGTCCGCGCCGCGTTCAACGATCTCCGACTCGCCACCGATCGGCTGTTGCGCCGGGATGACGGCCACGCGCTGACAGTCAGTACGCTGGCGTCGCTGGCCGCGAAGTGGCTGCTGCCGCGGCTGTCCACATTCCAGGAAGCCCATCCCGGCATCGACGTCCGCATCACCACCTCGACCGCGCTGGTCGATTTCAGGAGCGGCGATGTCGATGCCGCGATCCGCTATGGCCGCGGCCACTGGCCGGGGCTGCGCGCCGACTGGCTGATGGCCGACGAATTGTTCCCGGTCTGCAGTCCGGCGCTATTGACCGGCAACAAGCCGCTGCGCTGCCCGCAGGATCTGGCGCACCACGCGCTGCTGCACTCCAGCGGCGGCTATGACGACGACTGGCGGCTGTGGCTTACCGCGGCCGGACTGCCGGGGAATATTTCAAAGCAGCCCGGATTGACCTTCGATCTGATTTTCATGACCGTGCAGGCGGCGATCGACGGCATCGGGGTGGCGATGGGCCGGACCTCCTATGTCGAGGCCGACATCGCCAAGGGACGGCTCGTGGTCCCCTTCAAAATCACGCTGCCGGCGGACGCCGGCTTCTATCTCGTCTCACCGGAGGCGAAAGCGGAGCCAGCAAAACTGGCGGCCTTCCGGCAATGGCTGCAGGCTTCCGTACCCAGGAAGACTGAAAAGCAGAGCTGAAAAGCGGAGCTCAAAGAGGGCTGCAAAGCTGTTCCATTTCCATAGACCAGCGTTTCCTAAATGCAAATCATATGGAAGCTTGCGATGCTGCGCTCCCTCTCCCGCTCTTCGCGGGGGAGGGTCGGGGTGGGGGAAGCTCCGGGCGAAAATCCATCG
>NZ_JBEKXH010000009.1:0-36799 GCF_049512235.1 Bradyrhizobium sp.
CTGGCTTCGATGGTTGACGGGCGAGGCTCGCCTCTTGCCCGTTCTTAAAATGCCGTCGCAGCCGCGCAGTGTATTTCAGCATTGCCGCAGGAGGGTTGCGACGCCCTGGCCCGTAAGGTTTGGCTTGTTTTCATTCGTCATCGCTCCGCAGGCGCGCCAAGTGCGCCACCGCGAACCGCCACAATGGCCTCGTGCAGCGTTGTAAAAATTCGCGCCTCGCCGATAGCTGCCGTGATCCGGTGCCGGTCCAGGTCGGAGCGAAGGTACGGACTGACGCGCGCGAAGACGATGCCGACCCCTTGATGCGCCAGGTCATCGAGCAAATCGCGCAGCGATTGCGCCGCCGAATAGTCGATATCCGTGATCGCGCCGGCATCGACGATGAACCAGCGGATCGGCGTCGGCGCGCGCTTTACAAGGGAGCGCACTTCGTCGGCGAAGCGGTTGGCGTTGGCGTAGAACAAATCCGAATTGAAACGATAGACAATGAGCCCTGGTTCGGTCTCATTGCCCGCTGCCGCCGGCACTGGAACCCACCGGCCGGCCGCGTTGGGCGCAAGCATGACGGTGTGGGGGCTGTAACTGTGGCGCACGTGCCTGAACAGCGACAGCACGATCGCCAGCAGGATCCCTTGTTCGACGCCGATCACGACCACGGCCGCCGCGGTGACGACGGCAAGATAGAACTCGCCCGGGCTTTCGCGGCGAATGTCACGCAAGGCCCTGACGTCGATCATCCCGGCCGCGATCGTGAAGACGATGCTGGCCAACACGCAGCGCGGCAGGTACTGCAGCGGGGCCGTGAGGAACAGCAGCACCAGCAGCACGACGCCCGCAAATACAAGTTGGGCGACCTGGCTGCGCGCGCCCGCGCGATCCGCCATCGCGGTCTGCGTCGGGCTGCCGTTGACCACAAACGCTCCGCTGGCGGCGGCGGCGGCGTTCGCCGCCGACAGCCCGAGGATGTCCGCGTCCTCGTCGACGCGCTCGTGGCGCTGCAAGGCGAACACGCGCGACGTCGCGGCGCTCTGCGCGACGATCATCACAAAGCATGACGCGGCCACCGGCAGCAGCGTCAGACTTTCGCGCCAGCTCACGCCGGGCAGCCCAATCGACGGTAAGCCGCCGGGAACCGGACCGAGGACCGCGATGCCGCGTTCGGCGAAGCCGAACGCCGCGCTGGCCGCGATCGTCCCTGCTACCGCGAACAGCGATAGGGGAAGCCGCGGGGCAACCCGCTCGCCGAGCAGGATGGCGCCGGCCACGAGCGCGGACAGCGCCAGTGTCGCAAGATTGGACTTCGGCAGCGCCTGCAGGATTTCCCACGCCTGAACCGGCGTGCTGCGCGAGTCGACCGTGACGCCGAACATGTCGCCCAGCATCGCTATCCCGACCTGAAACCCGACACCGCTGAGAAACCCGACCAGCACCGTTCGCGACAGGAAGTCGGCGAGGAACCCCAACTTGAAGATCCATGCCAGAAGCAGGAACCCGGCGGTCAGGAGTGCGACCATGCCGACCAGCGCCACGTACTTCTCGCTGGCGGGTGCCGCCATGTGAGACAGCGAGCTGGAGAAGATGACGGCAGTGGCCGAGTCGGCGGCCACGACAAGGTGGCGGGAGGAACCGAACACCGCGAATGCAACGAGCGGCATCAGCACGGTGTAAAGCCCGGTGACCACAGGCATGCCCGCGATGCGCGCATAACCCAGCACTTGCGGGATGTTCATGGACGCAAGGATCACGCCTGCGAAAGCGTCGCGCATTGCCGCCTTGCGGCTGAAAGGCCGCAAGCCACTAAAAAGGATCAGTCGCATCGCCGTCCACCATAAGCCTGGATCACCGCAGCTCTGGGCACTATTGTTTCGCCGTAGCGCTATGATGGCGCGGCCGTCTGAAATGCATGCCGGCGGACAATCGCCCGTCGCTCGCTTGGCAGATTACGATGATAACCGGCATGATGTACAGGTTCGCGGTTCGTCCCGCCGGGCGCCAACCCCCGCCAACAATACGCGGTAGAATGCCGATGATTGACACCCTGATCACGCGTTTGCCCAAATGCGAAATGCACATTCACATCGAGGGCAGCCTGGAGCCCGAGCTGATGTTCGCGCTGGCGCGTCGCAATGGCATTTCGTTGCCCTACGCTTCGGTTGAGGCGTTGCGCCAGGCCTATCAGTTTTCGAACCTGCAGGATTTTCTCGACATCTATTATCAAGGCATGTCCGTGCTGATCACGGAACAGGATTTCTATGATCTAGCCTGGAGCTACTTGGAGCGGGCGCGCGCAGACAATCTCGTGCACGTCGAAATGTTCTTCGACCCGCAGGGCCACACCGCCCGCGGCGTTGAATTCTCCACCGTGATCAATGGTCTCCATCGCGCCATCGTCGATGCCCGGCAAGCCCTGGGCGTCCGGGCCAGCCTCATCATGTGCTTTCTGCGCCATCTCGACGAGGCAGATGCGGAGAAGACGCTGGATGCCGCGCTGCCGTTCCAGGACCGAATCATCGGCGTGGGTCTGGATTCATCGGAAACAGGACATCCGCCAAGCAAATTCAAACGTGTATTCAACCGTGCCCGCGACGCAGGCTTCTTTCTGTCGGCCCATGCCGGCGAAGAAGGGCCGCCGAGCTACATCTGGGAAGCGCTCGACGTGCTCGGCGTCGCACGAATCGATCACGGGATTCGCGCGATGGAAGATCAGGTCCTGGTTGCAAGGCTGGCGCGGGAGAAAACGGCGTTGACGGTGTGTCCGCTTTCAAACCTGCGGCTGCGGGTGGTCGACGACCTCGCAATGCATCCGCTGCGCCGGATGCTGGACAAGGGATTGATGGTGACGGTCAACTCCGACGATCCCGCATATTTCGGCGGATACGTGAACCAGAACTACCGCGCGGTCACGGATGCATTGGGACTTGGTCGCGACGAGATCGTCACGATCGTTCGCAACGGAATCGAGGCTTCGCTGATGACGCCGTCCGAGAAGAACGAGGCATTTGCGGAGATCAATCGCATCCTCGCCACGATCGCGTGAGCCTGCCGGAGGGGTCTAGATGGCGCGCCCCCGGCCGATGAAGATGGGCACTCTTCGTTCGCCGCGGCGCCATGATGGCCAGAGCGATTTCCACCCACCCATGCCATGATGCAGCCTGTCCGCGAATCAGGTTCCCCATGCGCCTTTTCAGCGTTCCCTTGTCCGCACCTCTGCTGCGCAATGTCGTCGCAGCGCTGGTCGATGGCCGGCTGGTCGATGGCTTTTCGGCCCGCACCCATCCGGAACGGCTGGCGCGGGCGACGCTGTATCTGCCGACCCGGCGCGCCGGGCGAATGGTGCGGGAAATATTTCTCGATGAGCTGAAGGCGGACGCTGTGATCCTGCCGCGCATCATCGCGCTCGGCGACATCGATGAAGACGAACTGGCGTTCGCGGAGGAGCAGGACGCCTATGGCGGCGCGGCGCCGCTCGACATTGCACCGAGCCTCGGCGAACTCGAGCGCCGGCTGACGCTGGCACGGCTGGTCGCGGCGTGGGCCAAGAGTCCGGTCTCGGCGCCGCTGGTGGTCGGCGGGCCGGCCTCGACCTTGGCGCTGGCCGGCGATCTGGCGCGCCTGATCGACGACATGGTTACGCGAGGCGTCGGCTGGGAGGCGCTGGACGGACTGGTCCCGGATCATCTTGATCGGTATTGGCAGCACTCGCTCGATTTCCTGCGGATTGCGCGGCAGATGTGGCCGGCGCACCTTGCGGAAATTCAAAGGATCGAGCCGGCGGCGCGGCGTGACCTGTTGATCGAGGCCGAGGCCAGACGCCTCACCGCCCATCCCGAAGGTCCTGTGATCGCGGCGGGTTCAACCGGCTCGATGCCGGCCACCGCGAGATTCCTCCACGCCGTCAGCGCGCTGCCGCAAGGCGCGGTGGTGCTGCCGGGACTCGATACCGAGCTCGACGACGACGCCTGGCAGAAGATCGGCGGCATCCAGGACGCCGGCGGCCAATTCACCACGGAGCCTTCGTCGAACCATCCGCAGTTCGCCATGCACGCGCTGCTGCGCCGGCTGGGCATCAAGCGCAGCGATGTCGAGATCCTCGGCGAGGCGGCGGCGGCCGGGCGCGACGTGCTGGTCTCGGAGGTGATGCGGCCCTCGCAAGCGACAGCGCAATGGCACCGGCGGCTGGTGCAGCCCGACATCGACGCCAGGATCGCGCGCGCCATGACCGGTCTGGCGGTGATCGAAGCTGAAAATCCCGAAACCGAAGCGCTCGCGATCGCGGTTGCGATGCGCGAGGCGCGGCACCTTGATAAATCTGCGGCGCTGGTGACGCCCGATCGCGCGCTGGCGCGACGGGTGATCGCCGCACTCGCGCGCTGGAATCTGGCCTTCGACGATTCCGGCGGCGACGCCCTGATGGACACGCCGGCGGGAATCTTCGCGCGGCTCGCCGCCGAGACGGTCGCCAACGAGCTTGAGCCGCCGACCCTGCTTGCGCTGCTGAAGCATCCGCTGTGCCGGCTGGGCAGCGCGCAGGGCGCCTTCAAGGGCGCAATCGAGACCCTGGAACTGGCGCTGCTGCGCGGCACGCGGCCCCAGGCCGGCAGCCGCGGGCTGGCGCTGGATTTCGCGCGCTTCCGGCAAGAGCTGGCCAAGCTGAGGCGGGGCGAGACCTCCGCGCTGCATGGCTCGGAGCCGAGGGCGAGACTGGGCGAGGTCGAACTCGACCGCGCCCAGAGGCTGATCGAAAGCCTACAGGCCGCTCTGGCGCCGCTTGAAAGTCCCTCTCCCGCAAAACCTTGCGATTTTGCCGAGCTCGCCGACCGCCATCGCGATGTCCTGATCGCGCTGTCGCGCGACGAGCATGGCGATATCATGGCTTTCGAGGACCATCAGGGTTCCGTGCTGTCAGCCGCGTTCGACGATCTCACCGGCGCGCCATCGCAAAGCGGCCTGATGGTTGAGATCAGTGATTACCCGGAAGTTTTCCAGACCGCGTTCGCCGACCGCATGGTGCGGCGGCCGGAGGTTTCGCAGGCGCATTTGCGGATTTATGGCCCGCTGGAAGCGCGGCTGACCCAATCGGACCGCGTCATCATCGGCGGGCTGGTCGAGGGGATCTGGCCGCCGGCGCCGCGGATGGATCCATGGCTGAGCCGTCCGATGCGCCATCAGCTCGGCCTCGATCTGCCGGAGCGCCGCATCGGCCTCTCCGCGCATGATTTTGCCCAGTTGCTCGGCACTGATGAGGTGATCCTCAGTCACGCCGCGAAAGTCGGCGGCGCGCCGGCCGTGGCCTCGCGTTTCCTGCACCGGCTGGAAGCGGTCGCCGGCGAGGAACGCTGGCACGCCGCGAAGGCGGCCGGCCAGAACTATCTCCGCTACGCCGCCGAGTTGGACCGGCCCGACAGGGTCGAACCAACAGCTCAGCCTGCGCCGAAGCCGCCGCGCTCGGTCCGGCCCTTGAAATTGTCGGTCACCGCGATCGAGGACTGGCTCAGGGATCCCTATACGATCTACGCCAAATACATTCTAAAACTCCAGCCGCTCGATCCCGTCGACATGCCGCTGTCTTCAGCCGACCGGGGCTCGGCGATCCACGATGCGCTCGGCGAATTTACGCAGACTTTTGCCAACGAGCTTCCCGACCGCCCCGAGCTGGTCCTGCGGGCAATCGGCGAGAAATATTTCGCGCCGCTGATGCAGCAGCCGGAGGCGCGGGCGCTGTGGTGGCCGCGTTTCCTGCGCATCGCCAATTGGTTTGCCGATTGGGAAACCGCGCGCCGCGCCGATGTCTCGGCCATCGCCGCCGAGATCCGGGGCGAAATTGCTATTGCCCTTGACCATGAACGCAGCTTCGTGCTGTCGGCGCGCGCCGACCGGATCGAACGCCGCCATGACGGGACCTTTGCCATTCTCGATTACAAGACCGGCCAGCCGCCGACCGGCAAGCAGGTGCGGATGGGACTGTCGCCGCAGCTGACCCTCGAAGCGGCCATCCTTCGGGAAGGCGGCTTTGCCGGTATTCCGGCCGGCAGCACGGTCGGCGAACTCGTCTATGTCAGGCTCAGCGGCAACAATCCGCCGGGAGAACAACGGTCGCTGGAGCTGAAGATCAACCCGGGCGACACGCCGCAACCGCCCGATACGGCCGCGGCCGAGGCGCTGATCAAGCTGGAGGCTCTGATCCGCGCCTTCGAGGATGAGAGCCAGGCCTATACCTCGCTCAATCTGTCGATGTGGTCGAACCGCTACGGCAGCTATGACGACCTCGCCCGCATCAAGGAATGGTCCGCGGCCGGCGGCCTTGGAATTGAAGAATGGTGAGCGCGCCGCGCCCAATCCCCGAAGCCGTCCGCGCCACGCAGGCGCGCGCCTCGGATCCCGCCGCTTCCGCCTTCGTCTCGGCGAATGCCGGCTCGGGCAAGACCCACGTGCTGGTGCAGCGGGTGATCCGGCTATTGCTGGGAGGCGTGCCGCCGGAAAAAATCCTCTGCATCACTTTCACCAAGGCCGCCGCCGCCAACATGGCGGAGCGGGTGTTCACCACCCTCGGCCATTGGGTGACGCTCGATGACACCGAGCTCGATGCCGCGATATCAGAGGCCGGCATCGCGCGACCCGACGCCAAGTTAAGGATGCGGGCGCGCGAACTGTTCGCCTGCGCGCTGGAGACCCCGGGTGGCCTGAAGGTGCAGACCATCCACGCGCTCTGTACCCGGCTGCTGCAGCAATTCCCGTTCGAGGCCAATGTGCCGGCGCGCTTTGCCGTGATCGACGAGCGCGACCAGACCGAGATGATGGAGCGCGCCAATCTCGCCGTGCTGCTCGAGGCCTCCCGCGATCCCCTGAGCGCTACGGGCCGGGCGCTGACCACGGCCATGGCCAGTGCCGCCGACGTCACCTTCAAGGATGTGGTGCGCGAGGCCTGCCTGTCCCGCGATCACTTCATGGCCTGGACCGACGCCGCCGGCAGCTTGGACGCCGCAGCAGATGAGCTTTGCAAGTCCCTTGGCGTCGATCCCGGCGACGGCATCGAAGACGTCGAACAGGAATTGATCGAGGGCCCGAACCTGCCGCGATCGCGTTGGAAGGAAATCGCCGCCATCCTCGATAAGGGTAGGAAATCCGACCAGGACCAGGCAGCGCGGCTTCGCGAGGCGGTGGTTTCCAGCGGCGCGGTGCAAGTCGATGCCTATCTCGGCCTATTCCTGACCGACGAGCGCGCGCCCCGCAAGTCCGTACTGACCAAGAAGTTCGGCGACGATCATCCGGCGATGGCGCATCGGTTCGACCAGGAGGGCATCCGCATCGGCGCCCTGATCGAACGGCGCCGCGCGGTGACGACGCGGGACCGGACCCAGGCGCTGCTGCGGATCGCGACCGCGGCGGCGCAAAATTACCGGCGCGAGAAGCGGGCGCGCGGCCTGCTCGACTATGACGACCTGATCGACAGGACGCTTGCGATGCTCGACCGGGTTTCGGCCGGCTGGGTGCATTACAAGCTCGACCGCGGCGTCGATCATGTGCTGATCGACGAGGCCCAGGACACCAGTCCCCGGCAATGGGATATCGTCGCCCACCTCATTTCCGAATTCACCACCGGCGCGGGCGCCCGAGAGGGTGTTGTCAGGACGATCTTTGCGGTCGGCGACGAGAAGCAGTCGATCTTTTCGTTCCAGGGCGCGGCGCCGCGCGAATTCGACAGCCGCCGCCGCGGTCTGCAAAAGAGCTTTAGGGATGCCGGGCTGCAATTCGATCCCGTCACGTTGACTACCTCGTTCCGTTCCGGGGCCGCGATCCTGCAATCGGTCGACCATGTCTTCCGCGAGCAGGATATCTACCGCAGCATCCATTCCATCGAAACCGGGTACCCGGTTCACAATTGGCTTGCCGACGCCGGTCCGAGCCTGATCGAGCTCTGGGACTTGCAGCAGCGGGACGACCGGCAGGACATCGAAGGTTGGCGGGCGCCGTTCGATGCGGTGTCGGAGACGAGCCCCGAGGTCAGGCTGGCCCGGCGCATTCAGGCCGAGATCAGGCGGCTGGTCGAAGGCGGCACCATGACCGGCTCCGCCGGCAAGCGCCGACGCCTGGGCTACGGCGACATGCTGGTGCTGGTGCGGCGGCGCGGCAACGCGTTCGACGCCGTGATCCAGGCGCTGAAGCACGCCAACATTCCCGTCGCCGGCGCCGACCGGCTCAAGCTCACAGAGCATATCGCGATCATCGACCTGATGAATCTCACCGATGCGCTGTTGCTGCCGCAGGACGATCTGGCGCTGGCGGTGGCGCTCAAAAGCCCGCTGTTCGGCCTCAGCGACGACGATCTGTTCAGGCTCGCATGGCAACGGCGGGGATCGCTGCGAAGCGCGCTGCGCCTGCAGGCGGCGAATGAGCGCAAATTCGCCGGGGCGCTGGATCGTCTGGAACAATGCCAGCGCCGGTGCGACAGCTCGAGCCCGTTTGCGTTCTATGCCTGGCTGCTCGGCGGCGATGGCGGAAGGCGGCGCATCCTGAAGCGGCTCGGCCCTGAAGCCAATGACGCGCTCGACGAATTCCTGGAGCTTGCCTTGGGCTATGAGCGCAAGGCGCCGGCCTCGCTGCAAGGTTTTATGGCCTGGCTGCGCGCCGCCGATACCGAGGTGAAGCGCGACATGGAAATTTCCCGCGACGAAGTCCGGGTCATGACCGTGCACGGCGCCAAGGGGCTGGAATCGGCCGTGGTCTTTCTGGTCGACACCACCTCCTCGCCCGCCGATACCCAACGGCTCAAGCTCATTCATCTGCCGCGGGCCGCCGCCACCCCTCAGGCGCCCGGCGTGGTGGTGTGGGCCGGCAGGAAGGCCGACGACCCCGCAGCCGTCGCTTTGGCCCGCGCGGCCATGCTCGCCGAGACCGAGGACGAATATCGCCGGCTGTTGTATGTGGCGATGACGCGTGCCGCGGACCGCCTGATCGTCGGCGGCTGCCTGCCGGGCAACATGAACACGGTGCGCAAACTCTGCTGGTACGATCTGATCGCAAAAGGCCTCGGCAATTCCGGACTGCAGCTGCAGACCATCGAGACCCCCGACGGTCCGGTCAGGCGCTATGCGCGCGCCGAGGATGGGCCGGTCGCCCCAGCCGCAACCGCGGCCCCGGCGCGGAGCGCTGCGGCCGCGCTGCCGCCCTGGTTGCACGCGCCGGCGCAGGCCGAGGTGCCATCCGAGTCCGTAATGCGCCCTTCCGGCCCTGCTGATGATGACGGCCGCCGGATCCGGAGCGGCCAGACCACCCAGACCCGCGCGCGCGCGGTGCAGCGCGGCACGCTGGTGCACCGGCTGCTGCAATCGCTGCCCGACATCGCGGCCGAACGCCGCCGCGACGCGGCGCTGGGATACCTTGCCCGCCACGCCGGCGACTGGGCCGAGGGCGACCGCGAGAGGCTCGCGGAAGCGGTGCTGGCCCTGATCTCGGATGGTCGGTTTGCCGCGGTATTTGCCGCCGGCAGCCGCGCCGAGGTCCCGATCGTCGGCCGATTGCCACGGCCGGGACGGCCGCCTGCCCTGGTTTCCGGACAAATTGACCGGCTGGTGGTGACGCAAGGCGAGGTCCTGATCGTCGATTACAAGACCAATCAGGCTCCGCCGGATCACCCGGCCGAGGCGCCCAGGAGCTATGTCCGCCAGCTCGCGCTCTACCGGGCGGTGCTGCTCAAGCTCTACCCGGAGCGGAGCGTGCGCGCCGCCTTGCTCTGGACCGAACGGCCTGAATTGATGGAGATTTTGCCCCCCGCGCTGGATGCCGAACTGGCATCCCATGCGGTTGGGACCGAGCGAGCTTGACCCGGCAAGCCGGCGTTCATACGTTGCTGTCATGATCCCAGCGGCTTTTCCTGAAAGCCGCATTCCTCCCGAACCGAACGAGGTATTGACATGGCCGTTGGCAAGGTTTCTGACGCCGATTTCGAAGCCGAGGTGCTCAAGGCGACCGGCCCGGTGGTGGTCGATTTCTGGGCCGAATGGTGCGGCCCGTGCCGCATGATCGCGCCCGCGCTCGACGAGATTTCCGGCGCCATGGGCGACAAGGTCAAGATCGTCAAACTGAACGTCGACGAGAGCCCGAAGACGGCGTCGAAATATGGCGTGATGTCGATCCCGACCCTGATGATCTTCAAGGGCGGCGAGATGGCCTCGCGCCAAGTCGGCGCCGCGCCGAAGCAGAAGCTGCAGCAGTGGATCACGGCTGCGGTGTGATCGGCTTCGAGCAATGATGATGACCCAAAAACGGCCGGCGGAGTGCCGGCCGTTTCGTTTCGGATAGACGGTCATTTCAGTGGAACGACCATTGCTGGTTGGCAATGCCGTTGGCGGTGAACTGGTCGATCAGTGTGCCGCTGAGCGTCAAGGCGCCGCTGGAGCCGATCAACAGTCCGCTGCTGACCGATTTGATGGTGTAGTTGCCGCCATTGGTGCCGGTGAAGGTCCATTGCTGATTGGTGGCGGCGTCGGCGGGCTTGACGTCGATCGCTCCGCCGGAGGCGGTGGAGCTATTCAGCACATCAAGCAGCTGGCCGGTGGCGGCATTGGCGATCGTGTAGTTGCCGCTGCTGAGCCTGGTGACATTCCAACGCTGGTTGGTGGTACCGACATCGGTGGCCTGGTCGACCAGCGTGCCGTTCGCGGTCTGCCCCGCGGGGATTTCCAGCGACATCGCGCTGTTGAGGTTCTCGATCTGGTAGGTGCCGCTCTGGACCACGGCCGTCGTGGCCGCCCCGTTCGAGACCGTGACGATCAGGACAATTCCAGTGTTGTAGGCGGTGTCGCCCCATATGTAGTTTTCGGCGCTCCCGGTACTGAACGCGTCGCGGCCCCAGAACACCCAGTCGCCGCCGGCGTTGACCTCGGCCTGCAGCCGCTGGGTGTTGTAGGTGAAGGCGTTGAACTTTTCGCCGGGGTGCAGACCGTTTTCGACCCATTCGTAGCCGAGATCCTGGTTGCGATTGGCGTCGTTGCCGCTGGTGTAGATGTTCGTGTTGTTGTTACTGGTCGGGCTGACGATCTCTGCCAGGGTGGAAGTGCCCTGCGGGACGATGCCGACCTTGAAACAAGGCGCCGTGCCGCAGCGGGGGGCATAGGTCGATCCGATGCTGTAGTCGGTCGAGCCGGGGATCAGCGCGGAGGCCTCGACCACCGTCCTGCCCTTGATCGGATCCAGATCGAACTCGAAGTAGGCGACCTGCTGGTTAGGCTGCTCGGTGGAATAACCGATCTGGTAGTTCGAGACCGTGTGTACCCCGGCCGCGTTCCAGTTTCCCGATGCCAGGGCCGTGAGCTGAAATGTCGTGGTGGTGGCGCTTTGCGCCCGGACCAAACCGGTGCCGGCCGCGGACAGGGTGATGATGGCGATGGCGTAGCGAGTCGTATGCCGCACGAACGTACAACGCCCTAGCTCGGTTCTCATGGTCATTTCCTCCGTGTGGGACTTACTGGGCTTTACATCTCCTCAAAGTGCACAGACCGGCCATCGCCTTAGCCGGCGAATCACATTGCCAAACTTGCGGATGACCTTATGTCGACTATCCGACACACAACCTGAAGTGTCAATATAATATATTCTTCTCTCAGGTTGTTTATGCGAGGCTGGCCCAGGACGCGTTGCGCTATTGCGCCGCTGGAGTCGCAAACATGCTGCGGAAGCGGGGATCAGCCCGGCAGTGTGCCGTTGGCGACCAGCACGTGGCCGGCAAGATAGAGCGAGCCCGTGATCAGGATCCGCGGCGGAACTTCGTAGGACAGGCGCGCCAGCGAGCGCAGCGCGGCTTCGACACTCGCTGCGGTTTCCACGCGCATGCCAAGCCGGCGCACCGCGTCCGCCAGCCGGTCCGGCGGCATCGTGCCGTCGCGGCCCGGGATCTGCACCCCGATGATGTGGCGCGTCAGGCCGGCGAAGTTGGCGATGAAGGCGCCGGCATCCTTGTTGCCCATCATGCCGAAAATGACGACGAGGGGTCGCGATACCCGTTCCTCGAGATCGCCGAGGCAAGCGGCGGCGACACGGCCGCCCTCGGCATTGTGGCCGCCATCGAGCCAGATCTCGCAACCCCTCGGCGCCTGAGCCAACAATGCGCCTGACGAAAGCCGCTGCATCCGCGCCGGCCATTCGGCGCTGACAATGCCGGCCTCGAAGGCTGTGGGATCGATCTTGAACAGGCTTTGCGCGCGCAGCGTCGCGATCGCGAGGCCGGCATTGTCGAACTGATGGCGGCCGAACAGCCGGGGCGCCGCAAGGTCCATCAGGCCGCGATCATCCTGGTAGACCAGCCGTCCGCGCTCGACACTGACATGCCATTCCTGCCCGCAGGCATAGAGCGGCGCGCGCAGCCGTTCGGCCTGCTGCTCGATCACGGCAATCACCTCCGGGGCCTGCTCGGCGCAAACGACCGGCACCCCTGTTTTGACGATGCCGGCCTTTTCACGGGCGATCGCCATCGCCGTGCCGCCCAGAAATTCCGTGTGATCGAGACTGACCGGCGCGATCACGGTCGCCAGCGGCCGGTCGATCACATTGGTGGCATCGAGCCGCCCGCCGAGACCGACTTCCAGCAGCACCACGTCGGCCGGGTGCTGCGCGAACAGGACAAAAGCCGCCGCGGTTTCGATTTCGAACAGCGTGATCGGCGCGCCGGCATTGGCCCGCTCGCAACGTTCGAGGGCGTCGCGCAGTTCATCATCGCCGACCAGAACGCCGCCGCCGGCCCGGCCGAGGCGAAAGCATTCGTTGATCCGCACCAGGAACGGCGAGGTGTAGACGTGAACGCGCAGGCTTGCTGCTTCGAGAATGCCGCGCAGATAGGCGATGGTCGAGCCCTTGCCGTTGGTGCCGGCGACGTGAATGACGGGCGGCAGCCGGCGTTGCGGATCATCTAGCAGCTCAAGCAACCGCCGCATCCGCGCCAGATCGAGATCGATCGGCTTCGGGTGCAGCGCCGACAGCCGCGCGATCAGCGCGCCGAGCGGCGGCGAATGCTTTGCCCCGGGCGCGTTCACGCCGGCGATACTGCCGGCACGACATCGGCGCCTGATGGGATCGGGGCCGGGAGGGCGATCGAGGCTGCAGGCTTCGGGGCGGTTTCGAGCGCCGGCGATTTGGTCAGCAACCGGCATAACCGTGCGAGCGTCGGGCGCATCTCGTGCCGGTGTACCACCATGTCGACCATGCCGTGGTCCCTCAGATATTCGGCGCGCTGGAATCCTTCCGGCAGTTTCTCGCGGATGGTCTGTTCGATCACCCGCGCGCCGGCGAAACCGATCAGCGCGCCGGGTTCGGCGATCTGGACGTCGCCCAGCATGGCATAGGAGGCGGTGACGCCGCCGGTGGTCGGATTGGTCAAAACCACGATATAGGGCTGTTTGGCCTCGCGCAGCATCTGCACCGCGACGATCGTGCGCGGCATCTGCATGAGCGATAAGATGCCTTCCTGCATGCGGGCGCCGCCGGAGGCCGCAAATACGATGAAGGGGGATTTCTTTTCGACCGCGAGTCCAAGCCCGCGCACGATCGCTTCGCCGGCCGCCATGCCGAGCGAACCGCCCATGAAATCGAAATCCTGCACCGCGATCACGACCGCGGCGCCATCGAGCTTGCCGTAGCCTACCTTGATGGCGTCGTTCAGTCCGGTCTTGGCGCGGGCGTCCCTGATGCGATCGGCATAGCGGCGCTCATCCCGGAATCTCAGCGGATCGGGCGTCACCTCGGGCAGCGCCACGTCGAACCAGGTCTCATTGTCGAAGATCGATTTCAGCCGCGCCACCGCGCCCAGGCGCATATGGTAGTTCGAGCCGGGAATCACGAACTGGTTGGCCTCGACGTCCTTGTAAAACACGAGCTGCCCGGAGTCGGGGCATTTGATCCACAAATTCTCCGGCGTCTCGCGGCGCAGGATGTTGCGGATTTTCGGACGGACGACATTGGTAAGCCAATTCATATTTCGCTCCGGATGGCGACCAGGAGCCATCACCTTGAAATGGTTTGGCGTTCGATCGGACGCCAGACCTGATCGCGCATCGATATATGGCGGCTCGGGCCGGACCCGGCAAGCCGCCTAAGCCTGCGGTTCCCCCGCAATTATGGCTTATTCCGCGGCTTGTTTGGCGCCGCGTACGCCCTCGGCCAGTCCGGCCACGAGATCGGCCACCGCACCGACGGTTTTGCCGGTGGCGCGACCGGCGGCGTCCAGGCTGTCGCGCAGCGCCTCGACCAGCGCGGTGCCGACCACCGCGCCGTCGGCATGCTCTGCGATGGCGCGCGCGGCCTGCGGCGTCCGGATGCCGAAGCCAACACAGACCGGCAATTGGGTGTGCCGCTTGATGCGGGCGACGGCCTCGCCCGCTCTGGCCGCATCGGCGCTGGCGCTGCCGGTGATGCCGGTGATGGAGACATAGTAGACAAAGCCCGAGGTGTTGGCGAGCACCGCAGGCAGCCGGTTGTCGTCGGTGGTCGGCGTCGCCAGCCGGATGAAATTAAGCCCCGCCCGCATCGCCGGCAGGCACAATTCGGTGTCTTCTTCCGGCGGCAGGTCGACGATGATCAGGCCGTCGACGCCGGCGGATTTCGCGTCAGCGAGAAAGCGGTCGACGCCATAGATGTAGATCGGATTGTAATAGCCCATCAGCACCAGCGGCGTTAAGGCCTCTTGCCTGCGGAAGGACCTGACCAGGTCAAGCGTCTTCTTCAGCGTCATGCCCGCTTGCAGCGCGCGCAAGCCCGCCGCCTGAATGGCCGGACCATCGGCCATCGGATCGGTAAAGGGCATGCCGATCTCGATGATGTCGGCGCCGGCTTTCGGCAGCGCCTTGATGATGTCGAGCGAGGTCGCGGGATCGGGATCGCCGGCCATCAAAAAGGTGATGAAGGCGGCGCGGCCTTGGTGCTTCAGCTCGGCGAAGCGGGCGTCAATACGGGTGGTCATGAGGCAGCGCTCGCGGTGTTATGCTTCTCTCGACGAGATTCACGAGCTCAGCCCTCCCGCCAGGGCCGGGACGTCGAGTGGCTTGAAGCCGTAATGGCTGAGCCAGCGCACATCGCTCTCGAACAATTGCCGCAGGTCGGACATGCCGTATTTCAGCATCGCGATGCGGTCGATGCCCATGCCCCAGGCAAAACCCTGATAGACCTCGGGATCAATGCCGCAGGCGCGCAGCACGTTCGGATGCACCATGCCGCAGCCCAGGATCTCCAGCCAATCCTCGCCTTCGCCGAATCGGATCTCGCCCTTGTCGCGCCGGCACTGGATGTCGACCTCGAGCGAGGGCTCGGTGAACGGAAAGAACGACGGCCGGAAGCGCATGTTGATGTGGTCGACCTCGAAGAACGCCTTGCAGAATTCGTGCAGGATCCATTTGAGATGGCCGAGATGCGAGCCCTTGTCGATCACGAGGCCCTCGACCTGGTGAAACTGCGGCGTGTGGGTGGCGTCGGAATCGATCCGGTAGGTGCGGCCCGGACAGATGATCCGGATCGGCGGCTTCTGCGTCAGCATGGTGCGCACCTGCACCGGGGAGGTATGGGTGCGCAACAGCATGCGCGAACCATCGTCCTTCGGGTTGAAGAAGAACGTGTCGTGCATCTCCCGCGCCGGGTGGCCTTCGGGAAAATTCAGTTTTGTAAAATTGAAGTCATCGGTCTCGATGTCAGGGCCCTCGGCGATCGCAAATCCCATATCGGCAAAGATCGCGGTCAGTTCATCCATCACCTGGCTCAGCGGGTGAATCCGGCCCTGCTCGGCGGCAGCCTCGCGCAGCGGCAAGGTGACGTCGATGGTCTCGGATTTCAGCCGCGCGTCGAGGGCCGCGGATTTCAATATTTCGCGGCGCGCGGTCAGCGCCCGGGTAACGGCATCCTTGGCAAGGTTGATCCTGGCGCCTTCGGTCTTGCGCTCGTCGGGCAACATTTTGCCGAGCGTCGACAACAGCGCGGAGATCGAGCCCTTCTTGCCGAGCGCTGCGACACGAACGGCTTCCAGGGCGGCTTCGTCGCCGGCGGCAGCGATCTGGCTGAGGATGGTTTGCTCGAGCGCTGCGAGGTCGGTCATGGCGATTCCTTTTGGCCAGGGCGCCAAGCCGTTGCCCCTGGCCCGTCATGAAGCGGCAAAACTTACGCCGCCAGCGCCGCCTTGGCCGTTTCGGCGATCGCCTGGAACGCCGCCGGTTCGCGGATCGCGAGATCCGACAGCACCTTGCGGTCGACCATGATGCCCGACTTCGACAGGCCGTCGATAAAGCGGCTGTAGGTCATGCCGAACGGGCGCACCGCGGCATTGATCCGCTGGATCCACAGCGCGCGAAAAGTGCGCTTCTTGCGCTTGCGGTCGCGGAAGGCGTATTGCCCGGCCTTTTCGACCGCGGCCTTGGCGGCGCGGATGGTGTTCTTGCGACGGCCGTAAAAGCCCTTGGCGGCCTTGTAGACTTTCTTGTGCTTGGCGTGAGAGGTCACACCGCGTTTGACGCGAGACATGACGGGTCTCCTTCAGATCAGTTTGGTCAGGGATCGCCGCGCGGACGCGGCTTGGCAAAATGGGATCGTGGTTGATTTCGCGATCAGGCGTTGGGCAAGAAGTATTTCTTGATGTTGTCGCCGTCGGTCTTGAACAGCACGCGGGTGCCACGGAGCTGCCTGATCTGCTTCTTGGTGCGCTTGATCATGCCGTGGCGCTTGCCGCGCTGGGCGTGCATCACTTTGCCGGTGGCAGTCACCTTGAAGCGCTTTTTAGCGCCTGACTTGGTCTTCAGCTTGGGCATTTGGCTCTCCTGTTGCCGCAGAAAAACGCGCCCAGAGAGGCGCTTTCGCGGCTAAAATGCTCGTTAGAGCGTTGAAAGTGCTCAGGTATTCTCTGAAATGAAAAGACCAGCACCGCTATCGACACGGCAGCCCTTGATCAGCCGGGCGATGAAGGTTGCGCTTATGGCAGAGCGCGACGCGGTTGGCAACGATGAACCGCGAAACCATGTGATTCGACCTATTGGTTCAGCGCCTTACCGACACAGCAAGGAGTGAAGAAGATGACGATTTCAGCCCAGCCGATTGCCTTTTTCGCGGATTTCATGGTCTCACGTACTCCGCGGTGGACACTGACCGCCGCCCTTCTCGCCATGATGGTCGCAACGCCCGGCGCCGCCGACGCGAGGCGCGCAGGCTTCGTCGGGGCCGGAGGAACCTATGACGGCACCTGGAATGTGATCTTCTCTACCCGGGCAGGCAATTGCAGCGCGACCAACAGCGCCCCCTTTGCCGTGTCCGGCAGTCGCGTTTCGTCCGCCGGAGGCGGCAAGGTGACCGGCGGCATCAGCCGTGGCGGCGTCGTGTCGGTCAGGATATCGGTCGGTCTGTCGGTCGCCAACGGCACCGGCCGGCTGGTCGGCAATTCCGGAACTGGCCGGTGGAGCGGGATCATTTCGGGCGACCGTTGCAGCGGCAGCTGGCAGGCGGCGCGGGGATCATGAGATCTCGTGTCTTTCACGTTGCGCCGCGTCCGGGAACACGAACGGTCATTCAAGGAAACGGCCCGCCAGATTGTCCGACGGGCCGTATTCCGAATTCACACATACTAATCGCGTTGACGAATCAGCGCGGCGCCAGAACCATCACGACCTGACGGCCTTCGAAACGCGCGTCCTGCTCGACCTTGGCGAATTGGGCGACGTCGGCCTTGACCTTGTCCAGAAGCTTGGTGCCGATTTCCTGATGCGCCATTTCGCGGCCGCGATAGCGCAGCGTAATCTTGACCTTGTCGCCTTCCTCGAAGAACCGCTGCATCGCGCGCATCTTCACTTCGTAGTCGTGGTCGTCGATCATCGGCCGCAGCTTGATCTCCTTGATCTCGACCACTTTTTGCTTCTTGCGGGCTTCGGCGGCTTTCTTCTGCGCCGAATATTTGAATTTCCCGTAGTCCATGATCTTGCAAACGGGAGGATTGGTATTTGGCGAAATCTCCACCAGATCCATGCCCGCTTCGAGGGCCATCTTGACGGCGGCGGCGGTTTCGACGATGCCGTGGTTCGTGCTGTTCTGGTCGATCAGCTGAACCTGTGCATTGCGGATTTCATCATTGGTGCGCGGCCCGTCTTTGGTGGCAGCGGGCGGGGCTCGGTTGGGACGGCGAATGGGTAACTCTCCAAGGTTGTGGACGATGGCGATAGTTTGAAGGATTAAGGCCGAGCTCGCAAGCGAACTCACACCCCTGCGTGCGAAAACCGTCAAATGCGAGGCATTTTGGCCACGTTGGCTAACGCGGGGATGACAATATCGTTCAGATCCGCCCACTCATGGCAACGGCGCTGCGCCGTTGCCAATAGAGAGCGGACGTTCGCTCCGCAAGCGCCGCGGCGTCCTATGCGATGCTGCATAATTCTTGCTCATTCTCGCTGGCCGGTCCCGTGCAGCGGCCTTTGGTCCATAACCGCACTGAAGTCATGGGTTTCGGGTGTCCTTTCCAGTTCCTCGCTGGTTCGACGGGGTTGGTCGGGCACGGCGGACCCGGGCACTCTGACATCAGAGGTAATGACGTCCGTTGACGGGTGGTTATCCCCGCTCAAACAACCGCAACAAGGGAGAGTGTATCCATGGCCCATTCAGCCGCATCCGGGCAGCCGCCGGCCTTCATCGAGGTCGGCAAGGATAGCGCTGCGCGCCGCATCGCCGTGCGCGCCCGTAGCGGCGGCGCGCCCGGCCTGATCTGGCTCGGCGGATTCAACTCCGACATGCAGGGCATCAAGGCGCTGGCATTGGACGCATGGGCCGCCGGACAGGGACGCGCCTGCGTCAGGTTCGATTATTCCGGCCATGGCGAGTCGGGCGGCGCGTTCGTCGAAGGCACCATCGGCCGTTGGCTGGAAGAGAGCGTCGCGGTGTTCGAGCAGTTCTGCGCCGGCCCGCAGATTGTGGTCGGCTCTTCGATGGGCGGCTGGATGGCGCTGTTGCTGGCGCGCGAAATGATGCGGCGCAGGGGTGCCCACGCCACGCTGGCGGGGCTGGTGCTGGTCGCGCCGGCGCCGGATTTTACAGAAGTGCTGATGTGGCAGCGCTTCTCGGCGGAGATCCGCCAGGAGATCGAGACCAAGGGCGTGTGGCTGCAGCCGTCGCAATATGGCGAGCCCTATCCGATTACCCGCGCATTGATCGCGGAGGGTCGCAACCATCTGCTGCTCGGCAGTGCCATCGAGGTCGGATGCCCGATCCGGATCCTGCAGGGTGCGCAGGATCCGGACGTGCCGTGGCGACATGCCTTCGCGCTGGCGGATCGGCTGCCTGTTGACGATGTGGTGCTGACCGTGATCCAGGACGGCGATCACCGCCTGTCGCGGCCGCAGGATATCGCGCGGATGATCGCGGCGGTGGCGGAGATCGGATAAGGTCTTTTTCACGATAACTTCAATAGGACCATTCGGCAGAGTTCCTCACTCGCGCCTCAGGCGCGCCCATCGGCGCGTCCGGACGGCATGAGTTTTTCATTGCGGTGGCGGGCGCGGCGGCGCCATCGGCTTGCGCTGCGCCAGGGCCACCGCGCTTGAGGTCCCGATCGGGCCCTCCCGATCGTACAGGCAACACTCTGCGATCGCGATGCCGTCGGTGGCCTGATGGTTGACGACATCGAAGCCGATCCATTCCTGCACCGGAAGACGGTGCAGATACAGCGTGACGTCGCTGTTGATGTAGCTCAGGCCCTGGTCGCCGGCATTGGCGAAGGGGCTGGCGAAATCCGCCGCCAGTGCGACCCGGACGAACGGCGTCAGCGCCGCGCCCTCGATGAGGTCGCGCACTTCGCTCATCCACAGCCGCCGCGGCCCCACCGTGCCCATCGCGCCAACGATCGGGCGCACGGTCCACATGCCTTTCAGGCCGAGCCGCGGGTCGGTTGGCACGGCGAGATCCGAAGGCTGCGGCACCTCCCAGTTCGGCGGCGACCAGACCTGGCCTGGCGGCTTTTGGGTCTTGCGCAGCAGCTGGCAGGAGGCGCGCGCCATGTGGACGCCGCCGCTCAGAAAATCGGCTTCCACGACCTTGATGCGGAGGCCGTCGCGGACGAGCCGCGTGGTGACCTCGACCGGCGCCAGGTTCGGCAGCCGGAACATGTCCACGGTCAGCCGCGCCGGCATCAGGCCGTCAGCGCCGTGGCGCTGCTCGATGACGGAAGCCAACAGCCCGATGATGACGCGGCCGTGCAGCGAGTTGGGATCCCAAGGTCCGCACGCGGCGCCGGTCGGAAGGAAGGTGTCGCGGTCGCGGGTAAAGAACGGTTGATTGGTCATGGCGCCGGACCATGATGGAATTTGCGGCGTGAAATCAAGGGTGGGTTCACGCCTTCGACGATCCCTGGGATAAGGAGGCCGTGCCAGCGGCGGTGCGCCGCCATTCCGTTCGCACGCTCTCATCTGCTTCCGCATTCACCGCTTTCGTCGCCCGCGCCGCAAACTCCTCTGGCGCCAGCCACTGCGACAGCGCCCACACGGCGGCGCCGCGGATCAGCGGGCTCGCGTCATCGAGCAGACGTTCGGCTTCGCGCACGAGATCGCGGTCATCGGCGTTGCCGATCGCGATCAGCACATTGCGGATGAAGCGGTCGCGGCCGATGCGCTTGACCGGCGATTTTGCAAACAGCGCGCGAAATGCCGCGTCGTCGAGCCGCGCCAGATCGGCCAACGCCGGCGCGCGCAATTCATCCCGCGCGGCGAGTTTCGTCTCACGCCCCTTTCGCGCGAACTTGTTCCAGGGGCATACCGCGAGGCAATCGTCGCAGCCATAGATGCGGTTGCCGATCGCCTTGCGAAACTCCGATGGGATCGGGCCCTTGTATTCGATGGTGAGATAGGAGATGCAGCGCCGGGCGTCGAGCCGGTAGGGCGCAGGAAATGCCGCGGTCGGACAGACATCGAGGCAGGCCCGGCATGAACCGCAATGGTCGCTTTCGGAGATGTCGCGCGGCAGATCGAGCGTGGTGAAGATCGCGCCCAGAAACAGCCATGAGCCGAATTGGCGCGACACGAGGTTGGTGTGCTTGCCCTGCCAGCCCAGGCCCGCCGCCAGCGCCAGGGGTTTTTCCATCACCGCGGCGGTATCGACGAATACCTTGACCTCGCCGCCCGCGCTTGCGACCAGCCATCGCGCCAGCGCCTTCAACCGCTTCTTGATCAGGTCGTGATAGTCGTCGCCGCGGGCATAGACCGAGATCGCGCCGCGGGTGCGCTGCTGCAGAATATCAAGCGGGTTTTCATCGGGCCCGTAATTGACGCCGAGCATGATGATGGAACGCACGTCTGGCCACAGCACGCGCGGGTCACCGCGGCGCTCTGGATTTCTCGCCAGCCAGTCCATCTCGCCATGGGCGCCGGCCTCGAGAAATTCCCGGAAATGGCGCGCCGCCTCGAATATTGCTGCGGGATCGGTGACGCCGGCGCAATCGAAACCCAGCGCGGAGGCTCTTTGCGCCAGCAGCGCCCTTGACAGCGCGCTCACCGAAAGCTCCGATTCAGAAATCGAGGTCGATATAAGTGGGCGAGGCCGGCACACCCGCCAGCCATTCGCTCAACAGCGGCCGGAACGAGGGGCGGGATTTCACCCGCGCGTACCACGCCTTTGCCGCGTCGTCCTCGATCCATGGCACGTCGCCCAGATAATCGATCGCCGAAAGATGCGCCGCGGCGGCGAGGTCCGCATAGCTCAGCCGGTCGCCGGCCAGGAAGTTCCTCCGCTGAGCCAGCCAGCCGATATAGGCCAGATGATAGCGCACATTGGCCTTGGCCGCGCGGATCACCTCCGCCGCCGGCGCGCCGCCGCCGTCTTCTTCATTGATGAAGCGCTTGTAGATGCGCTCGGTCACCAGCGGATTGGAGGCCTCTTCGAAGAACTTCTCGTTGAACCACGCCATCAGCCGGCGCACCTCGATGCGCTCGCGGACCGTTGCCGGCAGCAGCCGCCGCTCGCCGAGGCCGGCACCGCAGGTCTCGTCAAGATATTCGGCGATGATGGCGGCGCCGGGAACAGCGAGTTGGTCTTCCCCAATTAATACCGGCGTGGCGCCCGCGGGGTTGAGCGCCAAAAAGGCCTCGCGCCGCTCCCAGACCCGCTCTTCCACCAGATTCACCTCGAGACCGTATTCGCCCAGCGCCAGGCGGACGAAGCGCGAATGCGGACAGAACGAATGATGAAACAGCGTGAGCATGTATTCCTTGATGGTTGTTGCGAACCTTGAAGAAATCCTCGCCGCCCGGGACGGCGCAACGGGATCGGCAGGCCAAACTACCTAAGCACGCGAACGAGGCAACCCAAGTTTTGACGATTTTTGAGATTGCGGCAGCGGGGCGAATAAGCGAGAAGGGCGCGGCTTTCGGTCGATATGGATCATAACGGATCAGGTCTCATGATATCTGATACATTGCGGGCGGTCATTCTCGGCATCATCGAAGGCGTGACGGAATTCCTTCCGGTGTCCTCGACCGGTCATTTGCTGCTGGCGGAACGGTTTTTCTATCTCGGCGAAGGCAGTTTCTGGAACAGTTTCACCGTGCTGATACAGCTCGGCGCGATACTGGCGATTGTAGCCATTTATTTCGTCAAATTGTGGCGGGTCGCGCTCGGCATGTTCTCCAACGCTGCGGACCGGCGCTTCGTCATTGGACTTTTGGTGGCGTTCCTGCCGGCAGCGGTGATCGGCGCCGCCGCCGGCAGCTACATCAAGGCTTATTTGTTCAATCCCTGGGTGGTGTGCTTTTCGCTGATCGCCGGTGGCGCGATCCTGATGTGGGTCGATGGGCTCGATCTCAAACCGCACGAGCATGATGCCACCACCTTTCCATTGCCGATGTATCTTTCGATCGGGTTCGCGCAGTGCCTGGCGATGATTCCCGGGGTGTCGCGGTCCGGCGCCAGCATCGTCGCCGCGATGCTGTTCGGCGCCGACAAGCACGCAGCCGCCGAATTTTCGTTCTTCCTGGCGATCCCGACCATGGTCGGCGCGTTCGGCTACGAATTCTACAAAAATCGCGCCGACATGACGACCGATCACCTGGGCGTCGTCGCCATCGGCTTCGTCGTGTCATTCATCACCGCGATCATCGTGGTGAAGATGTTTTTGAGTTACGTGACCCGCCACGGCTTCATGCTGTTCGCGTGGTGGCGTATCATCGTCGGCACGCTCGGCCTGATCGCGCTGGCGCTGGGGCGGTAGCGGCGCTTTCGCCGCGATGGGCTTAAGCCATGGGGCGCGCGAAAGCGCCACCCCTGGCGAGCCCACCATCTTGAAGGCTTCACGCCTTGTTACGTTGGGCACGGCGCGAAATGCGCCTTTGGCCACCCTACAAATCCGCAGCCGCTACGCGCTCTTCCTCTGAAACTGTCCGGCGGCGCGGAAGCGCCAGAGATATTGCGGGACGATCGCTTCCAGCGAATCGGCCGATATGCCGAGCCCCTCGAGCGTCAGGCCGGCGGATTTCGCCGCCTCCGATACGACATTGTCCGACCGCAGCAGCGCCACCTGATCCGGCGTCAGCTTCAGGGGCCCCGGCGCGAACTGCAGCACCAGCGCCTGCCATTCCGCCAGCTTGAACGGCAGCGAAACCAGCATGCGCCGGCGCTCGATGGTGGCGAGGATGATCTCCATGATCTCGCGCATCGTCAGCACTTCCGGGCCGCCGACCTCGTAGGTCGCACCTCGCCTGGTCTTGCCGTCGACGGCGTCGGCGACCGCGCTGGCGACGTCGCCGACATAGACCGGCTGCAGTTTCGTCAAACCGCCGCCGATCAAGGGCAGCATCGGGGAAATCCGCGCCAGCGTCGCGAAGCGATTGGTGAACTGGTCCTCGGGCCCGAACACCACCGACGGCCGCAGGATGGTGGCCGACGGGACCGCCGCCAGTACCGCCTTTTCGCCGGCGGCCTTCGACCTTCCGTAGCGCGACGGCGATCCCGCGTCGGCCCCGATGGCGGAAACATGGACCATCGCCGCGCCGACGGCGGCCGCCGCCTTGGCCACCGCGGCGGCGCCAGCCGCCTGCACGGCGTCGAAGCTCTGGGCGCCGCCCTCGGTCAGAACGCCGACCAGATTGATGGCGACATGGGAGTCGCGCATGGCGGCCTCGACCGAGGCCGGGTAGCGCAGATTGGCCTGCACGGCATGGATCTGGCCGACCTTGCCCAGGGGTTGCAGGTGCCCCGCCAGTTCCGGCCGCCGCACCGCGACCCGGATGCGGTAATCGCGCCTGCACAGCGCGCGGACCACATAGCGGCCGAGAAAACCCGAGCCGCCGAAGACCGTGACGAGGGTGTCCTGATGCGATGCCATGGCGTCCATTTCCTGACGGGAAAATTCGATCGATAGGGGTAGTTTTCGACAGTTTGCCGATACGCCAAGCTTCAGCCTCTGTACAGGGCATTTGAGCAGATCCGCGGAGGGCTCGGCCCCGCCTTTGCGGCCGGACCAGCAGCAAGGGCCTGTCCTGAAGATCTGCCGATTGCCAATTTGACAAGCGCGCGACCGATCCGTACTAACCGGCCCCGGGCCCAGGTGGCGGAATTGGTAGACGCGCTGGCTTCAGGTGCCAGTGGCTTAACGGCCGTGAAGGTTCGAGTCCTTTCCTGGGCACCATTTGCCTTACGCCTTCGCCGTTATAATTAGCGATGCAAAAAGCTTGGGACAGGTCTGCGCCCGATACTACAGGCTAGTTTCCGGGGCAGCGGTGATGGCGCGTGCTGCGACAACGGCGTTCCCAGCCGGCCCCGGAGGATGCGGCGGGCTTCGGCCCGCCGCATGGATTTCCGATTCAATTGTCAAACAGCCAAGCCAAGAATTCTCGGGACTCGTCATCACGAGCCACCGAGACATGCAAAGAACGCGCGCCCGATGACTGGGTCCGCGAAGACCAAGCTTTGGCGTCGCGAAGAACAGGGAAGCCCGGATGGCGCCGTCATTTCGCGCCTCGCAACCTTTCAGACATGCGTTTGCGCCTCACGGCGCGAGGCCCCCGAGGAGTTGCATGAACCAGTGTGCGTATCAGGTCGGCGTCCACGCCTTCGTCGTGGCCTTGTCCCCGCGGGGTTCGATGGTCCCAAGAAGCTTGCGGAGCAGGCGGGTAACATGCGCGAGGTCGCGCTCCGACAGCCCCTTCGAAATGAGCCCGGCATCGGATTTAAGCACGTCCTCCATGGCCCATTCGACGGTGTCGCGGCCCTTTGCGGTGAGGCGGATCGGTTTGCTGCGGCGATCGAGCTTATTCTGCCCGCGGCTGATCAGGCCGCGTCGCTGCAGCGCATGAAGGAGCTTGGTGAGGCCGCCAGAGGAGATCGGCACGGCCTTGTAGAGATCGGTCGGCACCAGCTCATAGGGCGGCGCCGCGCCGCGCAAGGTGACCAGCACCTCGAAGTCGAACAACGTCAGCCCGTATCTATCGACCTGCCCGGTCGCATTGTCGCGCACGAGGCTGGCCAGGCGATAGACCAGCACCATCAATTGCGAAATCGGGGTCACGGCTTCCGGCCAATTCTCGGCACGGGCCTTTAGAAGTTCGTCAGCGGACTGGCGCGAATCGGCTGGCATCGGGATCGGTCCTCACGGTCATGTCAGATCAGATATCTTGCCAGAAAGGTAGTCAAGGATTATCCATCTTTCTGGAAAGATAATCTGCCGGCGGGGACGTTTAGACGTGGATGGGTCATTGCCAACGAACGCGGTATTACTTCGCATTGGTCTTCGCTTTGCCGCTGGCGGGCTTGGCGCGGATTCGCAAGTGCCCACCGTCGATTTTCTCGAAGTCGAACCCGCCGCCGCTGCGCACGAGGTCGCTCAGTTTCCTGAAGCCGAAGGTGCGGACGTCGAAATCCGACACCAGATTCGACAGCTGCGATCCGACGGAATCGAGCCTGACCCACCCATCCTCGCTTTCGATCTGGGCAATGGCCTTTTCCAGGATCGGGATGGCGGCGCTCGGCGGCTGCAGCGAGCGGGACTTCGGCGCCGCCCCGGAGTTGGACGCAGGCGCCTCGGGCACCAGATTCTCGGTGTAGATAAAACGACGGCACGCCTGCCGGAAGCTTTCCGGGGTTTCCTGTTTGCCGAAGCCGTAGACGTCGGCGCCCTGTTCGCGCAAGCGCGACGCCAGCCGGGTAAAATCGCTGTCGGACGACACCAGGCAAAATCCCTCGAACCGTCCGCTGTGCAACAGATCCATCGCATCGATGACCAGCGCAATGTCGGAGGCATTCTTGCCCTTGGTGTAGGCGAACTGCTGATAGGGATCGATGGCGTGCTTTTGCAGAATGTCGGCCCATGATTTGAGATGCGGGCCGGAAAAATCCCCGTAAATGCGGCGCACGCTGGCCTCGCCGAACTTCGCCACCTCCTCGAACAGCCCGCCGGCGATTTGCGGCGAGGTGTTGTCGGCGTCGATGAGCACGGCAAAACGGGGCAGTCGCTGTTGTTCGGCTTTCATCAGGGCATCCTTGGACGTGGTGGGGGTCGATGAATACTGGCGCAATTCCTCTGATTCCGGAAAAGACGCGGTGGAAAAGCCATCGCAGGAAAATGTCCGCCGCCCGCAGCGCTGGCAAAAGCTATGATCTTTCAGGAGGTTATAGGACAGATTGCCGGCGACGGCCGGCGACCGGCCGGTACGGCGGCACGCCCCTCGTTTGTTGGTGATTTCAACGTTAGTCTGGACGGGACCGAATCGATGAGGTTCCAAACGCGCCATGACCGTACGCCTGCATCGCGGCGATCTGCCCGATCTCACCCGCTACACCTCGTCGGTTGCGATCGATACCGAGACCATGGGGCTGCACCCGCATCGCGACCGGCTCTGCGTGGTGCAGCTGTCGGCTGGCGACGGCAGCGCCGACGTGGTGCAGATCCCCAAGGGGCACACCGACGCACCCAACCTGAAGGCGCTGCTGGCCAATCCGACGCTGACAAAAATCTTTCACTTCGCGCGGTTTGATCTGGCCGCGCTCTACAACGCCTTAGGCGTAATGCCGCAGCCGGTCTATTGCACCAAGATCGCCTCGCGGCTTACCCGCACCTATACCGATCGCCATGGCCTGAAAGACCTGGTGCGTGAGGTGCTCAACATCGATCTGTTGAAACAGCAGCAATCGAGCGATTGGGGTTCGCAGAGCCTGAGCGAGGCGCAACTGGCTTACGCGGCTTCCGACGTGCTGCACCTCCACGCCTTGCGCGAGCGTCTCGATGCGATGCTGGCCCGCGAGGGCCGCACTGAACTCGCGCAAGCCTGTTTCGAATTCCTGCCGACCCGGGTCAAACTGGACCTGCAGGGTTGGGACACCGAGGACATTTTCGCCCATTCGTGAGTGCGGGCGGGCATTGCTCCCCATGCGAAAAAGGGGAGAGGAAACGCAGGCCGCCCCGTTTCGGTCACACTCTTGACGCGAGGTCCGGGCTGCGTAACGCGGCAAGGTGGGGTAGAATAGCGGGACGCGCAGGCGCGAAAGCCGGTTCCGTGTTCTGTCGCGTTCTGAGCCATTGAGGGGCGCGTTTGAACTTTCCGATCAGGCCCGAAAGCCTGTCCGGGCGGATCATGCGCTGACGACCCCGGCGCCTTTGGAGCAGCGGTGAATACGGTTCAGAACCCAGCCTACCAAGCCGGCATGGAAGTGCGCTTTGCCATCGCTGCGCGCCACAGCCGAATCGTGCGCATCCTGCGGATCGCGGTCCCGGCGGCCGTCATCCTGGCACTGGCGGCCATCGTAGCGGTGTCGGTCTTCAATCCGTTCCGGATGCTGATGCCGAAGCTGCCGCTCGACGCCGGAAACATGGTCGTCTCCGGCACCAAGATCACGATGGAAACGCCGCATATGTCCGGCTACACGCCCGATCAACGTCCTTACGAGGTCTGGGCAAAAACCGCGACCCAGGACCTGACCGACCCCGATCACCTCGATCTCAAGACCCTGCGCGCCAAGGTGTTGATGGAAGATCAGTCGACGGTGACGCTCGACGCCCTCACCGGCTTGTACGATACCAAGGAGCAGCAGCTCGACCTGCACAAGAATATCTTTTTGCAGACTTCCACCGGCTATGAAGCGCGCCTGAGCCAGGCGTTCGTTGATATGGGCAAGAATACGGTGACGTCGGAGGAACATGTCGATGTCAAATTGCCGAACGGAACCCTGACCGCCGACAAACTCCGGATTACCGGGGGCGGCGAGGTGGTGCGGTTCGAGGGCCACGTGGTGATGAATTTGGATAATCTGAACATGTCCGGCCAGCCTGCCAGCACCGAGGCGGCCCCCGAAGCCGCGGCTCATCCGGTCAAGACGCGCGCTCCGTCGACCAAGTCCGCGAACTCGAAGTGAAACCGAAGATGATGCCTTTTCCACGCAGCAACCTGTTCAGGCCGGTCGCAGCAGGCTTCTGCGCGGCGGCTGTTGCGCTCGCCATGCTCAACGCCGCCGACGCTGCCGCGCAAAGCGCGGTCACCGGCGTGCCCAACGCGATGCAGGGTTTCTCGCAGAATCGCGACCAGCCGATCCAGATCGAAGCCGCCACGCTCGAGATGCGCGACAAGAAAAAGGAAGCGACCTTTTCCGGCAATGTGAAGGTGGTGCAGGGCGATACCACCATGACCTCGAAGATACTCGTGGTGTTCTACGATTCGACCCCGGCCCCCGCGGCTTCCGGGGCCCCTGCTGCTCCCACGGTTTCGTCCAACACCAAGGCCGCGGCAAAATCGGCGCCGATGCCGTCCGCGACCCCCGGCCCGGGCGGCAGTTCGTCGATCCGCCGGCTGGAAGCCAAAGGCGACGTGATCGTGACCCAGAAGGATCAGGTGGTGACCGGGGATACCGCCGTGTTCGATACCAAGACCAACTTGATCACCATGCTCGGGGGGATCGTGCTGACCCAGGGCAAGAACGTGCTGCGCGGCGACCGCCTGTTGGTGGACATGACGACGGGGGTTTCGCGGGTGGAATCCGACAGCGGCAAGGTCCAGGGCCTGTTCCAATCGTCCGGCCAGGGCGGCGGACCGATGCTGCCCGGCGCGGCGCCTCCAGCCCCGCCATCGGGAACCAACAGCCCGGCAAAACCGAAATAGGATCCGCCGTCTTGCGCTGCACCACGATCCTCGGAATCGCCTACCGCTCCTGCGCGATGGCTCTCGCGCTCGGAATGGTCTCACCCGGCGGCGCCGACGCACAAACGGCAATCACGGGCGTGCCCAATGCAATGCAGGGTTTTTCCCAGAATCGCGACCAGCCGGTCCGGATCGAAGCCGAAACTCTCGAGATCCGCGACAAGCAAAAGCTGGCGACCTTTTCCGGCCATGTGAGGGTCGTGCAAGGCGACACCACCATGACAGCGGCAAGGTCCGGGATCGACCTTGCCGCCCGGGCGCCCCAAATAAACCGAAATAGGATCAATTAGTTGAGCGCTCTTGAGGGGCGGTGAGGTTGCCGCCCGCGACGCCAGGCTGTATTTACCCTACAAGAATGGCCCGGCGGCACGGTCTGCACTTCAAATTGAGGGTATTTCGCTGCGCAGGCTCCATCCATTCCTTCATGTTATGCGACGAGTAGAAATCGCCGCGGCGGGTCGCGGGATCACCGTGAGAGGCTGAGCTGGGCGGGGATGGTGGATATACTCGGCATGTTCCGTCGACGGCCGTCCAAACGCGGCCCGCCAGGGTTTGCGCGTTCGCGCCCCGATATCACCACGCTTGAGGACGCCCTCGGCGAGATTCTGAAAAGCCCGCTGCGTGACGCGCCCCCGATCGCTCGCGAGCTGCCTGCGGTGGCCCGCGAGGCGCCGCTATTGAAGCCGAACGCGGCCGCGGCAAGACCGCGCCCCCGCGGCAAGACCAACGGCTCAGCGGCGCCGCAGACGGGCTATCTGGCTGTGCACAGCGTGGAAAAAAGCTTCGGCAGCCGCCAGGTGGTCCGCGGCGTCAGCATCTATGTCCGCCGCGGCGAGGCCGTAGGCCTGCTCGGTCCGAACGGTGCCGGCAAGACCACGGTATTCTACATGATTACCGGGCTGATCAAGGCGGATCGCGGCACCATCGAGCTCGACGGCCATGACGTCACCAAGCTGCCGATGTATCAGCGTGCCCGGCTCGGGATCGGCTATCTGCCGCAGGAGGCCTCGATCTTTCGCGGCCTCACGGTCGAGCAGAACATTCGCGCGGTATTGGAGGTCGTCGAACCCTCGAGGAAAAAGCGCGAGGCCGAGCTCAATTCCCTGCTCGACGAATTCAACATCACCCGACTGCGCAGGACACCGTCGATTGCGTTGTCGGGCGGCGAGCGGCGCCGCGTCGAGATCGCGCGGGCGCTGGCCACCCGCCCCAATTACATGCTGCTCGACGAGCCGTTCGCCGGCATCGATCCGATCGCGGTAGGCGACATTCAGGATCTGGTCCGCCATCTCACCAATCGCGGCATCGGCGTCTTGATCACCGACCACAATGTGCGCGAAACGCTCGGCCTGACCGACCGCGCCTATATCGTTTACGCCGGCGAGATCTTGACGGAAGGAAGTCCGGATGAGATCGTCAACAACCCGGATGTACGCCGGCTTTACCTCGGCGAGGAATTTCGCCTTTAACCCATTTTTACAATTCGTCAAGCCGTGTACATCGGCTTTGGAGTAGTATAAGCAAGAATCGGACCAACTTTACAGGATCGGTTCTTGCCTCCATGGCTTTGACGCAGAGACTAGAGTTCCGCCAATCCCAGTCGCTGGTGATGACGCCGCAGCTGATGCAGGCGATCAAGCTGCTGCAATTGTCCAACCTGGATCTTTCCGCCTTTGTCGAGGAGGAGCTGGAACGCAATCCGCTGTTGGAACGCGCCAGCGACGGCGCCGAACCCACGGTGGCGGGCGAACCAGTCTCCGAGCGCGCAGAATTTTCCGATTCCGAGGCATCTGAGGCCGCCTTTGGCGACGATGCTGTTGGCGGCGACATGCCCAGCGGTTCCGCCGGCGAAAGCTTTGAGCCGGCCCAGGAAGAATGGATGAACAGCGATCTCGGCAGCCGCGCCGAGATCGAGCAGACCCTCGACACGGGTCTGGACAACGTGTTTTCCGAGGAGCCCGCCGAGGCCGCCGCGCGCACCGCCCAGGATGCGGCGCCGACCGCCTACACCGAATGGGGTGGTGGCGCTTCCAACGATGAGAGCTACAACCTCGAGGCTTTCGTCGCCGCCGAGGTCACGCTCGGAAGTCATCTTGCCGAACAGCTGGCGGTGGCCTTCACCGCGCCGGCGCAGCGCCTGATCGGCCAGTACCTCATCGACCTCGTCGACGACGCCGGTTACCTGCCGCCGGATCTGGGACAGGCCGCCGACCGGCTCGGAACCTCGCAAGCCGAGGTCGAAGCCGTTCTCGCGGTACTGCAGAAGTTCGATCCGCCCGGTGTCTGCGCCAGATCTTTATGCGAGTGCCTTGCGATCCAGCTGCGCGAATTCAATCGTTACGATCCTGCGATGCAGGCGCTGGTGGAGCATCTCGATCTCCTGGCCAAGCGCGACATCGCCGGTTTACGAAAATTCTGCGGGGTCGATGACGAGGACATTACCGACATGATCGGCGAAATCCGCCGTCTCGATCCGAAGCCGGGTTTGAAATTCGGTTCGGCCCGGACCCAGACCATGGTGCCCGACGTCTATGTGCGGCCTGGGCCCGACGGCGGCTGGCACGTCGAACTCAACAGCGACACCCTGCCGCGCGTGCTGGTCAATCAAGTTTATTATACCGAGCTGTCGAAGACGATCCGCAAGGACGGCGACAAGTCCTATTTCACCGATTGCCTGCAAAACGCGACCTGGCTGGTGCGCGCGCTCGATCAGCGCGCCCGCACCATCCTCAAGGTCGCCACCGAGATCGTGCGTCAGCAGGACGGCTTCTTCACCCACGGCGTGGCGCATCTGCGGCCGCTCAACCTCAAGGCGGTGGCGGATGCGATCCAGATGCACGAATCGACGGTGTCGCGGGTGACGGCCAACAAATACATGGCGACCAATCGCGGCAGTTTCGAACTGAAGTATTTCTTCACCGCCTCGATCGCGTCGGCCGACGGCGGCGAAGCCCATTCGGCGGAGGCGGTCCGTCACCACATCAAGCAGCTGATCGATGCGGAAAACCCCGCGGCGATCCTTTCCGACGACACCATCGTGGAACGATTGCGCGCATCGGGCATTGACATCGCTCGCCGCACGGTCGCGAAATACCGCGAAGCCATGCGAATCCCCTCCTCGGTACAGCGCCGCCGCGACAAGCAAAGCATGCTCGGCGCTGCGCTCTCGGCGCCCGCCGCAAGCTCCGACCGGTCTCGGGACACCGCGCTGGCTTGATTGCACGGCGGCCAAATCGGGATAGTGTCGGTTCCGCTTGGTATCCCACTCATCCAATCGAGGCATCCCATGACTCTCCGGATTTCGGGAAAAAGCATCAGCGTCGGCGACGCGCTGCGCGGCCGCGTCAGCGAACGCACCGACGAAGTCCTGCGCAAGTATTTCGACGGCAACTATTCCGGGCATATCACGCTGAGCAAGGATGGCTTCGGCTTCCGCACCGATTGCGCGCTGCACCTGGATTCCGGCATTACGCTCGAGGCCGATTCCAATGCCGCCGACGCCTATGCCAGCGCCGACCAGGCGCTTTTGATGATCGAAAAGCGTCTGCGCCGTTACAAGAGCCGGCTCAAGGATCGCTCGGCCCGCAAGGCCTATGCGGCCTCCGCGGCGCTTGCGGAGATCGACGCCCCGACATTGGACGCGCCGAGTTACATCATCGAGGCTCCGGCGGAGGGCGACGACGAGGTCACTGCCTACAGTCCGGTCATCATTGCCGAAGCGACCACGTCGCTGAAGCGGCTTTCGGTCAGCGAAGCCGTGATGGAACTGGACCTGACCGGCGCCGCCTGCCTGGTGTTCCAGCACGGCTCCAGCGGCCGGGTCAACATCATCTACCGGCGGCCGGACGGCAATGTCGGCTGGATCGATCCTCCGGTGGTCAAGTCGGGTGGGTGATTCCAGCGTGTTGACGGACCCCGATACCCTCCCTAAGGTCCGCCTCCGCTTAAGGGTAACGGTGGGAACCGCTTCGCTGGATGTTGGCACCGCTCTTGCGTTGGAGTAGAAGCCCGGAAGTCGGGACCCGGGCGCAAGCCCGCCTCCCCGCCACATTCTTGACACCGCTCCGCTAAAGCTTATTTCGCAACCTGACGGCTAATTCACCTCGGAACGCTCCATGACGATTACCGATCTGGTCGCACCCGAGGCGATCCTCCCGGCGTTGAAGGTCAACAACAAGAAACAGGCGCTGCAGGAGCTGGCGGCACGGGCCGCTCAGCTGACCGGGCAGAACGAGCGCGCGGTGTTCGAGGTTCTGCTGCAGCGAGAGAAGCTCGGCACCACGGCGGTCGGCTATGGCGTCGCCATCCCGCACGGCAAGCTTCCCAAGCTGGAAAAGCTGTTCGGCCTGTTTGCCCGTCTCGAGCGTCCGATCGATTTCGAGGCGATGGACGGCCAGCCGGTCGACCTGGTGTTCCTGCTGTTGGCTCCGGAGGGCGCCGGTGCCGATCACCTGAAGGCGCTGGCGCGGATCGCGCGCCTGCTGCGGGATCAGGACGTCGCCAAAAAGCTGCGCGCCTCGCGCGACGCCCCGGCAATCTATTCAGTGCTGGCGCTGCCGCCGGCGACCGCGGCGTAGGGCGGATCCCGCTCGTCACTGGTTTTGCCGCATTTTCCCGACTTGTGCTAAATTGATCCGATGACACGGGCTGAAGCACTCAGGAAGCTGCGCGGCGAGGCTGGCGCCATCAAGGCGCTGGGCGCGACGTCGCTTTATCTTTTCGGCTCAACGGCTCGCAACGAGGCCAACGCCAAAAGCGACCTTGATCTCTTTATCGATTATGACCCGCGCGGGCGATTCAACGCCCTGGACTTGGTCGCAGCCAAACGGTTGCTAGAGGAGAGCCTCGGTGTGGCTGTCGATATAACCACCCGCAAAGGGCTCCATCCACTGATACGCAAACAGGTCGAGGCCGAGGCGACGCGGGTCTTCTAGATGGCCGCAGGATCTCCTTTAAGGACGTGCGCTGGAAGGATATTGCCGGCATCGGTAACATTTTGCGGCATGACTACCAGCGCATTGACGCCGCGATCATTTGGAAGGCGGTGAAGGACGATCTGCCGCCGCTCAAGGAAGCGCTGCTCGCACTCGGGAAGTCTCTGGAATAGTGCTAAACGCAGGCGGCGCAGATGCCCCAGGCTCGCGTGCTCTGCCTGTTGGGCTAACCCAGCATAATACGACTCGCTGCCTCGGAAAAGTGGGGCCCGTTCGCGATCAGAGCAACCACGCCGGCATATTTCGGAGCGAAACGCCGCCTGCTATCAGGCGAGCGGCTCCCGATGTTCGGCCTAGCCGAAAACAGACGCCTGCGCGTCAAAAAATTCCGGATGGCTGACCGACCGCAGCCAGCGGCCGGTTCAGGGATCGCGGCGGTGTCAGTGCACGCTGACCGCCTGCAGTTCGTTGCTCCAGGCATTCGCTATCGCGGCTTCGCGGCTGTCGGTCAGCATGATCGGGGTGCCGTCGGCGGCGTGCAGCGCGAACAGCTTTAGTCCCGGCGCGATCTTCGGCGCCTGGGGAAACAACCCCGGAACGTCTTCAGAGCGGATCTGCTTCACATAGGCGATATGGCCCTCGCCCAGGGTCGCCAGCGCCTCCAGTGAGACGATAGCAGGTGCAAACGAAACATTAACTTCAGTCATGGTCTCGACTCCTATGTCAGACTAAAGCGGTCGAGTCCGCTACTCGTTCCATTATTCATGCTCATTGATAGCAATTGTCTTAACGATCTTCTCCGGCTCGGGCCGGGTGAGGTCGATCGACAACAGCCCGTTCTTCAGATCCGCGCCCAACACCTGCATCCCCTCCGCCAGCACGAAGGTGCGCTGGAAGTGGCGCGCGGCGATGCCGCGATGGATGTATTGCCGGGCCTTGTCGTCCTGCTGGCGACCGCGGATGACAAGCTGGCTTTCCTCAATGGTTACATCGAGTTGGTCGCGGGTAAAGCCCGCCACCGCCAGCGTGATCCGTAACCGTTCGGGTTGGCCGTTGCTGCGGTCGCACCTCTCGATATTGTAGGGAGGATAACCGTCGGCACCCTTCACGACCCGATCGAGCACACGCTCGATTTCGTCGAATCCCAGCAGAAAAGGACTGGATAACGAAGGAACACGAGACATATTACACAAAGTCCTCTCGAAGCGACTTTGACATTTCAGGGCCCTTGCGGCACCCCCAGTTGACCGGCCGGCGGTCTGCCCTCCGGTCAATGTGCATATGGGATCGCGTTGAAGAGCGTTCAAGAACCGTCGGGAACTGGTGCTAGACTACCTCAAAGTCACTCCGGGGCGCCAACCAACGGGCCCGGGCCGGCTTTTGGCCGGCCCGATGACCGGCTGCGTGAGTTGAGCCCGGAATCTTCGGATTCCCCGAAGTGCAAGTGCACATCTGAGGTTCCCTCCGGCGGCGCCGCGCGCAGCGCGGCCCTGTTGGCGCGGCCCGGCGGCATGACCCGGTTTGAGGTCTCAAAACTCGATCCGCTGGCGGCCGTCGGCGCTGAACAGATGCAGTTTTTCACGCGGGGCAACGGCCCGGATGCGCGCACCGATGGCCGGCGCGATCGCGCCTTGTATTCGCACGATCACGTCGCCGGGCGATAGTTCCCCGAGATTGGCGGCAACACCTTGCGCGCCGTCCCTTCGGGCGCCGTAGATGAAGGTCTCGGCCCCGACCCGTTCGATCGCCTCGACGGCGAGCTCGAGTGCGATGCCGCCGGTGATGACATCGCTCGAGATCTCAAAATCCTCGGGACGGACGCCCAGAAGGCCGGCTTCGCGCGCCATGCCGCCAATGCCTTCGATCTGGGATCTGATGTCGCCCGCGCGCAGCGGCCAAAGGTTCATCGGCGGCGCGCCGATAAAGGACGCGACGAAGCTGGTGGCGGGCTTCTGATAAATTTCGAGCGGGTTGCCGATCTGCTCGACCTGGCCGCCATTCATGACCACCAGAATGTCGGCGAGCGTCATCGCTTCCAGCTGGTCGTGGGTCACGTAGATCGAGGTGGTGTTGAGCCGGCGCTGCAGTTTGCGGATTTCGACGCGCATCGCGATTCTCAGCTTGGCGTCGAGGTTCGACAAGGGTTCGTCGAACAAGAATACTTTCGGCTGCCGCACGATGGCGCGGCCCATCGCGACGCGCTGGCGCTGGCCGCCTGACAGCTGCCCCGGCTTGCGATCGAGCATCGCGCCGAGCTCGAGAATGCGCGCGGCCTCCTGCACCCGGCTGTCGATCTCGGGCTCGCGCATGCCGCGGTTGCGCAGGCCATAGGCCATGTTGTTATAGACGCTCATATGCGGATACAGCGCGTAATTCTGGAACACCATGGCGATGTCGCGCTCGGCCGGTTCGACCTGATTGACGATGCGGCCGCCGATGTCGATCTGGCCGCCGGTGATGGTCTCGAGGCCTGCGACCATTCGCAGCAGGGTGGACTTGCCGCAGCCGGAGGGACCGACCAGCACGCAGAACTGGCCGTCGCCGACTTCGAGGCCGATGCCCTTGATCGCCTCGAAACCACTCGGATAGGTCTTGCGGACGTCGCGGAGCGTCACGTTAGCCATGGGGTGTACCTGCAATTGGTGAATGGCGAGTAGCGAGTAGCGAATAGGGAGTAGCGAATAGCGAATAGCGAATAGTTACGTTATGAGCCGCGGGCCTTGCCCGATACCCTATTCGCCATTCGCCATTCGC
>NZ_JBEKXH010000010.1:0-49577 GCF_049512235.1 Bradyrhizobium sp.
GCCGGGTGTTTTCCGGTGCCTCGCTGTGAATACTCGTGTGCGTGATGGCCGTTTTCTGCACGCGAGGCTGCGGGTGCCACTGGGCATCCGGCATTCCCCACGCCCTCTGTTTGGGCGGAAGTTTCCTGGCAAAGCCCGGGCGCGCCGCGCCGCGGGGCTGCGAACGTATGTTGAAAGTGCCCGTCATTGCGAGGAGCCCTTGCGACGAAGCAATCCAGCTTTCTCTCCGCGGCGCCAAAGCTGGATTGCTTCGCTAACGCTCGCAATGACGATCTCAGACTATCCTTGCTCGGCTGTTTGAAAAGTGCATCGGAAATTTGTAGGGTGGCAAAGCCGCGGGGTCGCGCGTATGCGCGAACCGATGGAGTGCCCACCAACTTAAGAATCATCTCAAGCAAGAGGTGGGCAACGGCGCGAAGAGCGCCTTTTGCTTAACCCTACGAATCCAACACAGGCGAATCCAACACAGGCAAATCCAGCACAGGAACCTGGATGCCCCTGTTTCCGCCCCTGTATTAACAGGGCTTAACAGGGAAAAAGGTGTGGTCTTTCGAGACACAACTTTCGCAATCGAACGGAAAGCCCTGCTGTTCGGGACGGCGGCGAGGCCAGGTCGATCGAGCTCTGGAATACTGGGTCGCCCGGTCAAGCCGGGCGATGACAGATTTGCTCAATGGCCTGCAGAAGCCGCTATTCGACGGTAACATATTTCCGCCAGTTATGGCTTTCCTTGAATCCCAAGACCTCGCGCGCCTTGCGGTTGGACAGCGGAGCCTCGAACTCACCCAGTTCCCTGGTGACGGGAACACCGGGGCAATAGCGCTTGAGGACTTCGCGGGTCGGAATGGTGGCGGTGATGGTGTCGTTGACGGCGTTGAAGACCTGGAAGCCGAGGCCGTCCTTCTGGATCGCCAGATGCACGATCTCGCCGAGGTCGCGGGCGTCGATATAGGCCCAGGCATTGCGCTTGCGCGACGGCAGGTTGGCCAGGAAGCCGGGAAACATGTCGTACTCATGCGGTTCGATGACGTTGCCGATCCGCAAGGCATAGATGTCGATGACGTAGCGCATCGCGAAGGCGCGCGCGCACTTTTCGTTCACGACCTTGGACAGGCCATAGGAGTCCATCGGATCGATGTCATAGTCCTCCTCGAGCGGAAAGCTGTGAAAATTCTTGTCGCCTTCGGCAAAGCACACGCCATAGGTGGTCTCGCTGGAGGCGATGATGATCTTGCGGACGCCGAGTTTTGCGGCGGCCTCGATCACGTTGTAGGTCGCGATGGTGTTGACCCGGAAGGTCTCGTTGTCGGGCTCGATCAGCACGCGCGGGATCGCGGCGAAATGCACCACCGCATCGGGCGGCGACGGCGGCTTTCCGGCGTTGAAACCGCCGAAGCCGAAATGCGTGGTCAGGGCATTGAAGGCCTGGCCGCTGTCGGTCAGATCGGCGATCAGGGTGCCGATCCCCTTGTGATCGAACGGCTTGAGGTCGACGTTGAGCAGGTCATAACCCTTGCCCTGCAGATGCGGCAGGACATGCCGGCCGGCCTTGCCCGTTCCGCCGGTGAATACCACGCGCTTGGCTGTCATTTGCGTTTTCTTCCCTGGTTGGTCTGAGGGTGAAGATGTGCCGGCGGCTCAATCCGGAAGCCGGAAATTCCGGATACGGTCGAATGTGACCGCGATGATAATGAACGAGCCGACGAAGGTACCCTGCCAGAACGCGCTGATGCCGAGAAGCCCGAGGCTGTTGCGGATCACCTCGATCAATGCCGAGCCGATCAGCGCGCCGAACGCCGTGCCGATGCCGCCGGCGAGATTGGCGCCGCCGATGACGGCCGCGGCAATCACCTGAAGCTCCATGCCGGCGCCGAGATTGGTGGTGACCGCGCCGAGCCATCCGGTTTCGATCACGCCTGCGATGCCGGCCGAGAGCGCCGAGATCATGTAGACGGCGACCTTGGTCCGGCGCACCGGCACGCCGGTCACGATCGCCGCATGCTCATTGCCGCCGATTGCGAACGCATAGCGGCCGAACCGCGTGAAATGCAGGACGAAGCCGGTCAGCAGCGCCAGCACGATCATGTAGATCACCGGATTGGCGATCCCGAACAGCCAGGCGCCACCGCCGAGAAACAACAGCTTGTCGTGATCCGGACCGAACTGGAATACCACCGTGTTGTTGGATGCGACCATGGCGAGGCTGCGCGCAATCGACAGCATGCCGAGCGTGACGACGAAGGGCGGGATGCCCAGATAGGCGATCAGCACGCCGTTGATGGCGCCGATCAAAAGCGCGGTTCCGAGCGACGCGGCGATGCCGACCTCGATGCTGTAACCGGCATGCATGACGACGGCGAGGATCATGCTGCACAGGCACAGCACCGAGCCGACCGACAGATCGATGCCGCCGGTGATGATCACGATGGTCATGCCGAGCGCGATCACCGCGACGAAGGTAAAATTGCGGGCGACGTTGAAAATGTTGTTGGAGGTCGCGAACGAATTGGTCGCAAACGACAGAAAAATACAGGCCACGCAGACCGCGAGCAGGACCCAGAAGGCCTGGCGCTGTGTCAGCCAGGCGAGAAGCGGAAACCTTGCGCGCTTGACGCCATCGTCGAACTGAATGTCCATCCATGAAACTTTCGGTTTTGATTAAATGAGCGGTCCCGCCGTCACAGCGCGTGCTCGATGGCCCCGGTGATCAGCCCCGTCACCTCCTCCGGCGAACTGGCGGCCACCGGCTTGTCGGCGACCTTGCGGCCGCGGCGCAGCACCACGACACGATCGGCGATCGTGAACACGTCGGGCATGCGGTGACTGATCAGGACAATGGCGATGCCGCGATCCCGCAACAGACGGATCAGGTTCAAGACCTCGGCGACCTGCCGCACCGATATCGCCGCCGTCGGCTCGTCCATCAGGATGATCCTGGCGTCGGCGATCCGGGTTCGGGCGATGGCCACCGCCTGCCGCTGGCCGCCGGACATCTGTCGCACCAGGTCGCGCGGCCGGGTTTCGGAGCGAAGCTCGGCAAAGATCTGCCCGGCGCGGCGATACATGGTGGCGTAGTCGAGCACCTTGAAGGGACCAAGACCCTGGCGAATTTCGCGGCCAAGAAAGACATTGGCGGCGGCGCTGAGATTGTCGCAAAGCGCGAGATCCTGGTGCACGATCTCGATGCCATGCTGGCGCGCCTCGATCGGCCGGTGCATGATCAGGTTGCGGCCCTCCATCGTCAGTTCGCCGTGGCTGGGGCGAAAATTTCCGGCCACGATCTTGGCCAAAGTGGACTTGCCGGCGCCGTTGTCACCCATCAGGCCCACCACCTGCCCGGGATCGAGCGACAGCGAAACATCATTGAGGGCATGAACGGCACCGAAATGCTTCGAAATATTCCTCAGTTCGAGAAGAGCCATTCCGGCCTTTGCCTTCCGCGGAGCAGATACGCTGGAGTTTTGAGGTGTTGAGGTGTCGTTGGGGTGCATCGCAAGGGAACGCATTGAAATACAGCGTCTCCAGCCAGTCAATGATGTCCGTGCGATGACGTCGAGCCGGTTCGCGGACATAAAGAATTCGTGGTGGTGCAGTGCACCAAAAGTTTCCCAACCATAGTCTCTATTGCTCACCGCACCGACATCGATCACTATCTTTCATTGTTAAGCGATATCCGGATCAAACCCCGCTGACAATGGGAGCTTTGCTCCGGCAAATTTTTGGAAAAACGGGCGAATGCTCGCTATAGAGAGGGACAAAAATGAGGGAGGGACCAATGAATAAACTACTGTTAGCCGTGAGCGTCGCGGCGCTGACCATGTCGGCCGGCTCCGCCATGGCTCAGAAGAAAGAGCTCGTCATCGTCGTCAAGGGCCTGGATAATCCATTCTTTGAAGCCATTCATCAGGGCTGCGAGAAGTGGAACAAGGAGAACGCGAGCTCCGCCTATCACTGCTTCTATACCGGGCCGGCCTCGACCTCGGATGAGGCGGGCGAAGCCCAGATCGTCCAGGATATTCTCGGCAAGTCCGACACCGCGGCGATCGCGATTTCGCCTTCGAACGCGCCCTTGATCGCCAACGCCATCAAGGCGGCCGCGCCAAAAATCCCGGTGATGACCGTCGACGCCGATCTCAAGAAGGAAGATGCCGCGCTGCGCAAGACCTATCTCGGCACCGATAATTACCTGATGGGGGTTCGGCTCGGTGAATACCTGAAGAAGGCCAAGCCGAAAGGCGGCACGGTCTGCCTGATCGAGGGCAATGCCGCCGCAGACAACATTCTGCGCCGCGCATCCGGATCGCGCGATGCCCTGTCCGGAAAGAAGGGGCTGGATCGGCTCAAGGGCGAAGGCGGCTGGACCGAGATCTCGGGCTGTCCGGTGTTCACCAATGACGATGGGCCAAAGGGCGTCCAGGCGATGTCGGACATCCTGACCGCCAATCCGAAAATCGATGCGTTCGTGATCGAGGGCGGCTGGCCGCTGTTCGGCGCGCCGCAGCCCTACCGTCAGCTCACCGATCAATACAAGAAGCAGATCGACAGCAAGGATCTGGTGATCGTCGCCGCCGATACCATCGGTGACGAGGTCCCGCTGGCCAAGGAGGGCCGGGTCGAAGCACTGGTGGGCCAGCGGCCATTCGAGATGGGCTACAAGGCACCCTCGGTCATGATCAATCTGATCGAGGGCAAGAAAGTCGAGGATCCGGTATTTACCGGCCTCGACGAATGCACCAAGGCTACCGCCGATACCTGCATTCAAAAATAGCGCCGCGCCACCCATAGCCGTCGTCGCCCGGCTTGACTTGGTCAAGCCGGGCGGCGACTACGGTTCACCCCAGCAGCACGCGGGGTTCGGGACGGCCGACGGCACCGACATCGAGAATAAATGTCCTGCCATGGTGCGGATCGGCGGCCCTCTCCTCCTCATCCATGCCTTCCCAGGCCGAGGTGACCAGCAGCCGGTCGAAATCCTTGCCGACGAAGACGGGGCAACTCGGTTGTCTGGCCGGTACGCGGAGGGTGCGAACGCGCTCGCCTTGCGGCGTGTAGACGTCGACGCAGCCGCTGCCCCATCGCGCATTCCAGATCAGCCCTTCGGCATCGACCACGGCGCCATCGAGGCTGCCTGGTCTGCCGCGATGGTCCACCAAGGCCTCAGGGCTTCCGATCGGCATGGCGTTGACGGGATCGACGGCGACGCGATGAAGAATGCCCTCGCGGCTATCCGCAAAATAAGCGGTGGCGCCATCCGGCGCGAAGCAGATGGCGTTCGGGATGGCGATGGCGGCGTAGAGCCGCTTCAGTTCGCCACGATGAAAGTGATAGATCGCGCCCGCATCCTGTTCCGCCTGGCGGCCCATGGTGCCGATCCACAACGCCCCGCAGGGATGAACGCGGCCATCGTTTGAACGCGTCGCCGCATTGCCGGCCTCGAGCGGCGTGTGCAGTGTGAGACGGCCTTGGATGATATCGCGGACATAAAGACCATCTTCGGCCGCGATCAGCTGGCGCCGGTCGTCGATGACGGCCAGGGCGCTGGCCATGACGGGAAGCGCATGTGAGGCGATCGCACCGGTCTGAAGATCGGCCTGAAACAAAGTGCGATCGAGAATGTCGAACCACCAGGCGGTGCCGGTCACGGGATCAAAGGTGCAGCCTTCGCCGAGATGGCAATGCTGCTCGCTCAGGATCGTGATGCCGACGTCTTCCACCCTTTCCTCCCCTGGCACCTCGCTCGGCGCAGGCCGTCAGATCGCGGAAAACCGATAGAGCAAGACATGACGATAGGTTTGGCCGGGATCGAGCCGCGCCGACGGATAGTCCGGACGGTTCGGCGCGTCGGGCCAGGTCTGCGGCTCCAGGCACAGCGCATCATACTGGCGATGGACCCGGCGATATTTTCCGGTGGTGCCGCCGTCCAGAAAATTGCCCGAATAGAATTGAAGCCCCGGCTGGTTGGTCCAGAGCTCGAGGGTGCGGCCCGAGCCCGGGTCTTCGACGCGCGCGGCAAAACGGGCGTCCGTCGTGGTCCCGCCGCGCAGGCAGTAACAGTGATCATAGCCGTCGCGGATCTGGATCTGCGGGTCCGCGTCATGCAGGCGCGCGCCGACGCCATGCGGGGCGCGGAAATCGAAGGGCGTGCCATCGACCACGGTTGGGGCACCCAGGGGTATGCCGTCCGCCCTGACCGGCAGGTAATCGTCGGCTGCAATCGTCAACCGGTGGTCGAGAATGCCGCCACCGGCCTCGACCCCCGCAAGATTGAAAAAACTGTGATTGGTCAGATTGACGATGGTCGGCTGGTCGCTCACCGCCGAGAATGTCACCGAAAGCTCCCTGCCGCCGGAAATGCAATAGGTGATGCTGGCTTGCAGCGCGCCGGGAAAGCCTTCCTCCCCCTCCGCACTCCGATAGGACAGTGTAACGAAAGGCGACGGATTTTCGCCGGCGGACGTGACGGTCCAGTTCTTGCGATCGAAACCCGAGGAACCTCCGTGCAGGGTATTGGGACCATCATTGGCGGGCAATACATAACGACGGCCGTCGAGCTCGAACCTGCCGTCGGCGATGCGGTTGGCATAACGTCCAATCGTCGCGCCAAGGAAGCGCCGCTCCGCGACGTAGCCGGCGAGATTATCCCGGCCGAGCACGACGTCGGCGAGACGCCGGTCGCGATCTGGAACATACAAAGACTGGATCGCCGCGCCAAATGTGATGACGCGGACCTCGAATCCGTCATCGCCACGCAGCGTCACCATTTCGCAGGGTATTCCTTCCGGTAAATGCCCGAAAATCTGCCGCACGAGCCTCTGTGGCGCCGCAGGCATGTCCGACCGTGTCATGCTCACTCCCCGATGAACGGCTCGACTTCGCGGCGCCGGCCAGCCATGAAAGCGTCGGCGACATGAACCAGCGGCGAAAGATCGACGTCAGAGACGCCGTTGGCGATCAGTTCGACGAAGCGCCGGTAGATGCCGCGATACTCGGCCGGCTTTTCATCGACCAGGGTCCGGCCGTCGAGATCGAGCCGGCTGCCGCCGGAAGAAAGCGTCAGAACACCGCCGTCGGTTACGACTTTTATATCCCAGGTCTGCGGACCGGTCTGGCGCCAGTCGAACTCTGCCCGGATCGGCAGGCCGGCGGCGTCGGAAAAGTTGAGATCGGCCGCGATCGGGGCGCCGCGATTGCCAGGAAAAGACAATTCGGCTTGGGTCAGAAAAAACGGCCGCGGCAGGATACGGGTCAGAATGGACAATGCATTGATGCCGGGATCGAACACCCCGAACCCGCCGGGCTGCCAGATCCATTCCTGCCGGGGATGCCAGACTTTGACGTCCTCCTTCCACTCAACAGCGACCGATTTGATTTGGCGCTCGGCGAGGAAGGCTCTGGCCGGTTCCACCGCGGGCGCAAAACGGGAATGCCAGGTCGCGAACAGGGTCTTGCCCGACTGCCGTGCCGCTGAGATCAGGGGCGTGAGTTCGCCGATGGTGGCGCCCGGAGGCTTTTCGAGCAGCACATGCTTGCCCGCCTTCAGCGCCGCCGCGGCTTGCGCATGACGGACCAGAGGCGGCGTGCACAGCGCGACGGCATCGATAGCAGGGCCGGTGGCAAGCAGTTCCTCGAGGGTGGCAAAATGCGGCGTCCCCGCGATGGAGGCATGGCGGCTGGCGACGGCCACCAGTTCAATGCCCGTTGTGCCGGCGATCGCCGGGATATGCTGGTCTTTGGCGATTTTGCCGAGACCTACGATGGCAACGCGGATGGCGGTCACGGCAGCTTGTTCCGGATGCGAGCAACGACGCGACGCAAAAACACTGGGCGTGGAGCGGGCGAAGGGAATCGAACCCTCGTATGCAGCTTGGGAAGCTGCCGTTCTGCCATTGAACTACGCCCGCGGACGCCTAAGCCATCTGATGTAGCCGAGACCGCGGGCGCCGCCAAGCGGGGTTGGCGAATTGTCCCCTCCCCGCCCGGCTTGGCCGCATTTTTCGGATGCGGCGGCTTACGACAGTGCTATGATCCCCCCGGGGGCGGCTGGGGCGATGGCGGGGCGCGGGTACACTGTATTTGACACGGCAATTGGCCGGTGCGGCATCGCATGGGGCGATTCCGGCATTGTCGGCGTGCAGCTTCCGGAAGCCCGCGAGATCGAAACCCGCGGCCGAATACTGCGCCAGTATCCCGACGCCCGCGAACTCCGCCGGCCGCTGCATGTCGAAATCGCCATCGAAGGCATTGCCGCGCTGCTGCGCGGTGCAGCCCGCGAGCTCTCCGACCTCACCCTCGATATGAGCGGCCTCCCCGGCTTCAATCAGCGCGTCTACGCGCTGACGCGGGCGATCCCGAGGGGCGAAACCCGCACCTACGGCGAAATCGCCAAGCAGCTTGGGGCTTCCGGCGCCGTGCATTCGGTGGCGCAGGCGCTCTCCCGCAACCCTTTTGTCATAATCGTGCCCTGTCACCGCGTTCTCGATGCCGGCGGGTACGCGGACAAAATGTCCTTGAACGGCGGCACGATCTCCAAGCGCCGGCTGCTCTCGATCGAAGGCGCACATTGCGGCGTCAACAGCAAGACCCTGTTCGACGTGCTGCTTCCGGTTGCTCCGCCACGCCCTCAGGGCTAAAATTGCGGCATGACAAGAACGACTTTGCTGCAGCGCCAATCGATCTCGGTGTCCGATTTCCGCTGCAGTGCCGGCCCTGACGACACGCCGTTTGTAGAGCAGTATCGCTGCCACTCGGTGTCCTATGTCCGCAAGGGCAGCTTCGGCTGCCGCTGCCGTGGCCGCTGCTTCGAACTGGTGGCCGGTTCGATCCTGGTCGGCTATCCCGGCGACGAATTCGTCTGCACCCACGACCACGTCTGCGGCGACGAGTGCCTGTCGTTCTACTTGAGTCCGGAGCTGGTGCAGGCGATCGGCGACCGGACGGAGGTCTGGCGGGTCGGCGCCGCGCCGCCGCTGCCGGAATTGATGGTGCTCGGCGAGCTGGCGCAGGCCGCTGCCGAGGGGCGCAGCGATGTCGGCCTCGATGAAGTCGGACAGATGTTCGCCAGCCGATTTGTCGAGGTGGTCTCCGGGCGGCACCGCGCGCCTGCGCCGGCCGCGGCCCGGGATCGCCGCCGCGCGGTCGAAACCGCGCTGTGGATCGACGCGCATTCGCACCGGGCAATCGACCTCGAGGACGCCGCTGCCGAGGCCGGTCTCAGCCCGTTCCACTTCCTGCGGCTGTTCTCAGGCGTGCTCGGCGTCACCCCGCACCAATATCTGGTGCGCTCGCGGCTGCGTCACGCCGCGCGGCTGTTGGCCAACCCTGGCATTTCCATCACCGATGTCGCCTATGACGTCGGCTTCGGCGATCTCTCCAACTTTGTGCGCACCTTCCACCGCGCCGCAGGCGTCTCGCCGCGCCGGTTCCGGCAAGCCTCGCGGGGATTGCGCAAGAATTTCCAAGAACGCCATGCCTTGAACTGATGGGGTGATCCCCGTAGCGCGCGAGTCTCGAACGCGCCATCGAACTGGAGATCATCATGTACGACCACATCGGACTGAAAGTCAGAAATCTCGACGCCAGCGTGCGCTTCTACACCGCGGCGTTGGCGCCGCTCGGATATGTCTTGTGTTCCCGCGACGAGGGCGGCGCAGGTTTTGGCCCCAAGGGCGAGCCGGCGCTCTGGCTTTATTCGCACAGCGGACCTGACGGCGCCGGTACCCACATCGCGTTCCGCGCGCCCGATCATGCGGCGATCGGCAAATTCCACAGCGCGGGCGTGAAGGCCGGTGGCCGCGACAACGGCGCCGCCGGCCCGCGCAGCGATTACAGCCCGAGCTATTTCGCCGCGTTCCTGACCGACCCCGACGGCAACAATGTCGAAGCGGTTTGTACGTAGCGCAAGCGCCGACAACCATTGCGTCATTCCGGGCTCGCTCGCCCTGCTCGCACCCTCAGACGCGCCAGTTGGCGCGTCGGGGAATGACGAGCGTGAAAATGATATCCGCTCAACCTCAACCACTCCAACAGCAGGACCAACTCACATGGCGTCGCTCCACAAGGACATTCCGATCGATGCTCACTCCGACGAGGTATGGGCCGCGGTTCGCGATTTCGGCAGCGTGCATCGGCGGCTGGCGCCGGGGTTTGTGACCAACGCGCGGCTCGATGGCGAGGCACGCATCGTCACCTTCGCCAATGGCACGGTGGCGCGCGAACTTTTGGTCGATTGCGACGAGCCGCGGCGGCGGTTGGTCTATGCCATCATCAGCGAGCGGGTGAAGCATTATAGCGCGTCGGTGCAGGTCCTGGCCGACGGCGAGGCGCACGCCCGGCTGATCTGGATCGTCGACGTATTGCCCAATGAAGTCGCGCCCTATATCGACGGCCAGATGGATCAGGCCGCCGTCGCCATGCAGAAGGCCTTGGGGCGCATTGGCGGCAAGATTCCCGGCGGATTGCAGCCCTGATTGGCCAACCCCCGCGCGCGTCCGCGCGAATGTGATTTCTCTCACAGAAAGCTTATTTGGCATTCTCTAGCCTCGGCGCGCGCGTCCGGTTTGCATCGCTTCCGCGGAGCGCGCGCATGCGAGGAGAGAACCATGACTGGAGCTGACAAGGTGGTGTGCCAGGCAGCGACACTGCTGCTGCTGTTTACGCTGACAACGGTCCCGGCCAAGGCCCAATTCGCGGGATTTGGCGGCGGAGGCGGCAGCGACATGATGACCCAGATGGCGCCGATGCTCGAAATGATGAAGGCGAAGATGGGCAAGCGCCGCTTCGGCATGATGATGCAAACCGTGGGGCCGATGATGAGCCAAATGATGGACAGTGGTGGCGGCCTTGGCGCAATGGTGGGCGGCGGCGGCATTCCCGGCGGCCTCGGCGGCGGCGCGGGCTTTGCGCCTGATGGCGGCGGCAATGTCCTCGGCACGCTCGGCGGCAGCGGCAGCGGCGGCGGCGACCTGATGGCCATGATTCCGCAGCTGATGCAGATGGCCAATTTCGGCGGCGGCCATGGCCACCGCCGGCACCGGCGGCGCTAATCCACTATTGCCGAAAGTGCGGGACGAACTTGCGCATAGGTGCCGCGCTTTGGTTCCCATCGGGTCAAGATGACGCTCGAAGTCGACAGCAGGCCCAGCACCGCCATCGATGCCGCCGCCAGGGCGAAGAAATTCGCAGGCGTGGCATCGTGCACCGACAGCCACCAGCCGCCGAGCGCGATGAATGCCAGCCGCGCGCTTTGCGCCAGCACCGGGCCGAGAACCTTGGCCGCGCCCTGCGAGGAGAAATACATCGACATCGCGAGCCCAATGAAGGCGTACATCGGGGCCGCCGTCGACAGATATTGCCGGCTGGCGGCGCGCACGCCGGGGTCGCCGGTAAAGATATTGACCCAGAGGTCGGGGAAAACAGCGATCAAGGTGCCGATCGCCCCGACCGCCACGAACGAGACAAAACCCGCGGTCCAGGCAATCCGGCGCGCGCGGGCGATCCGTTCGGCGCCGATCGCCATGCCGATCATCGGCACCGATGCGATGCCGAACGCGAACGCGACCGAGGTCAGCATGAATTCGAGCCGGGCGCCGATGCCGTAGCCGGCCAGAACAGCCGTGCCGAAACCCGCCAGCATATGGGTGAAGATGCTGATGCTGAGCACCGACTGCAGCGGCGAGAAACAGGAGACGACGCCGACCTTGAGAATGTCTGCGAACATCGCCCGCTGAACGCGCAACCCCCGGATCGTGGGGATGACGCGCGCCCGTCCGGAGAACAGATACCAGGCCATCACCGCGATAGAGATCAAATAGGCGATCAGCGAACCCGAGGCGACGCCGCGCATGCCGAACTGCGGGATCGGACCAAGGCCGAGGCCGAGCGTGCCGCCGAGAATGATCTGACAGACCGCGGAGTTGAGGATCATCAGCGACGGCAGCTTCATGTTGCCGGTGCCGCGCAAAATTCCCGCCATGGTGTTCATCAGCCAGGGCAGCACGGCGCCACCGAAAAAGATCTGCGCATAGCCTGTGGCGTTACTCAGTACGTTGCCGCGGCCGCCGAGCAATCGCAGCACGGCGGGGCCGAAGATCAGCATGCCCAGCATGAAGGTCAGCCCGAAGCAGATGCCGATCAAAAGCGCGTGCGCGGCAAGCGCCGAGGCGCGGTCGACATCGCCAGCCCCGAGCGCGCGGGCCACCGCCGACGCCACGCCGCCGCCCATGGCGCCACCCGACATCGTCATGGTCAGGATCACGATCGTCAAGATACCTGCCATCGATGTCGCACGCAGTCGAAGAAGCGTCAGCGAGTGGTTGACTGGCGCAAGGGTGGCCTGAACCGATTGGTGGCTGGTCGTGTCCGGGCTGTTGGCGGGCATCCATGCTTTTTCGGTCAAGCACCGATAGACTTTCGCCCGACCCCCGGATCGCTTATGATACTGCGATCAATCGCATTTTTGCATTATTGGCGCAGCTTTGGCCGCGATTGGTTGTGCATATCATATATTACAACCTTTACTCATACGAAACCTGGGATGAGGACCTTCCAACCGTCATTGCGCTTTTCTGCGGCGGCGATGGATTGCTTCGCTCAATCGAGCGCGCGTTCGCGCGCCCGATTGGCTCGCAATGACGAGCCTGGATATGCACCCTATCAGCGTTCACACCCGGAAATGTTTGCTGAGCTTCAATCCCTGGGCCTGGTAGTTGGAGCCGATGCGCTGGCCGTACAAGGCATCGGGCCGCGCCAGCATTTTTTCATATACCAGCCGGCCGACGATCTGGCCGTGCTCGAGGATGAACGGCACTTCGCGCGAGCGCACTTCCAAAACCGCGCGCGAGCCCTGCCCGCCGGCACCGGCATAGCCGAAGCCCGGATCGAAGAAGCCGGCATAGTGCACGCGGAATTCGCCGACCAGGGGATCAAACGGCACCATTTCGGCGGCGTAGTCCGGCGGCACCTGGACGGCTTCCTTGGAAGCGAGAATATAGAACTCGCCGGGATCGAGGATCAGGCTGCCATCGGGGCGCGCCGCGATCGCCTCCCAGAATTCATCGACCGCGTAACCGCCGCGGCGGTCGATATCGATCACGCCGGTGTGGCGCTTGGCGCGGTAGCCTACAAATCCATTACCGCTTTGGCCCGAGAGATCGACGCTCAGCGCCACACCGCTGACGAGGTCGGCATCGTCGCAGTCGACCAGCCGCTCTTGTTCGTGCAGCACTTCGAGTTCGTCCTCGGTGAGTACGGCATCGCCAGTGCGAAAGCGGACCTGGCTCAGCCTTGAACCCTCGCGCAGCAGCACCGGAAAGGTTTTCGGGCTGATCTCGGCATAGAGCGGGCCGTGATAGCCGGCGCCGATGCTGTCGAACCGCCGCGTGCCGTCCGCGATCACGCGCGTGAACACGTCGAGCCGCCCGGTCGAGCTTTTCGGATTGGCCGCGGCGACGATCTCCGGCGGCAGCGCCAGGCTGATTTCGTGCAGCTTCAGTTCGTCGATGCGCTCGGCCACGGTGGCGCCCGGCCCCGGCAAAAAGCTGGCGCGGACGCGGAAGGCGATGTCGCCGAGGCGCAGATCGAGGCTCGCCGGCTGGATCTGGCTTTCGACGAAAGGATAGGCCGGCAAAATGAGGCCGGCATCCGCCATCGCCGCGATCATGCGGTCGGGCAGGATGCCATTGGCGTCGGGTTGAAGCGTGAACGGCACGGAATGGTTCCCGAATGACGTCGCGGCTGATGTCACCCACTGGACGCGGCAAATACGAACATTTACCGGTTATCCGATGGCCGCCTTGACGGAAAGGGCGCAACCGAATATCAGCTTGACTTATCCCGTGGTGATTTGAGCCGGCCGGCTTGCAGCCACGTTAAATAAGTCGCTAAACAGGCCGGGGACAATGTGATCCCGGCCTGTGCAATTTTCCAGGCCGGTTTTTTTGTGACCATTGCCTTGGGGCGTGGCCACGATGGAGGTCACATGTCTGATGCACCCGTACCCGCGTCTCCGACCGCCCGCTACCGTCCCGAGACCCGGCTGGTCCATTCCGGCAGCCTGCGCTCGCAATTTGGCGAAACCTCCGAGGCGCTGTTTCTGACGCAGGGTTTTGTCTACGACAGCGCCGAGCAATGCGAGGCCCGCTTCAAGGGCGAGGATCCCGGCTTCCTCTATTCGCGCTTTTCCAATCCCAACATCTCGATGTTCGAGCGCCGCATGATCGAGCTGGAAGGCGCCGAAGCGGCGCGCGCCACCGCCACCGGCATGGCCGCGGTGACGACCGCGGTGCTGGCGCCGCTAAAATCAGGCGACCACATGGTCGCGGCGAAAGCGATGTTCGGATCGTGCCGCTATGTGGTGGAAGACCTGCTGCCGCGCTACGGCATCCAATCCACTTTGGTCGACGGCCTCGATCTCGGACAGTGGCAGAAGGCGATGCGGCCGAACACCAAAAGCTGCTTTCTGGAAAGCCCGACCAACCCGACGCTCGACGTGCTCGACATTCCCTCGATCGCGGAAATCGCCCATGCCGCCGGCGCACGGCTGATCGTCGACAACGTGTTTGCGACGCCGATCTGGCAGAGCCCGCTGGCACTGGGCGCCGATGTCGTGGTCTATTCCGCCACCAAGCATATCGACGGCCAGGGCCGCTGCCTCGGCGGCATCATTCTGTCCTCGGAGGCGTTCATCGCCGAGCACATCCACAACTTCATGCGTCAGACCGGCCCCTCGATGTCGCCGTTCAATGCCTGGGTGCTGCTGAAGGGGCTGGAGACACTTGCAGTCCGGGTCCGCGCCCAGACCGAAACCGCCGCCACCGTCGCCAATGCCCTGGCCGAGCATCCGAAAATCTCCCGGCTGATCTATCCCGGGCGATCGGATCATCCGCAGGCCGCGTTAGTGAAAAAGCAGATGCGCGCCGGCTCGACCTTGATCGGCTTCGAGGTCAGGGGCGGTAAGCCGGCCGCTTTCCGCTTTCTCAACGCGCTGAAGCTTTCGCGGATTTCGAACAATCTCGGCGATGCCAAGAGCCTCGTCACCCATCCGGCGACGACAACGCATCAGCGGCTGACGCCGGAGGCGCGGGCCGAACTCGGCATCAGCGAGGGTTTTGTCAGATTCTCCGCCGGCCTCGAACACGCCGACGATCTGATCGAGGATTTTCAGCAAGCGCTGGAGCAGGCGTGAGCAATGAGTGGGGCGGCGCTGGCCGCAACCGCCGATTCAAACTCACATCGGCCGATAGACCTGCGCGGTGGACGGCACGTTGACGCCGAGCTTGATCTGGCCGACCGATTTGATGATGTCGTCGCCAAGCAACTGGGCGAAGCAGGCATAACCCCAGTCGTTCATATGCAGGCCATCGGCAATGACAAAACTGTCGATCGGCAGCGCCTGCTGTTCGTGCCATTCGCGCATCACCTCGAACCGCGGAAAAATGCCGATGTGCCTGAGTTGGGCGACCTTGCCGAGCAGCCGTACCATCGTGCTCGCGGTTTCCGCCCGCTCGACGATCTTCGGGGAATATTGCGGATCGACCAGCACGATATCGGCGCCCGCGGCCTGAATGCGGGCGACGCCATCCTCCACCTGCCTGGCGGTCTCGGCCGGATCGAGATTGCGCAGCACGGCATTGGTGCCGACCTGCCAGATCACCAGATCGGGCTTCATGTCGAGCACCTCTGTCTGCAGCCGCTTCATCATTTCGGGCGCGTCGTCGCCGCCCTTGCCGCGATTGATGACGGTAATGTCGGCGCTCGGATATTGCCGATGCAACTGCGCCGACAACCGGTTGGGATAGTTAAATTCAGGTGAGGTGGCGCCGTAGCCCGCGGTCGAGGACGATCCGAAGGCGACAATCACCACCGGTTCTCCCGAAGCCAGCTTGGCCGCCACATGCGACAGCCTACCCATCGGCTGGGCGCCGCCTTTCGGCGGCAGGCAGGGAACACGGCTGAAGATATCGCCGGCGGATTTCGCGGCTTGCTTGACGGTTTCGATCGCCTTGGTGGTGAGGCTCTTTGGCGGCGACGGATTGGCCTGCTCGACGGCAGCAACACTGCCCGTGCCTGCCGCGCCGGCGGCGGCAGACGCGGGAGGCTTGGCAGCTTCGGATTTTCCGCCATCGGATTTACCAGTATCGGCCAGCGCTCCCTGTTGGGCAGCCTGGGCGCACACCGGCGCCACCGCCAGCAAACCAAGAGCCGCTGCCGCGGACGCCGCCAGGATGGCCATTCTGTAGAAAGGGATGACAGATCTCATTAACACGGAACCCTTAATTCTGCTGCGCCGGGCCGAGGTGGGCCGCGCCGATCACAAATTTTGAAAGTGCGCGGCCAAGACAATCGTGGACACGCTTGGCAAGTTCGGCGCCATGGACTGCGCTGAACAGGTCGAAGTCTCCTGAATCATTCCACTGCTGCATGATCGCGAAACGGTCGAACAATGGAATGTCGTGCTGCTGCGCCACGACGCGCATATTATCGAGATAAGGCGGTGCAGACGTCATGGTTTCGGTACGCGGGCTGTATTGCAGATTGATCAAGACAACGTCGGCTCCCGCCTTTTGCATCGCAGCAACGCCTTCGTCGACCGCGCTGCGAAACTCGTCGGGATCGACAGATCGCATAGCATCGACGGTCCCGGTCTGCCAGATAACCAAAGTAGGCTTTCTATCTTCTATCAATTTGGCCATGCCGCCGGCGACTTCCTCGGCAGTTTTCTTGGCCTGTAGTTCTACGGATACGTTGACCGCGAGCGCAGGGAGTTTTTCCTTCATGATGGCCTGAAACCGGGCGGGATAGGCGCTTGCCTCCGATGAATTGATCGTCGAAGACCGGCTCCCCACCACCAGAATATCCAGCGGACGGCCGTCTTTGACGGCGTCCGCGACTTTGGGAAGCGAGCTCTCGGTGGAGAGCAGATAATCCGGGACCTCGCAACTCTGCGGCGCCGCATCCTGCGCGCACACGGACGGCGCGGCCAACAGACCGGTCAGCAGCATCAAGCCCAGGATCGCCCCTGAGTTGGACTTCATAAGCCCCCTCCCGCCATATCGGCGTTACCGGCGGCGCTTTTTGTCGGCGACGCGCCTTTGTCGGCAACGCGCTTGTACCACGAAATTACCCACGCCACGCCCCACATGATCAGAATTCCGGAAAGACTGATAACGAAATGCAACCCGGCGCCGCCGGAAACTTCGGCCAGCACGAAATGTCCGGCGAATGCCAGGAACACGCCGAGGCAGAAAATCTCCAGCGAGTGCTGTCCGCACACGATCAGCGGCCGCAGCCAGGGCGACTTCAATCCGGGCCAGTCCCGGGGCAGGAAGCGCACCGTGATCGCCGCCAGCGCCAGAAAATGCGCGAAGCGCAGCACGTCAAGATCGGTCTTGTCGATCGGATACATCCATTGCTCGAGCCGGCGCGGCATCAGATGATTCAACTGCGGGATATACCAGGTCATGGTCACGCAGAATGCCGCGAACAGATAGGCGAAGGAAATCGACAGCGTAATCCGCGACGAGAGAATCCGCGACATTCGCCGCGCGCCGCCCAGCGCGCACCAGGCGCCGAACACAAACAAAAGTTGCCAGGCGAGGGGATTGAAGGCCCAGAAGCCGTTCGGATAGGCGCTCAAATACAGATCGTAGTGCCAGGTCAGGGCATAGAGCAGGACCGACAGCCCCAGCGTGACGTCGGGCCGCCACTTCATCAGCCACAGGATTGCCGGCAGGAAAAGCATCAGCACGATATAAAGCGGCAGCACGTCCATGTTGACGGGACGAAATCGCAGCAACAGCGCCTGGACGATGGTGACGTCGGGCTGCTTGAGAAAATCCATGATGCCCATTTCTTCCGAGTACAGCGGATTCTCGAAACTGGTGGCGACATAGGAAATTTCCGCAAGAAAGATCGTGAACAGGAACACGTGGGCGACATAGATCTGCCAGACCCGCCGCAGGATCCGCGCGGTCGCAACGACGAAGCCCAACTCCAGCATGGCGCGGCCGTACACGAACGCCGCGGTATAGCCGGAGATGAAAATGAAGATTTCGGTGGCGTCGCTGAAGCCGTAATTGCGCAGCGTGAACCAGGTCAGGAGATTGGGCGGCAGGTGATCGATGAAGATCAGCCACAGCGCCAGCCCGCGAAACAGATCGAGCCGCAGTTCGCGCTCGCTGCCGATCGGAAACGAGATCGCCGGCGCCCGGGCGGCCGCTGCCGGCGCGGCGTCGCGACCGATCGCATCTGCCGCGCCGGCAAGGGGAGGTCCAGCAACTCGATCGGCAATGGAGGTCATCAGGCACCGTCGGGACGGGGTCGGCGTTCAGCTTTCGCAGCACAGCAAAGATAGTATCGGCCCGGCAGTTGCAAGCAAGACACAGGGGCCGGGACCGCGCGGGCGCGCTTTAGGTCGGAACTATGTTGAAACGACGATTGGAATTATAAGTATTCCAGGGGATGCCGCCCCATTCGGCCCGGCGATTGGTTCCTTCGGAACTTTTCGGCCGGGCGACGATTTTGGAAGATCGCCAGCCATGTACCGCGCCGTTACCCGCCAGATCGTAGTCACCGTCGAGCCGAACTTCCTGCCGGATCAGTCGTCGGTTGAAAAGCGTGAATTCGTCTGGTCCTATACCATCGTCATCACCAATACCGGCGCGGAGACCGTGCAGTTGCGCACCCGGCACTGGATCATTACCGACGCCACCGGCCGCCAGCAGGAGGTGAGGGGCGAAGGCGTGATCGGCAAGCAGCCCGTGCTCGGGCCCGGCGACCGCTTCGAATATACCAGCGGCGTGCCGCTGCCGACCGCGTCGGGCTTCATGACCGGCCGCTACCAGATGGTGAGCGCCAGCGGCGAGCGCTTCGAGATCGACGTGCCGACATTTTCGCTCGACAGCCCGGACAGCAAGCGGGTGCTGAATTAGGGGGCGGTGCGGTTTATTAGCGGCTCATTGAGATTGAGGAGAGCTGTCATACCCCGCGTAAGCAGGGTATCCAGTACGCGGCGGCTTTTCGACTTCATCACAATGCCGAGCGCCCGTTGCCCGAGAAAGCTGACGAGGTTCTCCGCGCTTTTGACCGCGCCATAGACGACAGTCCTGGTGGCCCCCAAGCGATCGCGCGCTGCCTCGGCAAGAAATCGAAAACTCGCTGGCAGCTCGGGATCGAAGTACGGCGACCGCTCCATGAAGTTGGCCATTTCGTCGAGCGCATCGCCGACGGCTGCCCGATCCGCATCGGCTTCGCCCGCGCTGATTTCATTCGCCTGCTTACGAAACTCCAGCCAGCGCTCCAGCTTGTCGATGCCCATCCGGAGCGTGATCCTGAGATGGTCGAGATCCTCTAGCTGGGCCGCATTCAGAATCGGCATGTCTTCGCCGCCCGAACGGTAGGCCGCCATCAGCCTCTCAAAGCGCTCGATCTCGTAGCCGGAGACTGATTGGGAATCCTAAGGGATCACTCGCCGCTAGGAAGTGCAGCAAGCCGTCGCGCGATCTCCCTGTTCACCGCCTCGGCGCCCGCGTCCCATGGCAGTTTGGCGGGGATGTCTGTATAGGCGGCAGCAATAACGGAAGCTCTGAACTGCTTCGTTCCGCCCACATGGGCGCTGCGTCGCCCCCCTTACTCCACCCCCGCCTCCTGCGGCGTGAACTCATACACCGATGAACAGAACTCGCAGGTCACGACCACCTTGCCATCCTTGACCATGTCGGCGCGGTCGCCAGGTGCAAAACTTGCGAGCATCGAGGCGACCGCATTGCGCGAGCAGGAGCATTTCGCGCGCAGCGGCAGCGGCGGAAACACCCGCACGCCGCGCTCGTGGAATAATCGATAGAGCAGCCGTTCGCCGGAAAGATCGGGATCGATCAGCTCGACATCCTCCACGGTTGCGATCAGCGACTGGCCCTCGACCCAGGCGTCGTCCTCGGCCACCGTGTGGGCGAGGATGCCCTCCGGCGCGTCGCCCGGATGCAGATCGGCCTGGCGCGCCCGCTCCGGCGCCTTGGGGAGAAATTGCAGCAGCATTCCGCCGGCGCGCCAATAATGTCGGGGACCTTCGCCGCCGCCGCGCCATTCCTCGCCGACTGCAAGCCGCACCCGGGTCGGAATCTGTTCCGAGCGCAGAAAATATTCATGCGCGGCATCTTCCAGACTGCCACCCGAAAGCGCCACCAGTCCCTGATAGCGGCTCATGTCCGGCCCCTGATCGATGGTCATCGCCAGATGGCCCTTGCCCAACAGCGCGCCGGAATCCTGACCGTCCTTGAGCCGCTGGGCATCGAAGCGCGCATAGGCGCGCAAGCGGTCGGGCGCCTGGAAATCCACGATCAGAAAGGACACCGGGCCGTCGGTCTGGGTCTGCAGGATGAAGCGGCCATCGAATTTCAGGGACGAGCCGAGCAGCGTCGCGAGCACGATCGCCTCGCCGAGCAGCTTGCCGACCGGGGGTGGATAATCATGCTTGGTCAAGACGTCGTCGAGCGCGGGGCCGAGCCGGGTCAGCCGTCCGCGCAGGTCGAGCGAGGCGACCTCGAACGGCAGCACCGCATCGTCGAGCGGAACCGCCGACGGCGCCCGGACCGGGGTATCAGGGAATATTTTCATGTCGGGGGCTTGTGATGTCATGGCGCCTTATCTGGGGTCGGCCGGCAGGCTTCGAAAGAGCTTGGAAGGCGCAAAGGCCTCCGCGCGTCGTCCCCGCGAAGGCGCCCACGATGTTCGTTTCATTAAGGTCAGACGTCAAAACCAGTGAATCGGATCTGCTCTCCCCTCCCCCCGCGAAGCGGTGGGGAGGGGTCGGGGGTGGGGTGGGGGGTGGGGGGTCCATCCGCACGAACCGCTGCTTCGGTGAACGCCGCGCTACCCCCCACCCCCGACCCCTCCCCACCACGCGCGATGCGCGTGGGGGGAGGGGAGCTTATGCCCTCATCCTGAGTTACCCGCCGGCGGCGCCCACCCATGGACGCACGGCCTGCAAAATCCGACGCGATTAATTTGACGTCTGTCCTAAGTCGAGATGCCGCTCCGGCGTTTGCCAATCGATCCATCGGTGATTATCTCCACAGGACCGGCCGGAGGCCGGACCTGTTGGCTTGGCCGGGACGACAGTTTTGTCGTGGCAGCCGTCGATTGCCTGTTCGCCACCCCCACGAAGTTGAACCCCTCACCTCACCGCCTCAAAGCACCATGTCAGTATGCCCTTTTGCACGTGCAGGCGGTTCTCGGCCTCGTCGAACACCACCGACTGCGGGCCGTCGATCACCTCGTCGGTGACCTCGTCGCCACGATGGGCGGGCAGGCAATGCATGAACAGCGCGTCGGGTTTTGCGAGCGCCATCAGCCTTGAATTGACCTGGTAGGGTTTCAAGAGATTGTGCCGGTACTCGCCGTCCTTGTCGCCCATCGAGAACCAGGTATCGGTGACCACGCAATCGGCGCCGCGCACCGCTTGCTCCGGATCGTTGCCGAGCACGATCGGCGCTTGCGTCGCCTTGATCCAGTCCTTCATCGCCTTGTTCGGCGCAAGCTGCGGCGGGGTCGCGACCTGCAGATTGAAATGGAAACGCTCCGCCGCGTGCGCCCACGAAGCCAGCACGTTATTGTCGTCGCCGGTCCATGCCACGGTGCGGCCCTCGATCGGGCCGCGATGCTCCTCGAACGTCATCAGGTCGGCCATCACCTGGCAGGGGTGCGAACGCCGCGTCAGGCCGTTGATGACGGGCACGGTGGCGTAAGCTGCGAGCTCCAGCAGCGCGTCGTGGTTGAGAATGCGGATCATGATGGCGTCGACATACCGCGACAGCACGCGTGCAGTATCGGCGATGGTCTCGCCGCGGCCGAGCTGCATCTCCGCTCCCGTGAGCATGATCGATTCACCGCCAAGCTGGCGCATGCCGACGTCGAACGATACCCTGGTGCGGGTCGAGGGCTTTTCGAATATCATCGCCAGCGTCTTGCCTTGCAGCGGCTTTTCCGGCTTGGCACCTTGGGTTTTTTGTGCCTTGAGCTTCGCTTTCATGGCGAGGCTGGAGGCGAGCACGTTACGCAGCTCCCCGGTCGGCAGCTCGTTGAGGTCGAGAAAATGGCGTAGCGTCGTCATGGCCCGGCCGTCGGTTTCGACTGATCGCCGGACAGCGCCGCGCAGGCCCGTTCGAGGCGTGCGACGGATTCCGCGATCTCGGCCTCGGTCACGATCAGCGGCGGCAGGAACCGCACCACGTTTTCGCCGGCGCCGACGGTGAGGAGCTTCTGGTCGCGCAAGGCTGTCACCAGATCGCCTGACGGCACCACCGCCTTCAGGCCGATCAGCAGGCCCTCGCCGCGCACTTCAGCCAGCACGCCCGGGTGGCGATCGACCACCGAGGCCAGTTTCTGCTTGAGCAACAGCGACATCTTCTGCACATGCTCGAAGAAGCCAGGCTTCAGCATGACGTCCAGTACGGCATTGGCGGCGGCGACCGCGAGCGGATTGCCGCCGAAGGTCGAGCCGTGCGAGCCCGCCGTCATACCGGCCGCGGCATCGGCGGTCGAAAGGCATGCGCCGATCGGAAAGCCACCGCCGAGCGCCTTGGCCAGCGACATCACGTCCGGCGTGACGCCAAGGCGCTGATGGGCGAACAACACGCCGGTACGGCCCATGCCGGTCTGCACCTCGTCGAGCACCAGAAGCAGGCCGGCCTCGTCGCACAGCTCGCGCAATGCCTTGAAGAAGGCGTGCGGTGGCGCGCGCACACCGCCTTCGCCCTGCAGCGGTTCAATCAGGATGCCCGCGGTCTGTTGGCCGATGGCCTGCTTGACGGCATCGAGATCGCCGAGCGGCACCTGATCGAAGCCATCCATCGGCGGCCCGAAGCCGTCGAGATATTTCGGTGAGCCGGTGGCGGCAAGCGTCGCCAGGGTTCGGCCGTGAAAGGCGCCATCGAAAGTGATGATGCGATAGCGCTCTGGATGGCCTTTGGCGGCGTGATGTTTGCGCGTGATCTTGATGGCGCATTCCATCGCCTCGGCGCCGGAATTTGCGAAAAATACAAAGTCGGCGAAGCTTTGTTCGCACAATCGCCCCGCCAGCCGCTCGCCATCCGGGCTCTTGAACAGGTTGGACATGTGCCACAATTTCGTGGCCTGTTCCTGCAGCGCCGCGACCAGATGCGGATGGGCATGACCCAGCGCATTCACTGCGACGCCAGAGGTGAAATCGAGATAGCGTTCGCCGTTGGTCGCGATCAGCCAGGCGCCTTCACCGCGCTCGAAGCTGAGATCGACCCTGGCGAAAACAGGAAGCAGATGCGACGTCGCGCTCTTGGTCATGGCGATCACTGCAAGGTTAGGTCCGGCTGTGACGCCCCGCATTGGCGCGCCCGCATCGACAGCCAGCCCCTGGAAAAGCAAACGTGCCGCCTTTTCGGGGCGGCACGTGGAACCATTCTATGCGGCCGGCCAAAACTGTCAACCGGCCACAACGGACAAACCCGGTCCGTAAGCCTGGGGCGCTCGCGGAGAATTCCACTTGGGATTCTTAGGTGGTGGAAGATGTGGATGCAGTGAGGCTGACTCTTGCGCGAGAGTCACGGCATATTGTAGCCTTTGAAATGTCGGGTACGACATCTCGTGCGGCAGTTCAATCTCACCCGTCCCAAGGGGCTTCAGCTAAAACGCCCGGGCGTGCTTTCCGCGCCCGGCGAGGGCTAAGGGATTCTGCTCGCAGGGTTTTTGAAGGAATGGAGTCGCAACGCCGCTTCCGGAAAGGCCGGCGCGACACGAAGGGAAGAGTGCGATGACGGTATTGACCTGGACCGACGATCGCGTCGAACAGTTGAAGAAGCTCTGGGAGGCCGGCCATTCCGCCAGCCAGATTGCTGGGGAACTCGGAAATGTGACCCGCAATGCCGTGATCGGCAAGGTCCACCGGCTGGGCCTTTCCGGCCGCGCCAAGAGCCCCTCCTCGGCGGCGCCGCGCCCGCGCAAGGCACGCCCGGCCCAGCACATGATGCGGGTGGCACGTCCGATGTCGCGCGGCAACACCGCGCTGGCGCATGCCTTCGACGTCGAGATGGAGCCTGATCCGATCGCCCATGACAACGTGGTGCCGATGAGCCAGCGGCTGTCGCTGCTCGAACTGAACGAAGCCACCTGCCACTGGCCGATCGGCGATCCCTCCAGTTCGGAATTTTACTTCTGCGGCGGCAGGGCGCTGGCCAGCCTGCCCTATTGCGCGCACCACTCGCGGATCGCCTATCAGCCGGCCTCCGACCGCCGCCGCCAGCCGCCGAAGCCGATACGGTAAGGATCACACCGACGCCGTCGTCACCCCGCCATCGACCACGATGGTCTGGCCGGTCATGAAGCTGGAGGCATCGGAGCCGAGATAAGCTACCGCACCGGCAATCTCGTCGGGCTCGCCGATCCGCCGTAAGGGCGTGGTGGCGCAGCGCCGCTTCAGGCGCTCCTCGTCCTCCCACAAGGCGCGGGCGAAATCGGTCTTGACAAGGCCAGGCGCTACGCAATTGACGCGCACGCCCCGTGGTCCCCATTCGCCGGCGAGGCTGCGGCACAGCGCAAAATCCGCCGCCTTGGAAATCCCGTAGGCGCCGATCACGGTCGAGCCGCGCAAGCCGCCGATCGAGGAGATGATGACGACCGATCCGTTGCCGCGCGCGGCCATTTGCGGGATCGCCAGGGAACAGAGCCAGATGTTGCTCTTGACGTTGGAGCCCATGATCTTGTCGAAGGCTTCGTCCGGGATGTCGAGCAGCGGCCCGTAATAGGGGTTGACCGCGGCGTTGCAGACCAGGATGTCGATCTTACCGAAGTGCAGGGTCGCCCCCTTGATCAGCGCCTCCACGTCGTTGCGGCGCGAGATGTTGCAGGCAATGACATGGGCGTCGCCGCCCGCCTTTCTGATACCGTCGGCAACCACCTCGCAGGCGTCGGCCTTGCGGCTGGAAATCACCACCTTGGCGCCGAGCTTTGCCAACAGCTCAGCCGAGGCGCGGCCGATGCCGCGGCTGGATCCGGTGACGACGGCGACCCGGCCGGTGAGATCGAACGGGGTTCCTTGCATATTGGTTCTCCATTTGGCCTTCTGCGGTCCTTCTTGGGTGAATCACGCCGGGGTTGACCGAAGGAGGGCGACCACAGGGGTCGCCCCTACAAAGATCGATGTTGTCGTAGGGGCGCCCCTGGTGGGCGCCCTTGCGAGGAGCGCAAGCGACGACGCAATCTATCGTCGCGCAGCTCTGGATTACTTCGCTTCGCTCGCAATGACGATATTGCTGGCGAAGCTTTAATAAAGCCTAGATCAGCCCGCCGCTGTTGGTGACGCGGCGCAAATGATAATCGGTGTCTCCGAACGTGTTCTCGATCATGGTCAGGCGCTTGAAGTAGTGGCCGATCTTCGCCTCCTGCGTCATGCCGATGCCGCCATGCAGCTGGATCGCCTGCTGGCCGACGTATTTTGCCGACTTGCCGACCTGCACCTTGGCCGCCGCGATCGCGGTGGCGCGCTCTTCGGCGTCGTCGAAGTCGCAAGCCATGGTCGCAAACATCGACATACTGCGGGCCTGCTCGACGGCGACGAACATGTCGGCGGCGCGATGCTGCAGGGTCTGGAAGCTGCCGATCGGCACGCCGAATTGCGTGCGGGTCTTGAGATATTCGACGGTGGTTTTCAAGGATTCATCCATCGCGCCTACCGCTTCCGCGCACATCGCGCTGCGGGCGTCGTCGACCACGCGCTCGATCAGTGGCAGTGCGTTCTCGGGATCACCGATCGCGGCATCAGCGCCGACCTCGACGCCGGTGAAGGTGATGTCGGCGGCGTGCAGGCCGTCCTGGGTCGGATAGCCCTTCTTCGCAACACCCTTGGCACCTGCAGGCACCAGAAACACCCCGACGCCATCGGCGTCGCGTTGTCCGCCACTGGTGCGCGCGGTGACGACCAGCATGTCCGCGGTCTCGCCGTTGAGCACGACGAATTTTTCGCCGTCGATCAGGTAATGCCCGCCCTTTTTCTTGGCCGTGGTCGCGACGTCCTGCAGATCGTAGCGCGAATTCTTCTCGAGCTGGGCGAACGCAAAGGTCTTGCTGCCGTCGATGATGCCGGGAATATTTGCCGCCTTCTGCCCGGCCGAGCCGCCACGGCGCAGGAAGCCGCCGCCGATCACCACCGTCGCCAGATAAGGCTCCAGCATCAGCGCCTTGCCCAGCGCTTCCATCACGATCATGGTTTCCACCGCACCGGCGCCGAAGCCGCCATCGTCTTCGGTGAACGGCAGGCCGAGCAGGCCCTGCTCGGCGAGCTTGCCCCAGACACCCCGGCTCCAGCCGCCCTTCTCTTTCATGTACTTCTTGCGCTGCTCGAAGTCGTAGGAGCCGCGCAACAGACCGTCGATGCTTTCCTTGAGAAGACGCTGCTCCTCGGACAAATCAAAATCCATGTTGTTGTTTCTCCCAAAACCACGTGGGCAACGCTGTTGCCTGAACATCTTCTCGTCATCCCCGCGAAAGCGGGGATCCAGTAATCACCGGCGTTCTTTGTAAACAATGAACGCCGCGGGGTACTGGGTCCCCGCTTTCGCGGGGACGACAGTCTTCATTAACGCGCGGCAATCACAACCCCAGCACGGCCTTGGTGATGATGTTGCGCTGGATCTCGTTGGAGCCGCCATAGATCGAGACCTTGCGGTTGTTGAAGTAGCTCGGCGCGATCTGCGCGGTCCAGTCCATCGCCTCGTTGCTGCCGTCCTCGCCATGCTCGTCGTAGGGTGCTGCGAACGGCCCGATCACTTCCATCAGCAATTCGGTCGTGGCCTGCTGGATTTCCGAGCCCTTGATTTTCAGGACCGAAGACGCCGGATTGGGCTTGCCCTTGCCATGCTTGCCCTCGTCGGCGACGACACGAAGCTGCGTCAGTTCGAGCGCCTTCAGTTCGATCTCGACCTCGGCCAGTTTCTCGCGGAATTTCAAGTCCTCGATCACCGGCTTGCCGCCGGATTCGACGTTTGCCGCCAGTTCCTTGATGCGGCGGATCCGCTCCTTGGAAACGCCGACCCGCGCAATCCCGGTGCGCTCGTTGCCGAGCAGGAATTTGGCGTAGTCCCAGCCCTTGTTCTCCTCGCCGACGAGGTTTTCGACCGGCACCTCGACGTCATCGAGAAACACTTCGTTGACCTCAAAACCGCCGTCGATGGTCTGGATCGGACGAACCGTGATGCCCTTCGACTTCATGTCGATCAGGATGAAGGAAATACCGGTCTGCTTTTTGGCGCCGGGATCGGTGCGGCACAGGCAGAAGATCATGTCGGCGTGCTGCGCCAGCGTGGTCCAGGTCTTCTGGCCGTTGATGACGTATTTGTCGCCCTTGCGCTCGGCCTTGGTCTTCAGCGAGGCGAGGTCGGAGCCCGCGCCCGGCTCGGAAAAGCCCTGGCACCACCAGTCGTCGACATTGGCGATACGCGGCAGATAATGCTTCTTCTGCGCCTCGTTGCCGAAGGTGTAGATCACAGGGCCGACCATGCTGACGCCGAAGGCGAGCGGCGCCGGCGCCGGATGCATCTGCAGTTCCTCGTTGAAGATGTAGTGCTGCACCGATGTCCAGCCAGTGCCGCCATGTTCTTTGGGCCAGTGCGTGACACCCCAGCCCTTCTTGTTAAGGATGCGCCACCAATCGACCATCTCCTGCTTACTGAGATGACGGCCCTCCTGCATTTTCTGCCGCGTCGAGGGCGGCACATGGTCCCTGAAGAAGGCCCGCACCTCGTCGCGAAACGCTACTTCTTCCCTGCTGAAGCTGAGATCCATCGGATCCTCCTGTGAGCGAACGAAAATGATCGGCAACCAAAATAAAAGCGGTCATTCCGGGGCGGGAAGCGAAGCGGACCGAGCCCGGAATCCATAACCATGATCGGGGGTTATGGATTCCGGGCCTGCGCCTTGGTCGGCAATTGCCGACCAAGGGCACATCCCGGAATGACAATCTCTCCCACCATCTCGAACGGCGCGCATCACGAACGGCCTCCTCCTGCTACGAGTGGCTGTTGCTTTAATTGCGCGGCTTTCTCACTGCGCAACTCGTGGCGCGAGAGCTTGCCGACCGACGTCTTGGGCAATTCATCGACGAATTCCAGCGCCGCGGGAATTTCGTGCCTGCCGAGCTTGCCGGTGAGGAATGCCTTCAGTTCTTCCAGCGTGAACGGACTGGCGCCGGGGCGCAATTTGACAAAAGCCTTCGCCGCCTCGCCGCGATAGTCATCGGGAATTCCGATCACGATCACTTCCTGGGCCGCGGGATGCTCATAGATCGCCTGCTCGATCATCTGCGGATAGACGTTGAAGCCGCCGGAGATGATCATGTCCTTCTTGCGATCGACCAGATAAAAATAACCGTCACTGTCCATATAGCCGATATCGCCGGTCAGGAAGCGGTCGCCGACAAAGGCCTCCGCGGTCTCCTGCGGCCGGTTCCAGTAACCCCTGGTAACGTTCGGCCCGCGAATCCGGATTTCGCCGGCCTCGCCCGCCGGCAACACCTTCTTCGGATCATCGAGCGCGACCACGTCGAGTTCGATGCCCGGCAGCATCAGCCCGATCGAACCCGGCTTTTCCGGTCCCGCCTGGGGATGGCCGGTGCCGGGCGAACAGGTCTCGGTCATGCCCCAGCCGCTCTTGAGCTTCATGTTGGTCTTGCGCTCGAATATCCGGGCGACCTCGACCGGCAGCGGCGCGCCACCCGATCCGCAAGTGACGAGCGACGACAGATCGCGGCTCTCCAGATCGGGCAGGCTGGCAATCGCGATCCACATCGTCGGCACGCCGGGGAACGCGGTGGCCCGCTTGACCTCGATGTCGCGCATCACGGCTTCGACATCGAAACGCTGATGCAGCGATATCAGATCGCCGCGCTCGAGGCTGCGCAGCAGGATGACCGTCAGCGCGTAGATGTGAAACAGCGGCAGCACGCAGATCACGCGCTCGACGCCGTCGCGTTCGGTCTTCCGGCCCCAGACATCATAGATCGACACCGCCGCCGTCAGATTGCCGTGGCTGAGCATCGCGCCCTTGGGCAGTCCAGTGGTGCCGCCGGTATATTGCAAGAGCGCGATATCATCGACTGCGATGTCAGGCCATTGCGCAGGGCTGGTTGCCCCCTCGACAAATTGCCTGAACGTGACGATCGCGGGGTGGTCCGGGATCGGCGTATGCGGGTTGCCCACCTCGCCCCAATGATCGTCCTCGCAAACGATGAGGCGATCGAGCAGCCCCTTCTCGAGGAATTTGAGCGCCATCGGCAACAGGGCTGCGAGATCGCTGGTGATGAGAACGCGCGCGCCGCTGTCGCTCAATTTATGGGATAGCGCACGTTCGCCATCGAGCGGGCTGAGATGCACGACGCGGGCGCCGGCTTGCAGCGCGCCGAAGAAGTTGACCGGATGATCCGGGCCATTGCCGAGGAACAGCGCCACCGACGTGTTCTTGCCATATCCGGCGCGCAGCAATGCGGCGGCAGCGACGTCGACCATGGCTTGCAGCACGGCGTAACTGATCGGCCGGTCGCGGAATTCGATCGCCGGCCGCGCTGCATGGGTCGCCGCCGCCTTCGACAACAGATCGGGCAACGTGCCGCGCGCGATCGGGTCGTCCCAATGCACGCCTTGCGGATAGAACTGTTCGCCGGGATGCGTCATCGCGGCGCCTCCCGCAGTGAGGTGAACACGGCGTCTCCGTTCCCTTCCCGCTTGTGGGAAAGCGTCAGGATGGTTGGCACACCGCAACCGTCGCCGTCATTGCGGGGCGCGCGTAGCGCGAACCCGGAATCTCGGGATTCCGGGTCTGCGCCAAACGGCGCATCCCGGAATGACCCGAGGCTGTGGCTGATCCCCATCACGCCGCCTTCGCCGTCCGGGCCAGCGATGCAAAGGTCTTGCCTTCGTCGGCGAGGCGCTTGAGCAACGGCGCCGGTTCGAGCGAGGGATCGTTGGTCTGCTTGGCGTAGAACGACAACCGGTCGGCGATGTGCTTGAGGCCGACCTGATCGGCATAGAACATCGGACCGCCGCGATAGATCGGCCAGCCATAGCCATAGAGCCAGATCACGTCGATATCGCTCGCCCGCGCCGCGATCTTTTCCTCCAGGATCCGCGCGCCCTCGTTGATCATCGGATACATCATGCGCTCGAGAATTTCCTCGTCGCTGACCACGCGGCGCTTGCGCCCGAGCCGCTGCAGGGTCTCGTCGATCAATCTTTCCACTTCCGGATCCGGCAGCGGCGCGCGCGAGCCGCCCTCATATTTGTAGTAGCCCTTGCCGGTCTTCTGACCAAAACGCCCGGCTTCGCACAGCGCGTCGGCAATTTCCGACTTGATGCCGCGATCCTTGCGCGAGCGCCAGCCGATATCGAGGCCGGCGAGATCGCCCATCGCGAACGGCCCCATCGGCATGCCGAATTTTGTCACCACCGCATCGACCTGCTGCGGTAGCGCGCCCTCGAACAACAGTATTTCCGCCTGCTTGCCGCGCTGCGCCAGCATGCGATTGCCGACAAAACCGTCGCAGACCCCGACCACCGCCGGTACTTTTGCTATTCGGCGCGCCACCGCGACCGCGGTGGTCAGTGCATCCGGCGCGGTCTTTTCCGCGCGCACGATCTCGCACAGCTTCATCACGTTGGCCGGGCTGAAGAAATGCATCCCGAGCACGTCCTGCGGCCGTTTCGTCACTTTGGCGATCTCGTCGATATTGAGATAGGACGTGTTCGAAGCCAGCACCGCGCCGGGCCTGGCATATTCATCGAGTTTTTCGAACACTTCCTTCTTGATCGCCATGGTCTCGAACACCGCCTCGATGATCAGGTCGGCGTCTTTGACGTGTTCCAATCCGACCACCCCGTTGATCAGGCCCATGCGCTTGGCGGGGGCGTCGGCGGCAATGCCGCCACGCGCCGCGGTCGCCTCGTAGTTCTTCTGCATCACGCCCATGCCGCGCTTGAGCTGCTCCTCGCCGGTCTCGATCAGCGTGACCGGAATACCGGCATTGGCGAACGACATCGCGATACCGCCGCCCATGGTGCCGGCACCGATGATGGCGACGCGCTCGACATGGCGCGGTTTTGTCCCTTCGGGGACGCCGGCGATCTTGGCGGCCTCACGCTCGGCGAAGAAGGCATAACGCTGCGCCTTGGACTGATCGCTCGCCACCAGCTTCAGAAAACCCTCGCGTTCCTTCTTCAGCCCTTCTTCAAACGGCAGGTCGATCGCCGCGCCGACCGCGTCGGCGGCCGCAAATGGTGCCTCCAGCCCGCGCGCCTTCTTGGTCAGGGCTGCGACCGCATTTGTGAAGATCGAACGGTCGGCCTTGGCGGCTGCGAGTTTGGAGTCGTCGTCACGCAGCTTGCGCAAGGGCCGCTTCTCCGCCAGCACCTTGCGGGCAAAGGCCTCGCCGCCGGTCGCGGGCCCCTCGACGATCTCCTCGATCAGGCCATTCTTGAGCGCTTCGCTCGCGCTGATCGGATCGCCGCCGACGATCATCTTGACCGCAAGTTCCGGACCGACTGCGCGCGGCAGGCGCTGGGTGCCGCCGGCGCCGGGCAGCAGCCCGAGCTTGACCTCGGGCAGGCCGAGCCTGGCGTCCCCAGTGGCGACGCGGAAGTGGCAGGCGAGCGCCACTTCGAGGCCGCCCCCGAGCGCCGTGCCATGAATGGCGGCAACGACCGGCTTCGGCGAGTTCTCCATCTCGGTCAGCACCTCCTGGAGGCCCGGCGGCTTCGGCGGTTTGCCGAATTCAGTGATGTCGGCGCCGGCGATGAAGGTGCGGCCATCGCAGGTCAGAACGATCGCCTTCACCTCCGGATCGGCGATCGCGCGCTTGATGCAATCGAGAATGCCGCCGCGGACGGCGGCGCTCAGCGCGTTCACCGGGGGGCTGTCAACCGTGACGAGCGCGACCACGTCATGACGCTCGATCTTGACCACTTCGTTCACGCTGATCTCCCTTGGTTTCTTATTCTGGATGTTTCTTGAATCTGGATGTATCTTGTTCCGGCTCTATTTCGCAGTGCGGAATTTAATTCCGCATCTTGACACGGAGGGTTATTTTGAAGCACGTCGGTTGTCAACGAGGTCGGTACAGCGCCAGGCAATGAAACGTCCAGCCAAGAAGGTGGCGACCGATCGCAGCTTCGTCGTAGCACTTGCCCGCGGCCTTGAAGTGTTGCGCGCATTTCGTCCCAACGACGGGCTTCTTGGCAATCAGGAGATCGCGGCCCGTACGAATTTGCCAAAGCCAACCGTTTCGCGGCTGACCTATACCTTGACCAGGCTGGGCTACCTTACACCGGTTCCGCGGTTCGAGAAATATCAGTTGGCGCCCTCTGCGATGGCACTCGGGTATGCCGCCCTTGCCAATCTCGGCGTCCGCCACCTGTCCGAGTCTTACCGCGAGGAACTGATGCGCCAGACCGGCGGCGCGGTCGCGGTCGGCGGCCGCGACCGTCTCAGCATGATTTACTTCGGCCAGAGCCGCAACGGTCTCACGCTGGGCGTTCAGCTGGACGTCGGTTCCCGCATTCCGATCGCAACCACTGCGATGGGGCGGGCTTATATCTGGGCACTGCCCGGTGACGAGCGTGCCTCATTATTGCGCGAACTGCGGGAGCACTACGGCAGCCGCTGGCCCCGGATCCGCGACGCCATCGAGCGCGCCGGCGAAACGGTCGAGAAGTCAGGTTTCGCGATTTCGGCGGGCGAGTGGCAGGACGACGTGCATGCGGTGGGCGTGGCCCTAAAGCTTGACGACGGAACCGGTCCTTACGCATTTAGCTGTGGTGCGCCCGCGTTCCGTTTCACCGAAGACCGGCTGCGCCACGATATTGGACCTCGCCTCGTGGCGATGGTAAGGAATATCGAGGCCGCGCTCGGCGGAGCGACGCCGCGATTAATAGAAGAACAAAACAAAAAAGAAGAAAACAAAAAGTTGAAATCAGGAGGGAAAATTGCGCGTATGGTCGCGGGGATCAGGTAACCTTCATCATTGCGACCGGCGACCGGTTTCGCCTGGTCATTCCGGCCCGATGCGTCCGGGCGGAACAAAATGACGCAGGCACCATTGGCGCAGGGGCAAAACGCCCAGGGCAAGTCACCCCTGCTTGCGGTTCGCGACGTCAGCGTCGTGTTCGGCGGCATCATCGCGTTGAATGGCGTGTCCTTTGACATGCGGCAGGGCCAGATCCTCGGCCTGATCGGACCCAATGGCGCCGGCAAGACCACGCTCTTCAATTGCCTGAGCCGGCTCTACCAGCCCAGTGCCGGCGACATCCTGATGGAAGGCGAGAGTATCCTGAAGCGTCCGCCGCATCGGATCGCAGAAATCGGGATTGGCCGCACGTTCCAGAACGTGGCGCTGTTTCCAAATCTTTCGGTCATGGATAACGTCCGGGTCGGTACCCATGCCCGCACCAACAGCGACATCATCAGCGACTCCCTGAAACTCCCCTGGGTTCGCCGCGGCGAAACCGCAATGAACAAGCGGGTCCATGACATCCTGGTCTATCTCGACCTCGAAGACGTCGCTCACGTCACGGTTTCCGGTCTGCCGTTCGGCACCCAGAAACGGGTCGAGCTGGCGCGCGCGCTGGCGGCCGATCCGAAGATCCTGCTGCTGGATGAGCCCGCCGGCGGCCTCAATCATGAAGAAGTCCATGTGCTCGGCGATCTGATCCGCCGGATTCGCGACGAGCGCAACGTCACCGTGCTGTTGGTCGAGCATCACATGGGCCTGGTGATGTCGATCGCCGATCACGTGGTGGCGCTGAATTTCGGCCGCAAGCTCGCCGAGGGAACGCCAGCCGCGGTGCAGTCGGACCCGGATGTCATCAAGGCCTATCTCGGGAGCAAGGACCAATGACGGCGATGCTCAACGTCAGGGATCTCCGAGCCTATTACGGCCAGGTTCAGGCGCTGCACGGGCTCGACTTCGGCCTTAGCGAAGGCAGCCTGACCACGCTGCTCGGCGCCAACGGCGCCGGCAAGACCACCACGTTGCGCGCGATCTGCAGCATGGTGCGCTCGACCGGCGCGATCGAGTTCGACGGCGCCCCGCTGATCGGCCGCTCGACCGAAAACATCGTCCGGCTCGGCATCGCCCACGTGCCACAGGGCCGCGGCACCTTCACCACCATGACGGTCGAGGAAAACCTGCAGCTTGGCGCCATCACGCGCGGCGACAAGGCCGGCGTGGTTTCCGACATCGAGCGGATGTACGATCACTTTCCGGTGCTGAAGGCACGGCATACCCAGCAGGCGGGCACTCTTTCCGGCGGCGAGCAGCAGATGCTGGCGGTGGCCCGGGCGCTGATGCTGCGTCCGAGACTGATGCTGCTGGACGAGCCGTCGTTCGGCCTGGCGCCGCTGATCGTGCGCGACCTGTTCAAGATTCTCGGCAAGATCAATCGCGAGGACAAGGTCACCATTCTGGTGGTGGAGCAGAACGCCCAGCTGGCGCTGGAGCTCGCCGACCAGGCCCATGTGATCGAAACCGGACGCATCGTGATGTCCGGAAGCGCCGCCGAGATTGCCAATAACGAAGACATCCGTAAATCCTATCTGGGTTATTGAGGAGCGCGGCCATGGAGCTTTTCACCAATCAAATCCTGGCCGGCATCGCCACCGGCGCGATCTATGCCTGCATGGCGCTTGCCGTCGTCATGATCTACCAGGCGATCGATCATCTCAATTTCGCGCAAGGCGAAATGGCGATGTTTTCGACCTTCGTCGCCTGGCAACTGATGCAATGGGGTGTACCCTACTGGGGAGCGTTCCTGCTCACCCTGGTATTTTCGTTCGCCGGCGGCATTGCCATCGAGCGGCTGCTGTTCAAGCCGCTGGCGAAGGCGCCGATCCTGACCAACGTCGCCGGCTTCATCGCGCTGTACGCCATCATCAACAGCGTCGCCGGCCTGATCTGGGACTTCACCATCAAGCAATTCCCGACGCCGTTCGGATCCTCGCCCTTTCTCGGCAGCCAGCTGATTTCGACCCATCAGGCCGGCATGATCGGCGTTACCCTGCTGCTGTTGGTCCTGCTCTATATCTTCTTTCAATTTACCCGGGTCGGCTTGGCGATGCGCGCCGCGGCGTCGGTTCCGGAATCCGCCCGGCTGGTTGGCATCAACACCTCTTGGATGATCGCGCTCGGCTGGGGCATGGCGGCCGCGATCGGCTCGATCGCCGGCATGATGATTGCACCGGTGGTGTTTCTGGAACCGAACATGATGTTGGGCGTCCTGATCTACGGATTTGCCGCCGCCGTGCTCGGCGGCCTCACCAGTCCGTTCGGCGCCGTGATCGGCGGGTTCCTGGTCGGGATCTTCGAAAATCTCGCCGGCACCTACATCCCCGGCGTCGGCAACGAACTTAAACTGCCGATCGCGCTGGCGCTGATCATCACCGTACTGGTCGTCAAACCCGCCGGCCTGTTTGGCCGGCCGATCGTGAAGCGAGTTTGATCATGAGCGCAATTCAGGAAGTCGTCACCGAGGCACCGGCGGTCGAGGCCGTTCCGAAGCGGGCCATGACGCTCGGCAACGGAACCTCGCTGGTCATGCTGGCGCTGTTGATCGTCGCGCCGCTTTTTGTGAAGAATTTCATCATCTTCCAGCTGACCATGCTCTTGATCTATGGCCTCGCGGTTCTGGCGCTCAACATCCTGACCGGCGGCAGCGGCCAGTTCTCGCTCGGCCAGAGCGCTTTCTACGCGGTCGGCGCCTACACCTCGGCCATCCTGATGGAACATGGCGGCATCAATTACGCCCTGACATTGCCGGTCGCCGGCATCGTCTGCTTCGCCTTTGGATTTCTGTTCGGCCAGCCGGCGCTGCGTTTGAGCGGCGTCTATCTGGCGCTGGCGACCTTCGCGTTGGCGACCGCCATGCCGCAGCTGCTGAAGCTCGGCTATTTCGAACAATGGACCGGCGGCGTCCAGGGCCTGGTCGTGACAAAACCCGACGCGCCGTTCGGCCTGCCGATGTCGCAGGACATGTGGCTGTATTATTTCACGCTCGCGGTCACTATTGCGATCTATATCTTCTCGGTCAACCTGCTGAGGTCGCGCTCCGGCCGCGCCTTCATGGCGATACGCGACAACGAGATCGCGGCCTCCGCCATGGGCATCGACGTCGCGCTGTACAAGACCCTGGCGTTCGGCGTCTCGGCCGGCATCACCGGCGTCGCCGGCGGCCTCGGCGCCATCGCGGTACAGTTTGTTGCCCCCGACGGCTACACCATCACGCTGGCGATCTCGCTGTTTCTCGGCATGGTGGTCGGTGGCGTCGGCTGGTTGCCCGGCTCGATCGTGGGCTCGGCCTTCATCATCTTCGTGCCGAACATCGCAGAGGGAATTTCAAAGGGTCTCTCCGGCGCCGTGTTCGGCGTGCTGTTGTTCCTGGTCATCTTCCTGGTGCCGCACGGCGCTAGGCAGGTCGCCATGGTTGCCGAGCAACTGATCGGCAAGCTCAAGAAAAGCTAGCTCAGGAGAGACCATGCTTGCCAGACAAACACTGCGTAGCGGACAGATACTCGGTATCGCCGCGTTCTCGACGGCGCTCATCGTTTTCGCTGCCACTTCCGGCGCCGCGCACGCACAAAAGAAATACGACACCGGTGCGACCGACAGCGAAATCAAGATCGGCAACATCATGCCCTATAGCGGGCCGGCTTCCGCCTACGGCGTGATCGGCAAGACCGAGGAAGCGTATTTCAAGAAAATCAATGCCGAGGGTGGCATCAACGGCCGCAAGATCAATTTCATCAGCTATGACGATGGCTATAGCCCGCCAAAGGCCGTCGAGCAGGCGCGCAAGCTGGTCGAGAGCGACGAGGTGCTGCTGGTTTTCAATCCGCTGGGCACGCCCTCGAATTCGGCGATCCAGAAATACATGAATGGCAAGAAGGTGCCGCAGCTCTTCGTCGCCACCGGCGCCACCAAATGGAACGATCCCAAGGACTTTCCGTGGACCATGGGCTGGCAGCCCAGCTATCAGAGCGAAGCGCGGATTTATGCGAAGTATCTGATGAAGGAAAAGCCGGATGCCAGGATCGCGATCCTGTTTCAGAACGACGACTTCGGCAAGGACTACCTCAAGGGCCTCAAGGACGGACTCGGGGCCAGGAGTTCGATGATCGCGGCGGAAGAAAGCTATGAGACCTCGGAGCCTTCGATCGACAACCACATTGTCAAGCTCAAGGCCTCCGGCGCCGATGTCTTTATCAGCATCACCACCCCGAAATTCGCGGCGCAGGCGATCAAGAAGCTGGCCGAGATCGATTGGAAGCCGCTGCACATCGTCTCCAATGTCTCAGCCTCCGTCGGCGGCGTGATCAAGCCGGCGGGCTTCGAGAATTCGCAAGGCATACTGTCGGCCGCCTATGCCAAGGACGGCGCGGACTCGCAGTGGGACAATGACCCCGGCATGAAGAAATTCTATGCCTTCCTGGAGAAATACGATCCCGAAGCCAACAGGCTCGATGGCTCCGTCGTCTACGGCTACGGCGCCGCCCAGACCATGGTCAAGGTCCTCGAAATGTGCGGCGACAACCTGACCCGCGACAACGTGATGAAGCAGGCGGCCAGCCTGAAGAACTTCGCACCCGACACCTTGCTTCCCGGCATTACGATCAATACCAGCGCCGCCGATTTCGCGCCGATCGAGCAACTTCAGATGATGCGCTTCAAGGGCGAGAAATGGGAATTGTTCGGCGACATCATCAGCGGCGAACTCAATGATTAGTGATAAGGAGATCCGGAATGCCTTTTGCTACCAGCAGAAAAGCGATCGCATCGGCTGCGCTGATCATGCTCGCGGCGTCGAGCAGCGGCGCATCGGCGCAGAAGAAATACGACACCGGCGCCACCGACAGCGAAATCAAGATCGGCAACATCATGCCCTACAGCGGTCCGGCTTCCGCCTATGGCGTGATCGGCAAGACCGAAGCCGCCTACTTCAAGAAGATCAACGACGCCGGCGGCATCAACGGCCGCAAGATCAATTTCATCAGCTATGACGACGGCTACAGCCCGCCGAAGACGGTCGAGCAGGCGCGCAAGCTGGTGGAGAGCGACGAGGTCCTGTTCATCTTCAATCCGCTCGGCACGCCGCCGAATTCGGCGATTCACAAATACATGAATTCCAAGAAGGTGCCGCAGCTGTTCGTCGCCACCGGGGCCGCCAAATGGAACGACCCCAAGGACTTCCCCTGGACCATGGGCTGGCAGCCCAACTATCAGAGCGAGGCACGCATCTACGCCAAATACATTCTCAAGGAGAAGCCGAACGGCAAGATCGCAGTGCTGTACCAGAACGACGATTACGGCAAGGACTATCTGAAGGGTCTGAAGGACGGGTTAGGCGCCAAGGCCGCCTCGATGATAACAGCCGAGGAGAGCTACGAGACCACCGAACCGACGGTCGACGACCATATCGTCAAGCTCAAATCGACCGGAGCCGATATCTTCGTCGATATCACCACCCCGAAATTCGCGGCGCAGGCGATCAGGAAAGTCGCCGAGACGGAGTGGAAGCCGCTGCATTTCCTCAACAACGTTTCGGCGTCGGTCGGAAGCGTCCTCAAGCCCGCCGGTTACGAAAACGGGCAGGGCATTATTTCGGCGGCCTATCTGAAGGATCCTTCCGAGCCGCAGTGGGATAACGATTCCGGAATGAAGAGGTTCCTGGAATTTCTGGCCAAGGACTACCCGGAGGGTAACAAGCTCGACCAGTCAACGGTGGTCGGTTACGGCGTCGCGCAAACGCTGGTCCAGGTGCTGAAGCAGTGCGGCGACGATCTCACCCGCGAAAACGTCATGAAGCAGGCGGCAAACCTCAAGGATTTCCGCACCGAAGTCCTGCTGCCCGGGATCGTGATCAACACCAGTGCGACCGATTTCGCTCCGATCAGCCAGCTCCAGCTGATGAAGTTCGAGGGCGAGAAATGGAAGCTGTTCGGCGACGTCGTCTCAGGCGAAGTCGGAGGCTGAGCGTTCGCGTGTTCAAAACTCTCTGGCGATCGTGGTCAGCATCGCAAGCAGCTCGGCGCGGTTGGCGGGGCCAAGCAATTCGTTGAATCGCGCCTCATGCTTGAGGGCGATCAGCTTCTTGGCGCGCGCCAGCACTGCCCGGCCCTTGTCGGTCAGGATCAGGATGTGGGAGCGGCGATCGTTGCTCGAACGGACCCGCGCGCAGAGATCGCGGCTCTCCAGTCCGTCGAGCATCGCCACAAAATTCGGCCTGAGGATGCCGAGCGTATTGGCGATCTCGGTCTGGTTGCGTCCCGGGTTCTTGTCGATCAGCAGCAGAACCGAGAACTGCGCCGGCGTCAGCTGCAGCGGCGCGACGCAGCGCAAAAAATCCTCGAACACCTTCAGTTGCGCACGCTTGAGCGCATATCCGATCAATTCGGACAGTTCGCCAAGCTGCAGCTCCGCGCTTTCGGCCGTACCGGCGGTCTCCCTACGGGCCAAGCGGGGCGCCTTGGCGGCATCGATCACGGCAGTTTTGGAGACAGTCATCGCTCGATACTCGCAATCCCGCTAGGCTGGCAACGGCCGGCCAGAGCCGGGGCCGGCCTTGAGGTTATAATTGATAATTGTTATCTACCATATCAAAAATCGACAGCATTTTTCAACTGCTGTTATCGGGTGGTTGGGGGCGGCCGAGCCTCACACTAACCGATTCGTTTAGGGGGAGCGCGGGGTTTTGAACACCACCATCATGCTGTTCCTGGTGCAGGACGGCGTCACCAACGGCGCGATCTACGCGTTGCTCGGTCTGGCTTTGGTGCTGGTGTTCGCCGTCACGCGCGTCATCCTGATCCCGCAAGGCGAGTTCGTCACTTATGGTGCACTGACTTATGCCTCGCTGTCAGCGGGTGAGATGCCGGGTACCGCAAAGCTGGCGGTGGCGATGGGCGTGGTGGCGATGGGCCTCGACCTGTTTGCCGGGCGCCGGTCGCTGCATTTGCGCGGCCTCGCGCGGGCGTTTGCGATCAATATTGTGCTGCCTTCGGCGATCTTCGCGCTGACCTACGGGCTCGCCGGCCGCCACCCCCCGATCGCCATCAATTTCACGCTGTCGCTCTTGATCGTAGCAGTGATCGGGCTGTTTCTCTATCGCATCGCGTTTCAGCCGATCGCGCACACCTCGGTGCTGGTGCTGCTGATCGCCTCGGTGGGCTGCCATCTGGCGCTGCAGGGCTTCGGGCTGGTGTTTTTCGGCGCCGAAGGCCAACGCGGCCCGCCGATCTCGGATGCGACGTTCAGCATCGGCGCGCTGCGCTTCACCGGTCAAAGCATCGCCGTCTACGCCATGACGGTCGCTTTCATCGCCGGCCTGTGGTTGTTTTTCGGCCTTACCCTATATGGCAAGGCGCTGCGCGCCACCGCGATCAATCGCCTGGGCGCGCGCCTGGTCGGCATCAGGACCACGCTGTCGGGTCAGATTGCATTCCTGCTGGCATCGGTGATCGGGGCCGTTTCGGGCATCCTGATCGTGCCGATCACGACACTGTATTATGATACAGGCTTTCTGATCGGCTTGAAGGGCTTCATCGCCGCGATCATCGGCGGCCTTGTCAGCTACCCCCTGACCGCGATCGCAGCGCTGGTGGTCGGGTCGGTCGAAGCGTTTTCCTCGTTCTATGCCAGCAATTTCAAGGAAGTCATCGTCTTCACGCTGATCCTCCCGGTTCTGGTGCTGCGGTCGCTGGCGGCGCCCGCGGTCGAGGAAGAGAAGGATTGATCGCGATGACGCAGCGTCTGCCCATCATCGTGTTCGCGTTGATCATGGCAGTGATCCCGTTCATCCCGGGCCTGCCACCGTTCTGGCTCGTGCTCATGGACAATATCGGTCTGGCCGCGCTGGTGGCGATGGGACTGGTGCTGCTGACCGGCGTCGGCGGCCTGACATCATTCGGCCAGGCCGCATTTTGCGGCTTTGGCGCCTATACGACGGCGGTGCTGACCACGGCCTACGGCATCTCGCCATGGCTGACATTGCCGCTCTCGCTTCTGGTCTCAGGCATCGCCGCGGTCGCGCTCGGCCTGGTCACGGTGCGGTTGTCCGGGCACTACCTGCCGCTCGGCACCATCGCCTGGGGGCTCGGCCTGTTTTATCTGTTCAGCAAGCTCGAATTCCTCGGTCGCAACGACGGCATCTCCGCGATCCCGCCGCTGTCGATCGGGTCTTTCCGCATGATCGACCCCGGTGCGATCTATTTCGCCATTTGGATCGCGGTCCTGCTTTCGGCGCTTTTGACCACGAACCTCCTGGACTCGCGCACCGGCCGCGCCATCCGCGCGCTGCGGCGCGGACATATCGCGGCCGAAGCCTTTGGCGTCCACGCGCCCCGCGCCAAGCTCCTGGTTTTCATCTATGCCGCGGTCCTGGCCGGGCTGTCCGGCTGGCTCTACGCGCATTTCCAGCGCGCCGCCAATCCGACGCCGTTCGGCGCCCAGGCCGGCATCGAATATCTGTTCATCGCGGTGGTCGGCGGCGCCGGCTATGTCTGGGGCGGCGTGCTCGGCGCCGCCATCGTCGTCATCTTGAAAGAAATCCTGCAAAGCTATTTGCCTTATGTGTTTGGCGGCCAGGGTCAGCTCGAGACCATCGTGTTCGGCATCCTGCTGGTGGTGCTGCTGCAACTGGCGCCAGGCGGCGTCTGGCCCTGGCTGATGGCGCGCGTGCCGTTGCAGCCGAATCGCAAACGCCCCGACATATCCTTGAAATTGCCGGCACGCCCGAGAGCAGCAGACACTCCCACCGTGCTGCTGCAGATCGAACATGCGCGCAAGCAGTTTGGCGGCGTGATCGCCGTCAACGACGTCTCGTTCGACGTTCAGGCCCGCGAGATCGTCGCGCTGATCGGCCCGAACGGCGCCGGCAAAAGCACGACCTTCAACCTGATCACCGGCGTGCTCGCCTCGTCGGGCGGCAACATCTCCGTTCAGGGCAAGAGCATCGACCGTGCGCCGCCGCAGCAGGTTGCAAAACTCGGCATCGCCAGGACCTTCCAGCATGTCAAACTGGTGCCCGACATGAGCGTGCTGGAAAATGTCGCGATCGGCGCGCATCTGCGCGGCAGTGCCGGCGCCATATCCAGCATGTTCCGCCTCGACCGCGCCGACGAAGCCAGACTGCTGGCGGAAGCGGCGCGCCAGATCGAGCGCGTCGGCCTCACCGAACAGATCGACCAGCCGGCCGGGAGCCTGTCGCTCGGCCAGCAGCGCATCGTCGAGATTGCACGCGCGCTGTGCATCGATCCGATTCTGCTGCTGCTCGACGAGCCGGCCGCGGGATTGCGGCATATGGAAAAGCAGCGGCTCGCCGCCCTGCTGCGCGCATTGCGCGATGGCGGCATGTCGGTGCTGCTGGTCGAGCACGACATGGGATTTGTGATGGATCTGGCCGACCGCATCGTGGTGCTCGACTTCGGCACCAAGATCGCCGAAGGCAGGCCGCAAGCGATCAAGAGCAATCCCGAGGTGATCAAGGCCTATCTCGGAGCCGTTTCATGAATCCTGCCGTCAGCGTGCTGTTGAGGGTCACCTCGGCGCATGTCGCCTACGGCAAGGTCGAGGCCGTCCGTGCGGTGTCGATCGAGGTCGCCAGAGACGAGATCGTCACCATCATCGGCGCCAACGGCGCCGGCAAGACCACGCTGTTGAACGCCATCATGGGGATACTGCCGCTAAGGGGCCGCGTGACCTTTGCCGGCCAGGATCTGGCGCGGCTCGAGATCGAGGACCGCGTCGCGGCCGGCTTGAGCCTGGTGCCGGAGCATCGCGAACTGTTCGGCTCGATGAATGTCGAAGACAATCTGCAGCTCGGCGCCTTCCGGGTCGCGCGCGCGGTCGCGGCGTACTCGATCGAGCGGGTCTACGCGCTGTTTCCACGGCTGAAGGAACGGCGCAAGCAACTGGCCGGAACGCTGTCGGGCGGTGAACAGCAAATGCTGGCGATGGGCCGCGCCCTGATGGGCGCGCCAAAGCTCTTGATGCTGGACGAGCCGAGCCTCGGGCTGGCGCCGATCATCGTCGCCGATATTTTCCGCATTATCTCCGAGTTGCGCGCAAGCGGCGTCTCGGTGCTGCTGGTCGAGCAGAATGCGCAAGCCGCGCTGCAGGTCGCCGACCGCGCCTATGTCATGGAGCTCGGCGAATTCATCCTCGACGGCGCGGCAAAGGATATTGCGTCCAACCAGCGCGTCGCCGCGAGCTATCTCGGCCTTTCCCATGAAGGTGCGAGCGCGGTTTAAGCCAGGTTTGAGCCGTCGCCTGCGCGCGATCGCAAATGTCGTCAAATTGCCGGACCGCTCGCACAGAAGGCGGCAGACACCCAAGCGAGTGACTCGACGAAAGCCACGCTCTGTGCTACCACCGCTACGGCTCCGGTCGTGCGGGATTTGCCTCTCGAAGGCGTTTAGGCCGTTCATCGGCCCTACTTGAGCTTGGTTCTACCCAACGCTCGTCATGAACCGGCGATCGGAGCCACTATCTTAACATGCCTCATCCTAACATGCCTCATCGGTCTGTTGCGCAGCCTCGTTGGGTCTTCGGGTCAAGCTGGGCGAAGTGACCATCGACAAAGGAATTCTCGCCACCCCGGGCCGCATCATTTCGCGCATTCGAAGCTCGACCCGCTCATGGCATCGCCGCCCTTGTAATGCGGCCAGGCCGGCCATCGGCACAGCGGCAGCGCACGGAGGACGGCAAAGGCAGGCGCTTCGACCTTCTGCTCGACGACTTCGAGATCGCCCGGCGCCTCACCCTTCTCGACCCAATCGACCAGCACGCTGAGCATGTCGACATTGGCCGGCGCGCCGGAACCGACATGGTCGACGCCGGGCGCCGTGTAGAGCCTTGCGAACGCCGCCGTCTCCGCCTGGCCCAGTCTGCGCTCGACGTTTTCGAAATAGCGGATGCCGGCATAGGGGCTCTGCGCATAGTCGGCCATATGTTCAAGCATGATCAGCTTGCCGCCCCGGGCGCGGAAACGGCCGAGATCGGGATCGGTCGAGTCCATGAGCTGCGAGACTTCGAGCAGCCGAGCCTTGTATTGCTCAGGCCTGTAGCTCCTGACATCGAGCTTGGGATCGCGCGCGAAAACATATTGAATGCCGCCGGCGCCGTAGACCCAGGCGATGCCGTTGTTGGGTGTCGGCGGCAACGCTGGCGGCGCCGTGCCCAGCCACCACGCCATCCATCCGCCGGTCGGTCCGGAAGCCGGCGTGTCTTCGCCTGAAACGCCCCAACCCGGATAGTCATCGAGGCCGTTGGCGAGCGGGAACGGGAATTTATAGGCCGCATGCAGCGTGTCGATGGCCTTGATCTGCGCCTCCGTCAGGCACTGGTCGCCGCTCTGGCTGCTGTCGCAACGCAGCGCAGCCGGCTTGAATGTCGCCTTGCAGGCCACGGGATTCTCAACCAGCCGGTCATCCGAGCCGTCGGCCTTGTCGCAGGCCTGCCGCACGGCGTCGGCGACCAGCTTGACCTGCGCCGGACCGATCCAGCCCTCGCCCATCGTCACCAGTCCCGAACGCGTGCCGGCATGCTGCAGTCCAACCCAGTTGATGACGGGCACGCGCGCAAAGATGCCGTCAAAATCATCCGGATAGCGTTGCGCCATGGTCAGCGCCTCGCGGCCGCCTTCGGACGATCCCATGAAATACATCTTCTCCGGCGGCTTGCCATAGGCGCGCACCATCAAGGCTGCGGCGGCATCGCGCACTTTCCTGTACGAACGGTGCGCGAAATTCTCGAAGGCCTCGTCGTTGAGCGCAAAGAGCTGCGGCGGCTCGCCGGGCTTGCTTTCGTGGCCGGAATCCGTGCCGTAGGTGACGAAGCCGCGCGCGAGCGGCGACGGCTTGTCGAAGGGATAGGCCGGCGGCAGGCCGAGCCCGGTGATGAGCGTGCCGTTGAAGCCGCCGCCGCCATATTGCACGGAGCGGCCGTTCCACTGCACCGGCAGGTTGACCTCAAACCTGATCGGCGGCGCCTTGGGATCGGTCGGCTCGATATGGCCGAGCACCTTGCAGAACGCCGGGTTGGCCGGCACGATGCGCGATGCCGGCGTCGGCGCGCGGTCAGACACCGCAAGTTCCGACGGCGCCTGCAGCGTCGCGGAATCGATCCGCCCGGCGTCGGAAGGCCCGGCGAGGCCGCCGCAGGCCGAAGCGGCATCTTCGATCATCGTCGCTGCAGACGCGGCACCGATGGTTGCCAGCCCCGCAAGCATGCCTGCGAGCCACCCACGCAAGTTCGCCTGAAATCGCGCCATCGTTTCCACCCGGTCAGTTGGTTAATCATTCAGGCCGACCGCCCCCGCATTCAGCGCGACCGCTTGCAGGTCGAACCGTGACTATTCCGCCTTGGCGAAGCGGTCGTCGAGCGCGTAGCCGGCGCCGCGCACGGTGCGGATCGGATCCCGTTCGCGGCCCGGGTTGAGCAATTTGCGCAACCGCCCGATATGCACATCCACGGTACGCTCATCGATATAGATATCGCGACCCCAAACGCTGTCAAGCAACTGCTCGCGGCTGAACACCCGGCCGGGATGCTCGAGAAAGAACTCCAGCAGCCGGTATTCGGTCGGGCCGAGATCGATCGGACGGCCGGAGCGCGCGACGCGGCGCTTCTCCCGATCGAGCTCGATGTCGCCATAGGCCAGCACGGTGGCGAGCCGCTCGGGGCTGGTGCGGCGCAACAGACCCCTTACCCGCGCCAGCAACTCCGGCACCGAGAACGGCTTGACGATGTAATCGTCGGCGCCGGTGGCAAGACCCCGGACCCGCTCGCTTTCCTCACCGCGCGCGGTCAGCATGATGATCGGCAGCGACTTGGTCTCCGGTCGCGCCCGCAGGCGGCGGCACAGCTCGATCCCGGACAGGCCCGGCAGCATCCAGTCGAGCACGATCAGATCAGGAACGCCCTCCTTCAGCCTGGCGTCGGCGTCATCGCCGCGCGCGACCGTTTCGACATCATAACCTTCGGCATCGAGGTTGTAGCGCAGCAGCGTTGTCAACGCTTCCTCGTCTTCCACCACCAGAATGCGCGCGCTCATCTGAAGCTGCCTTCTCTGCTGTTTTGATGCGTTTCTTCACGCGGACAGTTCAGTTTCCAGGTACCGTCGTGGCGAATGTCGTCATGTCGCCCTTCGGGCGCTTGTCGGAGATCTGCTGGCCTTCGATCATGTAGAACACGGTCTCGGCGATGTTGGTGGCGTGATCGCCGATCCGCTCGATGTTCTTGGCGCAAAACATCAGGTGGATGCAGAAGCTGATGTTGCGCGGATCTTCCATCATGTAGGTCAGAAGCTCGCGGAACAGCGAGGTGCAGATGGCGTCAACTTCCTCGTCACCTTTCCACACCGACATCGCCGCCGGCAGATCGTGCGCCGCGTAGGCGTCGAGTACGGATTTGACCTGCGACTGCACCAGGTCGGTCATGTGCTCGAGGCCGCGGATCAGCTTCAGCGGATGGAAATCGCTCTCCAGCGCCGCGACCCGCTTGCCCATGTTCTTGGCAAGATCCCCGATCCGCTCGAGATCGGTGGCGACCCGCATGGCGCCGACGATTTCGCGCAGGTCCACCGCCATGGGCTGGCGCCGCGCGATGGTCAATATGGCGCGCCCTTCGATCTCGCGCTGCAGTTTGTCGATGTCGGCGTCGGCGGCCACGACACGCTGGCCGAGCGCGACGTCGCGGCGGACCAGCGCATCGACCGACTCGACAATCATGCGTTCGGCAAGACCGCCCATCTCCGCGACCAGCCGGGTCAATTCCTGCAGATCGCTGTCGAAGGCCTTGGCGGTGTGATCGGAAGCCATGTTTCTCTCCTCAGCCAAACCGGCCGGTAATGTAGTCCTGAGTGCGTCGATCGCTCGGCGAGGTGAATATCTTGCTGGTGTTGTCGAATTCGATGAGCTCGCCGAGATACATGAAGGCGGTCTTGTCCGAGACGCGCGCAGCCTGCTGCATGTTGTGGGTGACGATGGCGATGGTATAGTCCTCGGCCAGTTCCTGGATCAGTTCCTCGATCTTGGCGGTCGAAATCGGATCGAGCGCCGAGCATGGCTCGTCGAACAGGATCACTTCGGGCCGCACCGCGACCGTGCGGGCGATGCAAAGCCGCTGCTGCTGGCCGCCGGACAGGCTGAGGCCGGAGGCGCCGAGCTTGTCCTTGACCTCATTCCACAGCGCGCCGCCGCGCAGCGCCTTTTCCACCCGGCCGTCCATCTCGGAGCGCGAAATCTTCTCGTAGAGCCGGATGCCGAATGCGATGTTCTCGTAGATCGTCATCGGAAACGGCGTCGGCTTCTGGAACACCATGCCGACGCGGGCGCGCAGCAGATTGAGATCGAGTTTGGGATCGAGAATGTCGGTGTGATCGAGCATCAGCTGACCGGTGGCGCGCTGCCCCGGATAGAGGTCGTACATCCGGTTGAAGATACGCAGCAGCGTCGACTTGCCGCAGCCGGAGGGCCCGATGAAGGAGGTGACGCGGTGGGATCCCAGCGTCAGATTGATGTTCTTCAGCGCCTGGTTGTCGCCGTAATAGAAATTCAGGTTGCGCGCCGTGACCTTTGCCGCCGCCTCGGGCAATGCTTCGGCGGCGGGTCCGCCCGCGCCGCCCATCGACACGGAAAGCTCACTCATTTTGCGGTCCTTTCGGCGCCAAGAATGCGCGCACCGATGTTCAGCGCGAGTACTGTCAGGGTGATGAGCAGGGCCCCGCTCCAGGCCAGCTGCTTCCAGTAGGGGTAGGGGCTTTGCACGAAATTGTTGATGGTGACCGGCAGGTTGGCCATGGTCTTGGTCAGATCGAGGCTGAAGAACTGGTTGCTGAGCGCGGTAAACAGCAGCGGCGCGGTCTCGCCGGCAACCCGCGCGGTGGCCAGCAGCACGCCGGTAATCAGGCCGGAGCGCGCCGCGCGGTAGGCGATTCGCTTGATGACCAGCGAGCGCGGCAGACCGAGCGCCGATGCCGCCTCGCGCAGCGAGTTGGGCACCAGCAGCAGCATGTCCTCGGTGGTGCGCACCACCACGGGAATCACGATCACAGCCAGCGCCAGCGAGCCGGCCAGCGCGGAGAACCCGCCCATCGGCACCACGATGGCGCCGTAGATGAACAGACCGATGATGATGGAGGGCGCGCTCAGCAGGATGTCGTTGATGAAGCGGATCACCGGGGTCAGGCGATCGTGCCTGCCATATTCGGCGAGATAGGTCCCGGCGAACATGCCAAGCGGCGCGCCGATGCCGACGCCGATCACGGTCATGATGATCGAGCCGGTAATGGCGTTCAGCAAGCCGCCTTCGGTCGATCCCGGTGGCGGGGTGTTCTGGGTGAAGAGCTCAAGGTTCAGTCCGGCAACGCCGTTGAAAAGCAGGGTGAACAGGATCAGCGCCAACCAGCTGACGCCGAACAATGCCGCGGCGCAGCAGAGCGCCCGGATCATGATGTCGACGCGGCGGCGGCGCGTGTATATCGGATTCATGAAGCTATTTCCCGGCTTTCTGTTCCAGCCGCATCAACATCAGTCGCGCCGCGGCCAGCACGAAGAACGTCATCACGAACAGCAACAAGCCAAGCAGGATCAGACCCGACTGATACAGGCCATCGCTCTCGGCAAACTCGCTGGCGATGGCCGCCGAGATCGTGGTGCCCGGAGAGAACACCGAACCGGTGATGCGGTACGCGTTGCCGATGATGAAGGTTACCGCCATGGTTTCGCCAAGCGCGCGGCCGAGCGCCAGCATGATGCCGCCGATGACGCCGACCCTTGTATACGGAATCACGACGTTGCGCACCACCTCCCAGGTGGTGCATCCGACACCGTAGGCGGCCTCTTTCAGAACCGGCGGCACGGTCTTGAACACGTCAACCGAAATCGCGGTAATGAAGGGCAGCACCATGATGGCGAGGATCAGCGCGGCATTGAACAGGCTGAGATAGGATGGCGGTCCCGCGAAAATCGTGCCGAGCACCGGAACGTTGGCGAAGCTATCGATCAGGAAGGGCTGAAAGTAATTGGCCAGGAACGGGCCGAGCACGAAGAAGCCCCACATGCCGTAGATGATCGAGGGAATGCCGGCGAGCAGTTCCACCGCTATGCCGATCGGGCGCCGCAGCCATTGCGGACAAAGTTCGGTGAGAAAGATCGCAATCCCGAGACCCACCGGAATGGCGATGATCATCGCGATCACCGAGGTCACCAGCGTGCCGTAGAGCGGCCCGAGCGCGCCGAGCACCGGCGGATCGGCCGTCGGCGCCCAGCGCGCCGTCAGCAGAAAGGAAACTCCAAAGGCCCGGATCGCGGGCCACGCCCCCGCAATCAGCGACAGAATGATGCCGCTGAGAATAAGCAGGACCGAGATCGCGCAGGCGCGGGTGATCCAGTAAAACGTGACGTCGCCGAGTTTGAAAGCGTTGATCGCCCGGGCGCGATCGTAAGGACCGGCGGCTTCCATTACATCGCTGCTTTGAACGGCCATGTCTGCCACGCCAATCCCCTATCCTGGCTCGACGGATCAG
>NZ_JBEKXH010000011.1:0-36155 GCF_049512235.1 Bradyrhizobium sp.
GCGGGAATGCCGGGTGTTTTCCGGTGCCTCGCTGTGAATACTCGTGTGCGTGATGGCCGTTTTCTGCACGCGAGGCTGCGGGTGCCACTGGGCATCCGGCATTCCCCACGCCCTCTCTTGGGCGGAAGTCTCTTGCAACAGCCCGGGCGCGTCGCGCCGCGGGGCGCGAACGCGTGTGTGGGAAACGTGCGCGTGGGAAAGGGCACGTCTTTGCGAGGAGCCCTTGCGACGAAGCAATCCAGCTTTCTCTCCACGGCGTCAAAGCTGGATTGCTTCGCGAACGCTCGCCATGACGATCTCAGAATATTTTTGCGCGGAAGTTGGAAAAATGCGTCGGAAATCAGCAGGATGGGCGAAGCCACTGGGTCGCGCGAATGCGCGAACCGATGGCGTACTCAAGAATTTGAGAATCATCTCGAGCAAGTGGTGGGCACGGCGCGAGGAGCGCCTTTTGCTTAACCTTTCGAATCAACACAGGCGCCTGGATGCCCCTGTTTCCGCGCCTGTATTAACAGGGCTTAACAGGAAAAGGTGCGGTGCATTACTGCAAGCCGCCTCTTGCCCCGCGCACCAGGCGGCCCGGCCTGGCGCCGGTGGCCGTCCCGCCGCGCTGGGTGGCGACGCCGGAGACGATGGTGGCGTCAAAGCCGTCGACCTGTTGCAAGAGGCGGCGGCCGCCGACCGGGAGATCGTAATGGACTTTTGGCGGATGCAGATGCAACCGGTCGTAGTCGATGACGTTGAGGTCGGCCTTGTAGCCGGGCGCGATCACGCCACGGTCGGACAGGCCGACCGACAGCGCGGTCTTGCGCGACTGCGCCGCCACCACGAAGGGGATCGAGAGTTTTTCGCCGCGGCTGCGGTCTCTTGTCCAATGCGTCAACAGATAGGTCGGGAAAGTGGCGTCGCAGATGATGCCGCAATGGGCGCCGCCGTCGCTCAGGCCCGGCACCGCGCAGGGATCCCTGAGCATCTCGTGCACGGCGTCGAGATTGCCGTCGGCGTAATTGAGGAACGGCACATAAAGCATGCCGCGGCCGTCGTCGGACAGCATCGCATCATAGGCCAGTTGTTCGGGCTTGAGGCCCTGCCGGCGCGCCTGCGCGCCCAGCGCGTTCTCCGGCGGCTGCTCAGCATCGGGGGGATCGCCGAGCAGGTACATCTTGTCGTAGTCCGGCTTGAAGAACAGCGGATCGTCGGTCGCCGTCGCGGTCTCGCTCAGGATCGCGGCGCGCACTTCAGGTTGACGCAGCAGCGCCAGCCGTTCGGCCAGCGGCAGTCCTGCAATTTCCCGGTAACTCGGATGGGTCTGGAACGGGTTGCGCGACAGTTCCAGTCCGAGCAGCAGCCCGACCGGGCGGGCGGCGATCTGGGCGGCGATCTCAAGCCCGCGCGCGGAAGCCTCGCCGATCAAGTCGAGCGTCTGGCGCCAGCGCCGCGGCGCCCGGTCGGCCTGCGCCACCGAAAACGAAATCGGGCAGCGGGTAGTTTCCGCCACCCGCAGCATCATCGGCAGGTCTTCCTCGATAGAGGCCTGGTCAAGCACGAATTGCAGAACGCTGCGGCCGACCCGGTGCATGGCGCCGGCGATCGCGGTCAACTCGTCTTCGCCGGCCTTCAGGGTCGGGGTGTAGTCGCCGGTCGAGGTGCGGTGGTTGAGGGTGCGCGAGGTCGAAAAGCCAAGCGCGCCAGCCCGCACGGCGTCGCCGGCGAGCGCGGCCATGGCGCTGTTATCCTCTGCCGTCGCCGGATCGCGGCGCGCGCCGCGCTCGCCCATGACATAGACGCGAAGTGCCGCGTGCGGCAGTTGCGCGCCGATATCGATGTCGAAATGGCGCTGCGACAGCCAGTCCATGTAATCCGGAAAGCTTTCCCAGGCCCAGGGGATGCCGGCGCTCAGCACCGGTTCGGGAATATCCTCGACGCCTTCCATCAACTGGATCAGCCTGACATGGTCCGATGGACGGCAGGGCGCAAAACCGACGCCGCAATTGCCCATCACGGCGGTGGTGACGCCGTTCTGCGACGACGGCGTGATGTCCTGGCTCCAGGTCACCTGGCCATCATAATGCGTATGCAGATCGACAAAGCCCGGGGTGACCAGTTTGCCTCGGGCGTCGATCTCGTCGGTGCCTCTGCCCAGCCCGCGGCCGACTTCGACGATGCGGCCCTCCGAGATCGCCACGTCGGCGTCGAACAGTTCGCCGCCAAAACCGTCGGCGATACTGCCGCCGCGGATCACGAGGTCTGGATTGGCCATGGCGTTGCGTCCCGGGTTTTGCCGTATTGTCGGCATCATCCGATGCCGCGGCCTGCTGTCAACCGCCGCGGGCGAGGTTCAGGGATGCAGCAACTCTGCGGCAGGGCTGGCTTGCGGGTTGCGGTCGGTGACCAGCGCGAGCAGGACCGTCAGGACCATGAACACCACGGAAGCGCCGAATACCCAGTGCGGGGCATTCTGGTCCATGATCCAGCCAAACAGCAGCGGGCTGAGGATGCCGCCGATGTTGAAGCCGGTGGAAACGATGCCGAAGGCCCGGCCCGCCGCGCCCGCCGGCGCCGCGTTGCGGACCAGCATGTCGCGCGAGGGCGCGATGACGCCGCCGAGGAATCCCGCCACCGCCATTGCCGCCGTCAACAGCAGCGAGGGCAGCGCGACGGTCGCGATCAGCAACACGATCACGGCATTGATGGCAAAACAGGCGGCGGCCACCTGGCCGTGGCGTTGGGTGTGGTCGGCGAGAAAGCCGCCCGCCAGCACGCCGATGGCGCTGAAGCCGAGAAAGGCCGTCAGTGCGATATTGGCGGACGGGAACGATGCGCCGTATCCGCTGATCAGTGCCACGACGCCGAAATTGCCGATGCCGGCGTTGGACAGGCTCAGCAGCATGAAGAACAGCGTCAGCACGATCAAAGTGGGCGTGATGACGCTTTGCTGCGGCACATGCGCGCCATCGATCTTGCGATCGGCGGCGCTGGCGTCGGGAATGCCGACCGCGACCAGGAGCAGCGCCACCAGCGGTCCGACCGCGCCTGCGACGATCAGCGCGCCGTGGCCTCCGCTCCAGGTCACCAGCGCGGCCACGATGGCGGGCGCGACCGCGGCGCCGAGGTAACCGGCAAAGGTGTGGATCGAAAAGGCCCGGCCCATGCGCGCCGCATCCATATGAGCCGACAGGATGGCATAATCGGCCGGGTGATAGACGCTGTTGGCAAGCCCGAGCAGCACGGCGCTTCCGATCAGCCAGGAATAACTCGGATGCAGGCCGAGCAGGATCAGCGCCAGGCCGCCCAGGGTGAGGCCCACCAGCAGGATCTTGCGGGCGCCGATATGATCGGCCAGATAGCCCATCGGCGCCTGGGTCAGGCCGGAGACGATGGCAAAGACCGTGAGCGCGAAGCCAAGCTCGATGTAGCCGACGCCGAGCCGTTGTTTCAGGAAAGGAAACAGCATCGGCAGCACCATGATATGGAAATGACTGACCCAATGGGCGGTCGAAATCGCGGCCAGCGTGCGCAGCGCGGCACTCGCTTTCGTTGGCGTCTTCGCTTGTTGCGATGCGGCGAGAACGTCGACCATGCGAGATGCTATTCCCGTTTAAATGCTGCGGCCGGGCAAGGCCGGGCCGAAACTACCGGTTGCCCATTATTTGTCCATGGATGCTGCCGCATGGCAGCCCACGCCAGCCGCGCCGCGGAAGCGAATCACAGCGCGCCGCGGCAGCGAATCACACCGCGCCGCGGCAGCGAATCACAGAGGCTGATCGTCGTCGCCGTGGCGGTCACGCTTCGGCGTGGCGATATCGCCATCTTCGACGTCGTCGTCCTCGACCGGTGCGGGCGGCGCCTGCTTCGACTTGTCTTTGGCCTTGCCCGGAGGCGCGGTCTTGTTGCCTTTGTCACCCATCCTGTTTGGTTTCCTTGAACGGGGTGGGTCGAACCCTGGCGCTGCGACAGCGTCACATCCGCGCAGTGACCTCGATCCCACCGCATTTGATATCCATATTAATCGGTGTCGGTCATTCTTTCCTGCCTTTTTCCGGCATTCCATGTAAAGGGAGGTGCAACAGGGAGCCCATATGAAAAAGCCGAAGATCGAAGCAGAGGATCTGCAGCCACGCAAAATCATTCGCGCCGACAAGCCGCCGACATCCGGCTATTCGCTGGTGGTGGACGGCCACTTCAAGTCGCACCATGATACGATCGAAGCCGCCGAAGCGGCGGGCATGGCATTGAAGAATCAGTACCGGATGCTTCAGGTGCAGATTTATGATGCCCTGAGCAAAACCCGCTCGATGATCGAAAGTCACGAGCCGGTTTAGACTTGGTTCAGACCATGCTCGGACAAAGGAACTAAGTCCGGCGGCCGCCGCTCTGTTGCCCGGCCAGCCAGTCGGACAGAACCGGGGCTTTTCCGCCGGACTTGTCGGATGATTTGGTGCGCGGCTTTTTCGCAGCGGCCGGGGGCGGCGGCTCGGCGGCCTCGCGCGCCAGCCGCAAGGCCTTCAGTCTTGCCATGTTGTCGCGCACGGCTTTGGCGGCGATATCCGCATCGGTCCGGCCGGGTTTGGCGCCGGCTGTCTTGTTGAAACGCGCATCGGCGCGGCTGCGATCTTCTTTTGTCATCTAGGTCGTCTTCTTTTTCTTGAGCCTGGCTTTGGGTTCGGCGGGCTTGTCGCGATCGGCGGCTTCTTTCGCCAATCGCAGCGCGCGCAGGTCGGCGGTCCGCTTCCGGATCGCGACGTCAGCCGCGGCGATATCCGCCATCGCCTTGATGCCCTCGGCATCCTGGGCGCGCTTCCGGCTCAGCCTGATCTCTTTCAGTTCGGCCGGGCTTTTAGGTTCATCACTCATCGCGTGCCTCAACATTCACGGCGCGCATGATCATGCGGCGACCGATGCCCAGAGCGTAGCATGCATCGGGCGGCAAAAGGGCGTCTTTTAGGCCGAATCCGCTGGAAAAAATCGCCGTCCGGGCAAAATCAGCTATTGTGGTGAAGAGCCGGGGCCGGCGTGACCGGGTCGGGTCGGGCAGCGGAGAGGCGCTGATGGCGCCGGGTTCCCGTCAAATCGGCCTTGGTTGGCCGCTACCCATCCTGAAGTCGTCCTCACCCTGTCAGCACCGGCCCACCGGCTTTCTTCCAGGCGTCGATCCCGCCTGTGATATGGGCGGTGTTGGTGAGGCCGGCTTTACTTGCTGCGGCGACCGCCATGGCGGAGCGCTCGCCGAATGCGCAGAAGAATACGATGCGGCGGCCGGTCGCTGCGGCCACTTCGCGCAACATGCCGCCGGGCTGCAGGCTTTTGTCAATATCGGGATAGGGAGCGTGAAGCGCACCGGTCAAGGTGCCGTGCTTGGCGCGCTCGCTGCTCTCGCGGAGATCGACCAGCAGGATGTCCGGCCGGCCGAGGTTCGCAATCGCGTCGCGCGGGCTCAGCGCGCGGCCTTGCTTTTTCAATTCATCCTGGTGCAGGCCGACCTGCATGTTCGCCGGCACCGCGACATCCATCATCTTCGGATTGGGCAGTTTCAGGTTGCCCATCAGCTCGACATATTCGTCCACCGAGCGTACTTGCAGCCGCGGATTGAAGCGTCTTTCCTCGCCGATGGTGGAGACGGTGTCGCCCTTGTAGTCATGGGCAGGAAAAACCAGGGTTTCATCGGATAGCTTCAAGAGCCGGCCGAAGATGGAATCGTATTGCGCCCGCGCATTGCCATTCTGGAAATCGGTGCGGCCGGTGCCGCGGATCAGAAGCGTATCGCCGGTGAAGACCCGGTCACCCATCAGGAAGCTGTAGGAGTCGTCGGTATGGCCGGGCGTATACATCACATCGAGACCGAGGCCCTCGATCATCACCCTGTCGCCATCGGCTACCCGCATCGCCACCACGTCGGCCTTGCTCTGCTCGCCCATGATGGTGACGCAGTGGGTGCGGTCACGCAGTTCGCCGAGCCCGGTGACATGGTCGGCATGCAGGTGGGTGTCGACGGCCTTGACCAGCCTGAGATCGAGCTCGCGGAGCAACTGGCAGTAGCGATCGACCTTCTCCAGCACGGGATCGAGGATCAGCGCCTCGCCGCCGGCGCGGCTCGCCAACAAATAGCTATAAGTTCCGGAAACGCTGTCGAACAACTGACGAAAGATCATGGCTGGCAGGCCTGCGGATTGATTTCTCGATGTCCTGACACGCGAAAAGCGCTACGGCCGCACATAACTCCAACCCTGCTCCTGCAATTCCATGAGGTGAACGACCCCTGAGGGAACGATGGTGGCTTCGGGCAGGATGAAGATGGCGTGGCCTTCGGACTTTTCCATGCCCTGCTTGGTATTGTTGCAGGCCGAAAACCGGATCTTGCCGGGCGACAGCATTTCCTTGAGATGCTTGATGCGATCCTGGACCGGCGAGGTGTCGGCCCGCAGCATGTTCAGGCCGGGACCATAGGCGACGATATCGATGTCGACGTCTTCGTTCTTGTCGCGGTAATACTCGATCACGGCGTTGGCGTTGTTCAGCGCCAGGTTCATGACCTGCGGATCGTTCTGATCGACCTGAATGGCAATGCGATGCAGCTTGCCTTCGTCCGCGAGACTCGTTGTGGCGAACGCCATCGATAGCAACGCTATGGTGGCTAGACGACGAAGAAAGGCGCGCATGTCAAATCTCCCTAAGGCCGAATCACTGTATACCCAGATGTCTCATCCCTGCCCCGCGATGCCCGGATTATTGTCCACGCCCTTCAACGTGACGCCGGTGCCACGCTGCTCCGACGTCTTGGCGGAGGCGAGATGTTTGGCGAAGACATCCCACAGCGGGGTACCCTGCTGCTGGTTGACGGAGGCCCATCCGGCCACCTTGTAACTTCTACCCGCCTCGATCGGGCGGCCGTTATCGAGCATGAGGTCGGAAATCCGCTGGCCAACCGATGCTCCGGGCGTGCAAGCATAGACAAAACCGCCGACGCGAACCATATCGCCGCCCTGCTGATAATAGGGATCGGCATTGAACAGATTGTCACAGACGTCTTCGAGCACGTTCTTGATCTGGCCGCCGGTCATGCTCTGGACGTAGGTCTCGGGATAGCTAATGGCGGTCTCGGACAGCACGTCTTCCATCGTCACCGGCTGGCCCGGCAGCAAGCTCGGGCCCCAGCGGAAGCCTGGCGACAGTGCGATCTCGCCGTCGAATTCGTGGCGCAGCGCGTCGCAGATCAACTGATCCACACTGCCGCCGAAATTGCCGCGCCGATACAACAGCCGGTCGGCGGTTGCGATTTTTTCCGCATAGGCCGCCGCATGCGGCTCACGCATTTTGTCGATCAGCGCCGCCATCGCCGCATCCGGCTTGAGCAATTCCGAGAACACCGGAAGCAGCCGGTAACGCACACCGCTGACCCGGCCTTTTGCCAGATCGAGATCGAGTACGCCGAGAAATTGTCCGCTCGAGCCGGCATTGGTCACGAGCGTGGTGCCGCTGGCATTGGTCACGGGGATCGGCTGCGGAACGGCATCGTGGGTATGGCCGCCGAGGATGACGTCGATGCCGCTGACGCGGCCGGCGAGCTTGAGATCGACGTCCATGCCGTTATGCGACAACAGCACCACGGCGTCGACCTTGTCGTCGGTCCGCAGCTTACTGACCAGTTTCTGCAATTCGGCTTCGCGAATCCCGAAGGTCCAGTCCGGCGTAAAGCGCTTCGGATGCGCGATCGGCACGTAGGGGAAGGCCTGCCCGATCACGGCGACGCGGTGTCCGCCGAGCTCCTTGATGATGGCCGGCTTGAACACGCGTCCCGAGGCGGGATCGAAGGCCTCGGTGTCGTTGAAAGCGGCTTCCTCGCTGAGGAAGACGTTCTGCGCCAGAAATTCACCCTTGAAACGCTCGAGATTGGCGCGCAGCGCTTGCTCGCCATAGGTGAATTCCCAGTGCCCGGTCATCGCCTCGATGCCGAGCAGGTTCGCGGCTTCCACCATGTCCGCGCCCTGCATGGTGTTGGCGAGCCCAGAGCCCTGCCACAAATCGCCGCCATCGAGCAGCAGCGAGCGCCCCTCGCCAGCGTCGCTGCGCAGACGATCGATCAGCGTCTTCAAGTGCGCGAAGCCGCCGAGCTTGCCGAATCGCGCGGCTGACTTCTCGAAATCGAGGCAGGTGAAAGCGTAGGCGTCGGCGCTATCAGGCTTGATGCCGAAGCGGTCGAGGAAGGCGCGGCCGACCAGATGCGGCGGCTTGCCTGCCATCGCGCCGATCCCGAGATTGACGCTCGGTTCCCGAAAATACACCGGCTTGAGCTGCGCATGGGTGTCGGTCATGTGCAGGATGCGCGCATCACCGAAGCGTTCCAATTCGTAAACGCTGGCGCCATCGGCGGCGCGCGCCAACCGCGGCAAGGTGCCCGCAAGCGCTGCAGCGGCAGTGAATTTGAGAAGATCCCGGCGGCAGATGGTCATGTCATGTCCCAGCGGTCGCGAGCGACGCCTCAGTGTATTTCGGAATTCTTCCAGGCTTCCTTTTCGCGCTGAGCCTGGAAGATAGAGGCCCTGGCCAGCGCTTCGGCCTGCTTCGACAACGCGATGGCCTGGTCGAAATCGCCGGCGCCGGCGGCCTGCTTTGCCGCCGCCAGGGCCGCGGCCGTGGTGGTCCATTGATCGCGCAGCTGGCCGGCTTCATTGTCGGCGGCTTCCGCCGCGGCATAGGCGGCCTTGAAGTCGGCTTCGGAACCCGCGGCCAGCACGGAAGCTGCGCCTGCGATCAACAGCAGCGATGCCAGCGCGAGCGAGGATATACGCATCTGCTGCCTCATTTCGCGCTTGAGCCCGATCGGAACGGAAAACCGGCTCTCACTGATCCGGAGCATACTCATGGCCGCGCACCGGGACCGGAGATCGGCAGACCGTTGCTGAGATAGGACAAGTAGAATTCGAGATCGCGGTATTCGTCGTCCTGCGCGTTGAGCGGTACGCCACGGGTCTGGCTGTTGCAGGTGATGAAGCGCCGGCTGACCGTGCCCATGCCGCTCCATTCCGAACGATAAATCGGCATCGCATTCAATATCCCGAGCGCCGGCGCCAGCACTTCGGCACGGATCCGCTCGCCCGGGGCCTGCACATGACAGGACGCGCAGGAGAAATTGAGCTGGCCGCGCCGCGTGTAGAAATAGCGCTTGCCGTTCTGGTAGGCAGCGATCGCGCGCGGATCGTCGGGGATCTTGATGTCGAACGGCTTGCCGCGGGAGGTGTACGCCATATAGGCGGTCAGCGCGGCCATGTCGTCCTTGACGTAGGACAACGGTGTCTCGCCATTGGCTTCGCGGCACCGGTTCAACGCCAGTTCGAGCGTGATGACCTTGCCTTCCTGCTCATCGAAGGTGGGGTAGTTTTGCCTGATACCGATACCCTGGTTGGGAAAGCAATCCGCATAGGTCTTGCCGTTCTTGAATGGTTTGGTGAACATTTCCTTGCCAGCTTCCAGCGCGAACTCGTAAGGCGGAAACTGTTCGATCTCTTGCCATTGCCGGCGCATGTCCGCGTTCATCGAATAGGGGCCGTTGACAAAGTCCTCCAGCTTCACATTGGGGAATTTCCCGGTGAAGTAATTCTGGAACGCCCGCGCGTCGGCCAACGGATCGACGGTGTCGGCAGCCGCGGCCGGCCGCGCGGGCGCCAACGCCAGCAGCGCCAGCGCGACCGCGGCAAAATGGATCGCAGATTGCACCTTCAGTTCTCCGCCTGCGCTCGCAATTACAGAATCTTCGCCGTGGTCGTGTCGGAAGCGCCGGTGTTGTCGACCCAGCTGATTTTCAGGTCGTCCCCCTTCTTGGCGCCCTTGAAGCTGAACTTGACATAGGGGTCCTTGGAGACCGCCGGGCCCCAGTCCGCGACGAACACGCTTCTGCCGTCATGTTCGAAGGTCAGCTCCTGGATAAAATGTGGCGGGATGATCTCGCCCTTGGCGTCCTTGACGTAGCCGGAATCCATCGGATGCTGGATCAGCGCCTGCACTTCGGTGGTCTCGCCGCTTAAGGTCGCGCGCACGCGAATGGTCGATGCCATCAGAATACCCCTGGTTTATGGTTTGCGCATGATCTCCCGGCAAACGCTTCGTATATGCCCGTCGGAAAACCGGCTCCCACTTTCCACGAACGTGGCCTCCGGGTCCCGATCATGCGTGCTTAGCCGCCGCAGCCGCCGACGGTAACTTTGACTTCCTTGGTCGCGCTGTAGAGTTTGCCGCCGGCTTCGACAATTGCGATCACGTTGCTGGTTTGCGCCATTTTGAGGCGATTGGCCACGCTCGCGACGGTCCCTGCCGGGATTTTGTAGGACGCCGCCAGCGCATTCGGATTTTCGCTGACCAGAATTGAGATCGAGGTCACCCCAGGCAGGTCAGCGCTGACCGAGATCGGAACCACCGCGCCGTTCTCCGCGATTTCAGGGGCGTCCAGCTTGACCTTGTCCGATGGCTCGGCGGTCTTGCCGTAGAGCGACTTGATCGCGTCGTCGCCGCCCTTCTGCCTGAAGGCATCTTCCGGATATTTGTCATTGGCGGCGGCGAAGCCGGGCGCAGGGCCGAACGCAATGCCGCCGAAGCCGACCAGCGTGACGGTGGCGACGCCTTTCAGGATCAGGCGCCGCGTCGTCAAAAGCCCGCTTTGCGTGATGGTCATCGGAAAGACTCTCCCAGGGTGCGGCGCCGTTACAGGGTCTGCAGGAATTCCACGATGGCGTCGATCTCCTGTTCGGTCAAAATGAGATTGCGACCAAACGGAGGCATCACGGTCTGAGGGTTGCGTCTGGTTTCATCGCTGAGGATGGCGACGAGTTCGCCGCGGTCAGGATATTTGCTTTTGATATCTTTCAGTGCCGGTCCGATAGTGCCGGGAAGATCGCCGCCCTTGATGTCGTGGCAGGTTAGACAATTGCCCTTACTGCGGTCGAAGGCGAGCTTTTGGCCTTCGGCTACCGAGGACTGCGCAGCGGCCGGGCCTGCCAACGCGAGCGCGCCGACCAGCAGCGCTGCGGCAAACGCCGGGATAAAGGCTGGCTTGGTCAAGGGATGGTTGGGCAAGGTTTCCAGCGGGTTCCACCTTCACCGCGAACGGCGTCGTTCAGATTCACAACATAGGCTCCTCAAAGCATATACGTCAGCGGCTGACAATGGATGCAGTGTCCGCATCGGCATGTCGCGGTTAATGATATCCGTAAATATCGGCGCAAATCGCCAACGGCGGCGGTCCCCGAGCTCCGGCCGGCCGTCCCCAAGGGCGTCCCATCGATGCCAATATCTACCTTGAGCAGCAAAGCCTGGATCGCACTATTCTGATAGAATGAATTCGATCCGGACGCTGCTCGTGCTCAAACAGATTGATTGTGGCAACCTTAAGTGAGGGGCTGACATGGCTGAATATGTCGTGGAATTCGGCAAGGATGGGCGGCCGGCCGAGCCCGACGGCCGGCTCGATGCGCCGGCCTTTCATCGCAACCATCAGGCGATCTGGTCGGTGCTGCGGCAATTCCTCGACGGCAAATCCGGTGACGTCGTGGAAGCCGGCAGTGGTACCGGCCAACACGTCGTGGAGTTCGCCCGGCATATGCCTGAAATCACCTGGTGGCCGAGCGATCTCAACGCGCAGCATCTCAAGAGCATCGCGGCGTGGCGGACCCATGCGGGGCTATCGAACATCCGCCCGCCGCTGCGGATCGACCTCACTGATCCCTCCTGGTGTCAGGAAATGCACGACGGCAGCGGGCCTGAGAAATTGCTGGCGGTATTTTGCGCCAATGTGATTCACATCGCACCCTGGCGCGTTGCGGAAGGATTGCTTGCAGGGGCGGGGCGCTATCTTCGCGCGGACGGGCGGCTTTACCTGTACGGGCCGTTCAAGCGCGGCGGCGAGCATACCGCGCCCAGCAATGCCGCATTCGACAGCAGTCTTCGCGACGGCGATCCCGAATGGGGCGTGCGCGATATCGAGGCGTTGCAAGAACTCGCAGCCAGCGCCGGCCTGAAGCTGATCGAGATCGCCGAGATGCCCGCCAACAACCTGATTCTGGTTTTCGCGCGTCAGCAGGCCGCTTGAGCAGCTGCAGCTTTCTCGCTTCCGCTTCCGTTACACTGACCGGTCCAACCAGCCGATTTTGTTCTTCAGGAATGTATAGCCGAGGGCGGTGAACGCGGCGCGTTCCTTGTTGTCCTTGCCATAGCCGTGACCGCCGGCGGCAGGCTCGTAGAAATAGGCCTCATATCCCATCGCCTGCAGCTTCGCGGTCATCTTGCGGGCGTGGCCGGGATGAGCGCGGTCATCCCGCCGCGTCGTGGCAATCAGGATCGGCGGATAGTTCCGTCCGGGCGTGGCTGTGTGATAGGCGGAATAGGTTTGCAGCCAGGCCCATTGTTCGGGCTTGTCGGGATCGCCATATTCCGCGATCCAGCTGACACCCGCGAGCAGCTTTGTATAGCGGCGCATGTCGATCAGCGGAATCGTGCAGAATAGCGCGCCGAAGCGTTCCGGATAGCGCGTCAGCATGTTGGTGATCAGGATGCCGCCGTTCGATCCGCCCTCGGCCGCGATGCGGCCCGGACGCGTTACGCCGCGCCGGACCAGGTCGGCGGCGACAGCAGCAAAATCATCGTGCGCAAGCCTCTTGCCGGCATATCGGCCGGCGTCGTGCCAGCGCGTGCCGAACTCGCCGCCGCCGCGTATGTTGGCGACGACGCTCGTACCGCCGCGTTCCAGCCACAGTTTGCCGAGCGCCGAACTGTAATAGGGCCGCATCGAAATGCCGAAGCCGCCGTAAGCGCTGAGGTGAACCGGTGCATCGCCGGTCTTCCCGGCGGGTCCGGTCTGAACGTAGGGAATGCGTTCGCCGTCAACCGAGATGGCCTCGTGCTGCGTGACCACCAGTCCCTCCGCAGAGAAGGTCCGCGGTGCCTGTTTCAAAAGCGCCGGACTTTCAATCCGTTCGATCAGCATCAAGGAGGGTGGCGTCAGCGGGTCCTGGATATTGGCAAGCAGGTCGCCATTGCTTTCGGATACCTCAGCGTCGAGAGGCCAGACATCGACGACGCCGATCTCGGGTAATCCCTCCAAGTTGGCACGGGTCCAGCCATTTGCCGATGGCGTCCAAACTTCAAAAACCGGCCGCAATTCGTCCAGAATCGGCAGCACCAGTCTGCCCGCATTCCAGAAAAAGCCCTGCAGCGCGCGGCGCGGTCCCGGCTCAAAAATAACTTCGAAGTTGCGGTCGCCGGCCAGAAAGGCGGACAGCGAGATGCCAAGTACAGTATCCGGCGCAAAGCTCCTCCCACGCGGCGACCATGCCGTACGCAATTTCACCACCTGCCAGTCCTGATAGGCTCGCGCCCAAACGTCGGTCGGCAGATCGAGTTTTGTCTTTGCGCCGGAGTCGTCGCCGAGCCAAATACGATAATTGAAGAAATCAAGCCATTCGACGAACCATACCCTGAGGCTGGCGCCAGTTCGGTCGATGCTTGAGAAAGCCATGATGTTATCGGGCGCGGTCTCGAAGATTACCTGCGCTCGATTCACGTCCGTGCCGCGCCGCCATAGCCTTACCGTCCTGGCATAGCCTGATGTCGTCGCCATACCCTCGCCATAAGCACTGGAAAGCAATAGCGTATCGCGGTCGAGCCACTCCGCGCTGCCCTTGGCTTGGGGCAGCGTGAAGCCATCGGTTACGAAAGCTCTGGTGCCGATATCGAATTCCCGTGTCACGGAGGCGTCGCTGCCGCCGCGCGAAAGGCTGAGAATTCGTGCATTACTGTCTGGCAGTGCCTGGATCGAGTTCAGGATCCAATCTTCGGCTTCCTCGGCGGCGAGTTTGTCGAGGTCGAGGATGATGTCCCATTTCGGATCGGGATTACGATATTCATCGGGCGTCGTTCGGCGCCAGATGCCGCGCGGATGATTGGCATCCTTCCAGAAATTGTAGAGCAACCCGCCGCGCCTCCCGACATAGGGAATATTGTCCGGCCGGTCGTAAATCGTCGCCAGTGTGTCGCGATCCCGGGCGAAACCGGCATCGCCGAACTTTTCCAGCGTCAGCCGGTTTTGCCGTTCGACGAAATCGAGCGCGCGTTCGCCCTCGATGTCTTCCAGCCACAAATACGGATCGTCATCGGGGGCGGCCAGGGTCGGCCTGTCGTCGACGGGCATGGTTTCAGCTCCATGGGCGTTTCTGCAGGCCCGGAAACAACACTAACGGCAGGATTCAGATTTACCCGCCTGCGCGCGCCCTGTCCAATGTGCCGAAGTCGCATGACGCGCGCCCGTTTGCATCGGTTGATCGGGCGGACGGCTGCCCTCATAGTGTCTGCAATCAAGGACGGCGTCTGGATTCGGCTGCGCCGGGGTGGAATTCGCCGGTGATCGATGTGACAGCAGTGGAGGAGATGGCCAGTGACGCCCGCGCGCGCGCCAATGTGGCGCGGCTGGCAGCGGCGCAGGCGCTGACCGGCGCCAATTCGGCCGTGATCTTCGCCACCGGCTCGATTGTCGGAGCGACGCTGGCGCCGGATATCTCGTTCGCGACCGTGCCGATTTCGATGTACGTGGTCGGGCTCGCGGCGGGCACGCTGCCGACCGGGGCGATTTCGCGCCGCTTTGGCCGCCGCGTGGCCTTCATCATCGGCGCCGGCTTGGGGGCAATGACCGGTCTGCTCGGATCGTTCGCCATCCTGCGCGGTTCGTTTACGCTGTTTTGCTGCGCGACCTTCCTCGGCGGACTCTATGGCGCGGTGTCGCAATCCTATCGTTTTGCCGCGGCCGATGGCGCCAGCGCGGCCTATCGCCCCAAAGCCCTGTCATGGGTGATGGCCGGCGGGGTGTTCGCCGGCGTGCTCGGCCCACAGCTCGTGCAATGGACCATGGACATCTGGCTGCCCTATCTGTTCGCCTTCAGCTTCGTGGTGCAGGCCGGCGTCGCGCTGGTCGCGATGGCGATCCTCGCAGGCGTAGATGCCCCAAAACCTGCGCCGTCGGATCTCCATGGCGGCCGTCCCTTGCTCGAAATCGTCCGGCAGCCGCGCTTTATCGCTGCCGCCATTTGCGGCATCGTTTCCTATCCGATGATGAACCTGGTGATGACGTCGGCGCCGCTGGCGATGAAGATTTGCGGGCTCAGCGTCAGCGATTCCAACTTCGGCATCCAGTGGCATATCGTGGCCATGTACGGGCCGAGTTTTTTCACAGGCTCCTTGATCGCCCGCTTCGGCGCGCCGCGTGTGGTCGCGACCGGCCTGTTGCTGGAGGCCGCCGCCGCGACGATCGGGCTCACCGGTGTCACGGCGATGCATTTCTGGGCGACCCTGATCGTGCTCGGGGTGGGGTGGAATTTCGGTTTTGTCGGCGCCTCCGCGCTGGTTTTGGAAACGCACCGGCCGCAGGAGCGCAACAAGGTTCAGGCGTTCAACGATTTTCTGGTGTTCGGGATGATGGCGATCGGCTCATTTTCCTCCGGCCAGTTGCTGGCAAATTACGGCTGGTCGGCCGTCAACATGGTGGTCTATCCGCCGGCGCTGCTGGGGCTCGCGGTTTTGACCGTGGCGTCGCTGGCGCGGCGGCGGAAACGGCCGCAAGCCATGGCCGAATTTCCTGATCCGGGTATTTGACCGGGCAACCTAGGGTTCGGCGAGGCGGGCGGATGCAGGCTATCGCATTCGGGAGCCGCGCGAAACGCGTCTCGATGGACGAGGCTCAGGCCTCCCTTTGCCGCAACAGGTCCTCGAGGTCGAGCCGGTGCGTGAACATGGCAAGCGTACCGTCCGGCTTGCGCGGCCATTGTTCCCGCGGCCGGTCCCAATATAATTCAACGCCGTTCTCGTCGGGATCGCGCAAGTAGAGCGCCTCGCTGACGCCGTGATCGCTGGCGCCGTCGAGGGCTACTCCTGCACGCATCACGCGATGCAAGGCATCGGCCAGCGCAGGCCGCGTCGGGTAGAGGATCGCGGTGTGAAACAGCCCCGTGGTTCCCGGCGGTGGCGGATGGCCGCCTTTGCTTTCCCAGGTGTTCAGCCCGATGTGGTGGTGATAGCCGCCGGCCGAAATGAACGCCGCGCCGGAGCTCAAGCGTTGCATCACCTCAAATCCCAGCACGCCGCAATAAAACGCAAGCGCGCGATCAAGATCGGCGACCTTGAGATGAACATGACCGATCCGCGTTCCCTCGATGATCGGCTTGGAGGTTTCGGGCATGGTGTGGCTCCGCTCGCTGTTCTTCACCCCGCCCGCTAGCGGCGCTTGCGGGGAGAGGTCGGAATTTCAGAATTTGAGCGTAGCTTAATTTCCGGGTGAGGGGGATTCTCGGCAAGTCTGAATTTGCCGATAAAGCCCCTCACCCCAACCCTCTCCCCGTGAAGCCCCGTGAAGAACGGGGAGAGGGAGCGCGCTCACGCCAGCTCGGAAACCTCGCCCTTGGGCAGGTCGAACTCAAAGGTGTTCAGCGTCATCGACACCATGGTGTAATAGCCGCACAGCCCGATGATTTCGACCAGTCCGCGCTCGCCGAGCGTCTTCACGGCTTCATCGTAAAGCCGCTGGCTCAAGCCATGGCCTTCATGCAGCGATTTGGAGACATCGTAGATTGTCTGGCCCTTCGGATCGTCGAAATGCGGGGTGCGGCGATCGCGGATGTCCTCGATGATTTGGGGGTCCATGCCGCCTTTGAGCGCAAGCCGCTTGTGGGCGTACCATTCGTAATGCGCGGTCCAGTGCCGCGCCGTCACCAGGATCGCGATCTCGGAAAGCCTTGCCGGAAATACCGTGTCGAAGCGCAGGACGGCGCCGAGACGCGTGGCGTGCCTGGCCATTTCGGGGCTGTTGAGCCAGGCCATCATCGGCGGCGGCGCCGCGCCGCGCTTGCCGGCAATCGACTCGTCGTAGGTTTGTTTCTGGTCCTCGTTCATTTCGCCAGGCGAAAGCAACTTCAGACGCATGTTGGTTTCCTTGTGTTTTTCAATCGTTGTGACGCTGGTGACGCCGGAGCGCAGCTAGCCCTACCATATCCTGCAACGCCGAGGCATGCGTCAGAGACATGTTGAATTTCACGATATCGCCGTTAAGGTCCGCCGAACAAGATCGACCGGTTGCGCGCAAACCGCATCAGGTCCGCCGAAATGGAAACGCCATGTCCGATCCGGAAAGTTTTCGCCACCAAACCCGCGCCTGGCTGGAGACCAATTGTCCGCCCGAAATGCGGCGGCCGATGACCTCGGAAGACGATACGTTCTGGGGCGGCCGCAGCACCAAATTCTCCTCCGAGCCGCAGCGCGTCTGGTTCGAGCGGATGCGCGACAAGGGCTGGACCGTGCCGCATTGGCCGAGGGAGTACGGCGGCGGCGGCCTCGACCCGGAACAGACAAAAATCGTGCGCCAGGAGATGGCCGCGATCGGCGCGCGCCAGCCGCTGGTCTCCTTCGGCATTTCCATGCTGGGCCCGGCGCTGCTGAAATACGGCACCGACGCGCAGAAGCAGGAGCATCTGCCCAAGATCGCAGCCGGCCTGATCCGCTGGTGCCAGGGCTATTCCGAGCCGAACGCCGGATCGGATCTCGCCTCCTTGCAGACCCGCGCCGACAGCGACGGCGACGACTTTATCATTAACGGCCAGAAGATCTGGACCTCCTACGCCAATCATGCGGATTGGATCTTCTGCCTGGTGCGGACCGATCCGACCGCCAAGAAGCATGACGGCATCAGTTTTATTCTGTTCGACATGGCCTCCAAGGGGGTCTCGACCAAGCCGATCCTGTTGATTTCCGGCCGCTCGCCGTTCTGCGAAACCTTCTTTGACAGCGTTCGCGTTCCCAAGGCCAACGTGGTCGGCACCGTCAATCGCGGTTGGGATGTCGCAAAATACCTGCTGCAGCACGAGCGCGCGATGATATCAGGCATGGGCGAGCGCGGTGTCGGACGGCCGCTCGGGCAGGTCGCCGCCGATGCCGTCGGCACCGACGAGCAGGGCCGTCTGGAGGATCCGATGCTGCGCTGTGAGATCGCCACCTTCGAGATCGACGAGGCGGCGCTCGCTTGTGCCGCCGAGCGCGCCGTCGATCTGGCCAAGGCCGGCCAGGCCCATCCGGCGTTTTCTTCGGCGATGAAGTATTACGGCACCGAGCTGAACAAGCGCCGCTACGAGATCCTGATGTCCGCGGGCGGCATCGATGCGCTGGAATGGGAGAGCGAGCGCTCGAAAGGCGGCGCCCGGCCGCGCGCCTGGCTGCGCACCAAGGCCAACTCGATCGAGGGCGGCACCAGCGAGGTCATGCTTGGCATCGTGGCCAAGCGCATCATCGATCTGCCCGGGGCTTGAGGGTGCGGGCCTCATAACAGCTGTCATTCCGGGGCGCGCGAAGCGTGAACCCGGAATCTGGAGACTTCGGGTTCGATGCTGCCGCATCGCCCCGGAATGACCGAAAACCTCTAAACCCGGAAACCCTCCAAATGGCCCTCGTCCTCACCGAAGAACAATCGATGCTGCGGGACAGCGCGCGCGGTCTGATCGGCGACAAGGCGCCGGTGTCGCATCTGCGGCAGTTGCGCGATGCCAGGGATGCGGCCGGATTTTCCCGGGACCTGTGGCGGACTTTTGCGGAGATGGGATTTGCCGGATTGCTGATCCCCGAAGAGTTTGGCGGCGGCGGCCTGGGTTGCGTCGAGGCCGGCGTGCTGATGGAGGAAATCGGCCGCACCCTGATGCCCTCGCCGTTTCTTGCGACCGCCGTGCTCGCGGCCTCCGCTCTGTCGCGCGGTGGCAGCGCCGCACAGAAATCCCAGTACCTGCCGAAGATCGCGGATGGCTCGCTGCTGGCCGCGTTGGCCATCGACGAGGGCGCCAAGCATCGCCCGCTAATGACAGGGATGCAGGCGCTGCGTTCCGGCAATGGTTTCAGGCTTCAGGGCGACAAGGCCTTTGTGGTCGACGGGCACACCGCCGATCTGTTGATCGTGGCGGCCCGCACCGCGGGCAACGCCGGTGAGGGCCTCGGCCTGACGCTGTTCCTGGTCGATCCCAGGAGCAAGGGCATCGCGACCGAGCGCACGGCGATGGTGGATTCGCACAACGCGGCACGAATCGTGTTCGACAATGTCGAGGTCAATGCCGACGGCGTGCTCGGCGAGGTCGATCAAGCCCGCGGCTTGCTGGAAGGGGTGCTCAATATCGGCCGTGGCGCGGTGGCTTCGGAAATGGTCGGGCTCAGCGAGGAGGTGTTTAACCGCACCGTCTCCTACCTCAAGGAGCGCAGGCAATTCGGCAAGTTGATCGGTGAATTCCAGGCGCTGCAGCATCGTGCCGCGCGGCTTTACATCGAGATCGAGATCACGCGCGCGGCGGTTTTGAAGGCGCTGCAGACGTTGGATGGCGATTTCGCAAATGCCGCGGCAGCGGTGGCGGTTGCCAAAGCCCGCGCCGGTTCAACCGCGACCTCCGCGGTTCAGGAAGGCGTGCAGATGCACGGCGGCATGGGCATGACCGACCAGTTCGACATCGGTTTCTTCATGAAGCGCGCGCGGGTCTGCCAGGAACTGTTCGGTGACAGCAACTTTCATGCCGATCAGCTGGCAAGGATGAAGGGCTATTGAGATTTTTGCCGTCATTCCGGGGCGCGAAGCGAACCCGGAATCTGGAGATTCCGGGTCTGCGCCTCCGGTCGGCCTCAGCCGACCGAAGCCGCATCCCGGAATGACGCTGCTTTTTTTTGATCTCACCTGATCGGCGGCGCGTACTGGATGCCGCCGGCGCTCCAGAGCTGATTGAGGCCGCGGGGAATGCTGAGCTTGGATCCCGAGCCGACATTGCGCTCGTAGACTTCGCCGTAATTGCCGACGTGGCGGATGATGCGCACCGCCCAATCCTTGGTCAGCCCGAGTTCCTCGCCGTAGGCGCCTTCGGTTCCGACCAGCCGCATCACGTCCGGCTTCTTCGACTTCAGCGCCTCGTCGATGTTCTTTGAGGTAACGCCGAGTTCTTCGGCGTTGATCATCGCGTACAACGTCCATTTCACGATCATCATCCAGTCATCGTCGCGCTGCCGTACCACCGGCGCGAGCGGCTCCTTGGAGATCACATCGGGCAGGATGACGTGGTCGCCCGGCTTGGAAAGGTTGAGCCGCAGCGCATAGAGCTGGGATACGTCGGCAGTAAACACGTCGCACATGCCGGAATCATAGGCCTTGATGACATCTTCCAGCTTGCCGAACTTCATCGCTTCGTATTTCATGTTATTGGCGCGGAAATAATCGGCGAGGTTGAGTTCTGTGGTGGTTTCCGACTGCACGCAAACTTTGCTGCCGTCGAGCTGCAGCCCGGAATCGACGTTTCTCGCCCGTGGCACGATGAATCCTTCACCGTCATAATAGGCCACCGCCGGGAAATAAAGGTCGTAGGAGGTCTCGCGCGACATGCTCCAGGTCGAATTGCGCGAGAGGATATCCACTTTCCGGTTCTGCAGCTCCCTGAAACGTTCGCTGGCGTCGAGCGGAATGAATGTTGCCTTGGTCGGGTCGTCGAAAATGGCCGCCGCGACGGCGCGGCAGAAATCGACATCGAAGCCGGTCCAGTTGCCCTTGTCGTCGGGAATCGAGAAGCCCGGCAGGCCCTTGTTGACGCCGCACAGCACCTCGCCGCGCCGGATCGTTCGTTTCAGGGTTCGCGTGTCATATCGTTCATAGGTGATGGCGGCAGCCGCAACCGCGACTGCGACCGCCAGCCCGATCAGCAGGCCGCCTCCGAATGTCCGCATGACTTTGTCTTTCGCAATCATCAGAAAAAAAATGGATCGGCGGTGAAGGCGCTCGCCGTTACAGTTCCGGCTTCTGCTTCACGATCACCTTGGTGCCGACCGGAACCCGATCGTAGAGGTCGGTGACGTCGACATTGACCAGCCTGAAACAGCCCGATGACACGGCGGTGCCGATCGTATCCGGCCGGTTGGTGCCGTGGATGCGATAGACGGTGGCGCCGAGGTAGAGCGCGCGGGCGCCGAGCGGGTTGCCGGGGCCCCCGGCCATGAAGCGCGGCAGATAGGGCTGGCGCGCGATCATTTCAGGCGGCGGCGTCCAGTCCGGCCATTCCGCTTTCTTGGAAATGTTCAGAAGTCCCTGCCATTGAAATCCGTCGCGGCCGACGCCGATGCCATAGCGCAGCGCCCGGCCGCTGCCCTGGATCAGATAGAGATGGCGCTCCGCGGTCGAGATGATGATGGTTCCGGGCGCCTCGGTGCTGCGGTAATACACCATCTGCTTCTGGTATTCGGGGTCCAGTTGCACGGAGTCATCGGGCAGCAGTCCCGGCTGGTCGCCAACATCGGGCTGTTGGGCGTAGCCCCGCGTGGCCGCAAGCGTCAGGCTGCCCGCGGCCATCATCACCCAGATCAGGCGTCGATATTTGATCATGCAAACCTCTCTTGTTGGCGCCGTAAGGACCACCGGTTGCCAAATCACCGCGGCGATCAAATCCCAGGGCCGGCGCGATGGCAAGCAGCCCGGCTATTTCTCTGCAAGGGTTTCACTTTTTGCCGTCCTGAAAACCTCATTTGGGCGCAATCCAGAGCCGCAAGCCAAGCGAGAGCATGGCCACGGTGGCGACGCCGCCGAGCCAAAGGGCCGCGAACCACAACAGCCGCTGCCCCAGCGGCCGCGGTTTTTGTGCCGGCGGCTTCAATGATACCCGCTCCCGGCCCTTACCTTGCCGCGGAAGACCCAATAGGCCCACCCGGTATAGCCGAGAATGAGCGGCACCAGCACCGCGATGCCGAACAGCATGAAGATCTGGCTGGTCTCAGGCGCCGCCGCCCGCCAGATGGTGATGCTCTGCGGCACGATATAGGGATACATGCTGATGCCAAGGCCGGCATAGGACAGAGCGAACAGGGCCAGCGTCAGAAAGAAGGGCCGGGAGTCTTGCCGGGTCGCGAGGCTGCGCAACAAAAGCACGGCCACGCCGGCAACGGCGATCGGCACCGGCGCCGTCAGGATGACGTTGGGCCAGGAGAACCAGCGCTCCGAATACTGGATGTGGAGGAACGGCGTGGCGATGCTGACGGCGCCGATCGCACCCAGCATCGCGAACAAGAGAGACCAGCTCAGGCGGTAGGCCTTGTCGCGAAGCTCGCCTTCGGTCTTCAGCACCAGCCATGTCGCACCGAGCAGCGCGTAGCCGACCAGCAGCGCGAGACCGGTCAGGATGCTGAACGGCGTCAGCCAGTCCCACCAGCCGCCGGCATAGTGCCGTCCCTCGACATGCACGCCCTGCAGGATGGCGCCCAGCGCTATGCCCTGCGCCAGCGTCGCCAGCATCGATCCACCGGCGAACGCGACATCCCAGCGATTGCGCTGGCTTTGCGTCGTCCGCCAGCGGAATTCGAAGGCGACGCCGCGAAACACCAGGCCGATCAGCATCGCCACGACAGGGGTGTAGAGCGCCGGCATCAGCACCGCGTAAGCCAGCGGAAATGCCGCCATCAGCCCGCCGCCGCCGAGCACCAGCCAGGTTTCATTGCCGTCCCAGACCGGCGCGACGCTGTTCATGATGACGTCGCGATCGGATTTCGCGGGAAACAAAGGAAACAGGATGCCAAGGCCGAGATCAAAACCGTCCATCACCACATAGACGAAGACCGCGAACGCGATGATGAACGCCCAGAGGGTCGCAAGGTCGATGCTGGCGGTCATCGGGCAGGCCCTTCCACGGCCACGCCAACCGCGGGTGTGATGCCCGCGGCGCGGGAGGGGGCATCGCCGCTCGGTCCCTGTTCGCCATGCTGCGGCGGCTGCGCCATCAGCCGGAACAGGTAGGTCAGGCCTGCCGCATAGACGATGAAATAGACGACGACGAAGGCGATCAGCGAAGAACCCACCGCGGGCGCGGCGAGCGGCGAAGCCGAGTCGGCGGTGCGGAGCAGGCCATAGACCAAAAAGGGCTGGCGGCCGACCTCGGTCGTAAACCAGCCCGCCAGCACGGCGATGAAGCCCGCCGGGCCCATCGCCATCGCGAAAATCTGCAACAGCCTGGAATCGTACAGCGCGCCGCGCCAACGCAGCCACAGGCTGAATAGGCCGAGCGCCATGATCAGAAAGCCTAATCCGACCATGATCCGGAACGACCAGAACAGGATCGGCACCGGCGGCCAGTTCTGGCGCGGCACGGTGTCGAGCCCGGCCAGCGGCGCATCGATCGCGTGCTTGAGGATCAGCGAAGACAGTTTTGGGATCTCGATTGAGTAATCGACCTTGCCCGCGGCCTGATCGGGCAGCCCGAACAGGATCAGCGGGGCGCCGTCGGGATGGCTCTGGTAATGGCCTTCCATCGCCATCACCTTGGCGGGCTGATGCTCCAGCGTGTTGAGCCCCTGCTGATCGCCGGCGAGGATCTGGACCGGCGCGACCAGCGTCGCCATCCACATCGCCATCGAAAACATCACCCGGGGACCGGGCAGACGGGAATCGCGCGACAGGTGAAGGGCGCCGACGGCGCCGACCACCAGCGCGGTCGTGAGATAGGCCGCCAGCACCATATGCACGAGACGGTAGGGAAACGAAGGATTGAAAATCACCTTGAGCCAGTCGGCGGCGACGAACTGGCCGTCGGCGTTGACGGCGTAGCCGGTCGGCGTCTGCATCCAGGAATTGGCCGAAAGAATCCAGAATGCCGAAAACAGCGTGCCGGTGGCGACCATCAGGGTGGCCAGGAAATGCAGTCTGTGGCCGACCCGCTCGAGCCCGAACAGCATCACGCCGAGGAAACCGGCTTCGAGGAAGAACGCGGTCAATACCTCATAGGCCATCAGCGGGCCGATGATGGGGCCGGCCTTGTCGGCAAACGCCGACCAGTTGGTGCCGAACTGGTAGGAGATCACGATCCCCGACACCACGCCCATGCCGAACGCGACCGCGAAGATCTTCAGCCAGTAATGGAACAGGTTGATGAAGACCTGGCGCCCGGTCCACAGCCACAGCGCCTCGAGCACCGCCAGATAACTGGCGAGCCCGATCGAAAAGGCCGGAAACACGATGTGAAACGACATCGTGAAGGCGAACTGCGCCCGGGCCAACACCACGGCTTCCCAGCCCTCGAACATCTCACGCCACCCGTCGCCGCTATGGCGGCGAACGTTACCACGCGGGACATGACATTGGTACCGCCTGTATGGCGATCCGGACCTGGGGCTTTGCGCCCTGCGGCCATGCGCGGGTTCTCAATTGTGCTTCGCAAGGGGCGGGCCCCGGTTGCGTCACGTGTTCGTGAGGCATCCCGAGCGCCGCGGAGCCTGCGAACGCAAAGCGACCCGGAGGGGGGCATCCCGTCCGGGTCGTGAGGTCCTTGGGAGGTTGGAAGATGTATGATCAGCTACGCACGGTCACCATGACAGCCGAAGTTTTCCCCATGATGTCGTCGATTGTTTCATTTACTTCGTGGCCTGCACCGGCTGCAGGTCAGATTGGCTTTCGCCTTCAAATTGCATCAGAAATAATTAACGCTTTGTTAATTCGATCTCACGCCGCAAGGCTGTCGATACCGGCGCCCTTGAGCAATTCGGCGAGTTGCTTGCGGGCATAGAACATACGGGTCTTCACGGTGCTCGGCGGGATGCCGATGATCTTGCCGACCTCTTCCACCGACTTCTCGTGGTAGTAGACGAGGTTGATGATCTCGCGGTGCGCCGGCGACAGTTTGGCAACGCAGGCGCGCAGAATGGCGCTGGTGCTGCTGCGGTCCAGCGAGGCCTCCGGGGTCTCGCCATGGTCGGCAATCTCCAGCATCTCCTCCTGGTCGATGTCCTCGTGCCGGCGCTGGCGCAGCGCCGTCAGCGCCTTGAAGCGGGCAATCGAAAGCAGCCAGGTGGAAACCTGCGAACGGCCTTCGAACTGGTCGGCGGTTCGCCAGACGTCGAGAAAGACCTGGCTGGCGAGATCTTCCGCCAGGGCGGTATCCCGCACCATGCGAAGGATGAAACGGTAAACCCGCACATTGTGGCGGGAGTAGAGCACGTGCATCGATGTTCGGTCGCCATCGGCAATGCTGTCCAGCAGCATTTCGTCCGAGGTCGCCTGGGCCGTGATGATGCCCTGTTCGGCTGCGGCGTTGATGGCCACGACGTTCTGCATGACTAACTCCCCTGTCACCGCTTCCGCGGCGCTCCGTTGGGGGAAAGTGTTAATCAGCCACGGTTTCGGGACGTCTGCACGCCAGGGGGAAAATGGTTTCGTGCCGCAGGAGAATTATTTCATGGTACCGCCGGCGACGAAACAATTCGGGATAAAATTCTTATGATTTCAACAGGATAGCCTTGGCGATCCCGGAACTTGCGGTCGATCACCGGTATCTTCGACATTCCCCATTCGATGGGCTCGTCCATGGCATAAGCCGTATCAATCGGCTTCCCCACCAGCGCGCCGCCTGCTCGCGAAAGATCAATCCGCGGCCAGCGTGCCGCTGATCAATTTCACCGTAATTCTACCTGGTTGCTGGCAGTGGCTCATTATTGCTGTGGTGCGTTCACCCGCCGTTGACCTCGTATCATTACCGTCGTTTAGGGTCCCAAAGCACACCTTGAGGCCCCGGCGGTAGCGGAAGCGCGCGGCACCTGATGAATTCGACCCCGAATGTTGAGCGGATGTTTGCGGCACTAAGCGCGACGAACGAAGCTATTTTGCGCGCCACGTCCGAGGACGAGCTCCATCAAAAGGTTTGCGACGCGGCGGTGTTTGGCGGCAAGTTGCTTGGCGCCGGCCTGCTGCTTGCCGAACCGGGCGATCAATTGAAGTTTGTTGCCGGTGCCGGAACGGGCGTCGAAGCGCTTCGATCAGCGATATGCTCAACGGATGGAGATTCGGACGAGGGCCAGGGGCTTGCCGCGTCCGCCTTTCGGGCCTGCCGGCCCTTCGTGACCGACGACTACATCAATGATGAGAGTTTGCGGCGTTGGCGCGGAGCAGCCATGCGCATTGGCATTCGGTCGGCGGCCGCGGTCCCGATCAAGCGACAGGGGTCCTGCATCGGCGCGATGTTGTTCTACCTCGATCAGCCCAATGCCCTCAGCGACGAAATCATCCGCCTGCTGGAAAGGATGGCGGAGAACGTTGGTTTTGCGCTCGATCATTTCGAGCGTGAACGCGCGCGCGAGCGCATGGCCCGCATGTTCGCCGCGCTCAGCGCGGCCAACGAGGCGATCATCCGGGCCAAGACCAGGGAAGAGCTTTGCGACCTCGTCTGCGCCGCGGCCGTGCTCGGTGACAGGTCGATATTCAATCATATCTCGCTGGTTGAGCCCGGCGGTGGATTTCTCCGGGTCGTCGCCGCGGGTGGCGTTGCCAAGGCGAACGAGATTGGCGCACGAACCCCTATTTGCGATTCGGAAGAAGAGAACCGGTCTCTTGGCGAAATCGCCTTCAAATCGGGGAGGTTCAGTGTCAGCAATGACTACCTGGCAGATCCACGGCTGACGCGCTTTCGCGAGCGGCTCCGGGTTTTGGGTGTTCGGTCTGCGACGGCAATCCCCCTGATCAAGGACGGCAAGTCGTTCGGGCTGTTTTTCGTGCAGTCGACCCATATTGGCGCCTTCACTGCGGAGTTGATCAGCCTGCTGCAAAGGCTGGCCGACAACGTCTCATTCGCGCTTTCGAATTTCGATCAGGCCGACGAAAAGGCGCGCGCCGATCAGCAGATCAAGTATCTCGCCACCCACGACAGCCTGACCCAATTGCCCAATCGCGCGATGTACAGCCAACTCTTGCATTTTGCGATCGAGGCCGCGCGGCGTTACGATCGGCGGTTTGCGGTATTGTTCATCGATCTCGACAGGTTCAAGATCATCAATGATTCGCTGGGTCATGAAGCCGGCGACGCCTTGCTGGTCGAGGTCGCCCGCAGGCTGCGACATGGCGTACGTGCCAGCGACGTCGTCGCTCGCCTGGGCGGCGACGAATTCGTCGTGATCCTCAATGAAGCCGCAGATATCGATGGCATCGAGCGTGCCGCCGGCGGCTTGCTGGACGTCCTCAGCCAGCCTTTGCAATTGAATGGCCACGAATGCCACACCACGGCCAGCATCGGCATCGCGGTGTACCCCACGGACGGCGCCGATGAGCAGACGCTGACCAAGAATGCCGATATCGCGATGTACCACGCCAAGGAAGACGGCAAGAACCGCTTCCGCTTCTGCAGCAGCGAAGCCAAAACCCGGTCGATCGAGACACTGACGCTCGAAACGGCTTTGCGCCATGCGCTGGAACGCAACCAGTTCGCGCTGCACTACCAGCCGAAGGTGGATATGGCGAGCGGTGACATAACCGGAGTTGAGGCGCTGTTGCGCTGGACGCATCCCGATCTCGGTGTCGTGCCGCCCGCGCATTTCATCCCGCTGGCCGAAGAAACCGGTCTGATTGTCCCGATCGGCCGCTGGGTCTTGAACGAAGCCTGCGCGCAGAACATGGCTTGGCAACGCCATGGGTTGCGGCCGATATCGATGGCAGTCAATCTCTCGCCGCGGCAGTTCGCCGACGAACTGCTGCTGCGCGATGTCGACGAAGCGCTGGCGGCAAGCGGCATGCCTGCGGTGCTGCTGCAACTGGAGGTCACCGAAAGCATGGTGATGCGCAACGTTCCACGGGCGGTCAAGATGCTGGACGCGATTCGGAGCCGCGGCATTCGTCTTGCGATCGACGATTTCGGCACCGGCTATTCGTCGATGTCCCTGATGAAGCACTTTCCGATCGACACCATCAAGATCGATCGCTCCTTTGTTCGTGATCTGGAGACCAATCCCGAGGATCAGGCGATCGCTCAGGCGATCATCAGCATGGGCAGGGCGCTCGGGATGACGGTCGTTGCCGAAGGCGTCGAGACCATCGAACAGCGGGCATTTCTGCGCGATCACGCCTGCGACGAGATCCAGGGCTATCTGTTCAGTAAACCGGTGCCGCCGCAGCAATTGGCCGATCTGCTGGGATCCGCGCCGGCGGCCGCCTCCCCGCCTCTCCAGCCCGAGCTCGTCACCCGATCAGAGGCCCCTGTCTCACGCGACCCCGCGCCGCTTTGACGTCTGTCCATTCGCCACGCGGCGCGCTGATAGGGTTAGACCCAGGGCACGATCAATGCGCATGACGGTCCCGAATTCGGGATTGCCGGTCTCCCCGAGCGCCTTGTACAGGCTTTCGCGGTTCAAACCGGCCTTCTTCGCCGTGGCGCAATGAGGTTACAGCGAAGGGCGGGGCGAGGGAACGCGCCGCTGCCGCGGATGCAGCACGCGCCTCAGGGCTATCGCGGCTTGCTGCGCCGGCGTCGTCCTGCGCTGGCGTCCTGCCGCCCCCCATCACCCCTTCTCGCCGACCGGCGAAAACAGATATCCCCCGCCCCTGATGGTGCGGATCACCGCCGGCTTGGTCGGGTCGATCTCGATCTTGCGGCGGATGCGCATGATGCGCAGGTCGACGGCGCGGTCGAAGGCTTCGGCGTCGCGGGCGTTGGCGAGTTCCAGCAGGCGCTCGCGCGAGAGCACCCGCTTCGGATTGGCCGCGAACACCTTGAGCAGGCCGAATTCGGAAGCGGTCAAGGGATGCTCGTTGCCCTCCTCGTCGCGCAGCGCCTGCGCCTCCAGGTCGAGCCATTTGGTGCCGAACCGCACCAGCTGCTCCCGGGTTACTCTCGCCTCCGCAGCGGCGGGGCCGGCCGGCGGCTGCCGCGCCGGCGCGGTGCGCCGCAGCACCGAGCGGATCCGCGCCATCAGTTCGCGCAGTTCGCAGGGTTTTGCGATGTAATCATCGGCGCCGAGTTCGAGGCCGACCACGCGGTCGATCGGGCTTGCGGTCGCCGTCAGCATGATGACCGGGACATTGCCGCGGCCCTTCAGATCGCGGATGATTGACAGCCCGTCTTCTTCCGGCATGTTCAGATCAAGCACCACCAGATCGGGCATGCGGTTTTCGATCTGTTCTCGCAGGCTCTTGCCGCCGTCGCACAGCGTGACGCCAAAGCCGTGCATCTTGAGGTACTCGCCGACCATTTCGCGGGCCGGCGCCTCGTCGTCGACGATGAAAATATGCTGGGCCTGGGTCATGGCATCTGGATCTCTGTCGCCGGCAATAGGATCGTGAAGGTGGATCCCTGTCCGGGGCCGGCGCTGTCGGCGATCACCTCGCCGCCATGCATGTCGATAATGCGCTTGACGATCGAAAGCCCGAGGCCGGTCGAGCTTTCGCCGGCGGTAGGTTTGGCCGAAAGCCGCTGAAAGCGGCCGAACAGCCGGCCAAGATCTTCCGGAGACAGGCCGGCGCCTTCGTCGGTGACGCGGATGACGGTATTGTGTTCCTCGTGGCTCACCACCACCCCGATCTTGCCGCCGATCGGGCTGTATTTGATGGCGTTGCTGATCAGATTGTCGATCGCCTCGCGAATCCGGTCGGTATCGCACATGGTCACGAAATTCGGCGGCGCCGACACCATGATGGCCTGCTGCTTGTTGACCGCCAACGGCTGATTGGCATCGGCGACTTCGCCGACCAGGGCGGCGATATCGACCGGCTCGCGGCGAATGGAGATGTCGAAGGCGTCCGCCATCGCATCCGAAATCAGATGATCGACCATCGCGGTGAGGCGCCTGGTGGCGTCGCGGATGTGTTCGATCTGGGCGGTGACGCTGTCGCTGGAAGCGCCGGCGCTGATCAGCTCCGTCAGCATTTCGGTGCGGCCGAGGATCACGCCGAGCGGATTCTTCAGATCGTGGGCGACGGTGCCGAGAATTTCGTTCTTGAAGCCGTTGGCGCGCTGCAGCCGCACCCATTGCGCCGACAGCCGGCGGTTGGCCTGCATCAGCGCCCTGGTGCGCTGGGCGACGCGGTCCTCGAGCCGGGTGTTGGCCTCGTGCAGCTGCTGATAAAGGATCACATTGTCGAACGCGATCGAAAGCCGGCTGCCGAAAATCTCGACCAGCGAACGGTCGGTTTCGGACAGCGGCCGCTCCGCCTGCAGCAGCACCACGACCTCGCGGCCGCTGCCGGTGCGGACATAGAGAACGCTGCGTTGATCGACAAATTCATGCTTGCGCCGCCGGAAGGCGGCTTCCACCGTCGAGCGCAATTCGGGGTCGAGAAATTTCGCTCCGGCCGCGCCGATGAAGCGGCTATAGCAGCCCGAGCCGGCCAGCACGGAAAAATCGTCGCTGACCACCCCGCCGTCGCGCAGTACCAGGATGCCGGCGCAATCGACATTGAGCAGCGAGGCGATCTGCGTCAGCACGCCTTCGGCGAGGCGCTGCATCGATCTGAAATCGTACAGGGTCGATGCCGCATCGATGATGATTTCCAGCCCGCGCCTTGTTTGCACCATGCGTTCGAGCTGCTGGTAGCTGCGTAGCGCCGCCGTCAGCGAGGTAAACAGCCTGTCCGCGGTCAGCTCGGTCTTGGCCTTGTAGTCGTTGATATCGTATTGCACGATGACGCGGCGCTCGGGCGCCTGGCCGGGCTGCCCGGTGCGCAGGATGATGCGGACGGTCTCGTTCTTGATGTCGTTGCGGATGTATTCGACGAGATCGAGGCCCGCGGCGTCGGTTTCCATGATGACGTCGAGCAGCACGGCCGCGATATCGGAATGCGCGCGCATCAATTGCCGGCCCTCGGCCGCCGAATAGGCCGACAGGATTTCGAGCGTCTGGCCATTGAGATTGTAATCGCTGAGCGCAAAGCGGGTACCTTCGTGCACCGCCTGATCGTCGTCGATCACGGCGATCTTCCACTTGCGCGCGGTCGATGGCTCCGGAGCGATTCCGGAGTCTTCGATCAAATGGAGGACATCGTCCTGTTCGGCCATTGCAGGGTCCCGTCGCTGGCTGGCACTGCGGGTATGGAGTCGCCTTTGGCGACCCTGGGTATAGTAATGCGAAATGTAGTGCCTTGTCCCGGTCTTGTATCCAGCATCATGGTGCCGCCGAACTGCTGGGTGACCAGATTATAGACGATGTGCAGGCCCAAACCGGTGCCGCCTTCGTCGCGGCGGGTGGTAAAGAACGGGTCGAAGGCCTGGCGTTGCACGTCCGGCGTCATTCCGGCGCCGTCGTCGGCGAAAATGATCTCGATGTCGTCCTGGCCGTGCGCCCGCGCCGAGATCGAGATCGTTCCGGCGCGACCATCGGCAAACGCATGATTGGTGGCGTTGAGGAACAGATTGGTCACAATCTGGCCATAGGAGCCCGGGTATCCGTCGATGAGGAGGCTGGGCACGTCGATCGACAGCGCAATCGGCGCCCTCTTGAGGACCGGCCGCAGGCTGGCGACGATCTGGCTGGTCGCCTCGCCCAGATCGAATGGCCGGCGCTCGGCGTGCGAGCGGTCCACCGCGACCTGCTTGAAGGACTGGATCAGTTCGCCGGCGCGATGCAGGTTCGCCACCAGCTGCTGAGCCGCGTCGCGCGAGCTGCGGACGAATTCCTCGAGTTGGGACCGCCGCAACGGCGCGTCGGATTTGAGTTCCTGCTCGAACATCTCGGCGCGGCGCGAGAAGCTGGACGCCACCGTCAGGCTGATGCCGATCGGGTTGTTCACTTCATGGGCGACGCCGGCGACCAGGCCGCCGAGCGCCGCCAGACGTTCGGCATCGATCAGGTTTTGCTGCGCGGCGTTCAGTTCGAGCAGGGCGCCCTCCGCCTTCTCCTTGGAGGCGCGCAACTCATCTTCGGTCTGGCGCTTGGCGATGGCGTTTTCGCGGAATACCTCGACCGCCCGCGCCATCGCGCCGACCTCGTCCCTGGCGTTCGCCCCCTGGACCTGGAGTTCGTAATCCCCCGCCGTGATGGCGTACATGGAAGCCATGATCTGCTGCAGCGGCAGCCGGATGCTGAGCGCGATTACCACCCCGGCGGCGAGGATGAGGCCGAGCAGCATCACCGCGATCGAGAACACCTTGCGCGATATGTTGCTCAGCGTTCGGTCGAAGGTCGCCTGCGCGTTCTGCTCGCGCTGGCGCATGCTGTCCGACAATTCGTCGATGGCGCCGCTGGCCTCGGCCTGGCTGGCGTCGATGGCATTGTGCAACAGCTCGGTCCGGTTCACGAGTTGCGCAGACAGTTTCGCCAGTCCTTGCCGCAGCGCGTCGGCCCGCGACCGCAAGTGCTGCAGCGCTACCCGCTGCTGGTCGTTGTCGGCGAGGTCGGTCATCGCGGGGATGGATTTCTCGATCGTCTCGGTATTGCGCAGGGCTTCCTCGGCGGACGCGCTCGCCAGCGAAAGATTGTAGGCGTTGGCTGCGACCAGCATCGCGGTAAAGGCCTCGCGGGATTTTCCGAGGGGCGGCCAGATCCGCGCATCGCGGTGCCCGGTGGCCCCTTCGATCACCGAATAGAGCCCGGCCATTTCCCTGGCGGGGGCCAGGACCTCATCCTCGTAGGTTTTCGTGATGGTGGTCTGCACGCCGCGCAATTCGCTGAAGCCGTTGAGGAACCGCTCGGTGACACGCTGCAGCTTCCTGGTCGATCCCGACAGCATCGGGTCGGTCGAGGCGCGCTTGGTGAGGGTGCCGAGAACCGTCTCCCGCAACGCCGATATCTCGGCCGACAATTGCGGGCTCGGCTGATTGATATAGCGGTGGATCAGGGTCTGCAGGCGACCGGTCTCGCTTTCCAGCCGCGTCAGGATCCTGTCGGATTCGCGCACCTGCCGGACGTCTTGCCAGGCCGAAGCGAGCACCTCTGCGCCGTTCCAGATCATCGCGGCAAGCACCAGCACCACCGCCGAGTTCAGCGCGGCAATCGACAGGATGCGCCAGCGGATCGGCACCGCGCGGACCAGCCCGACGATGCGCATGCGGCCCGGCGCGGCGAGGCTCGCCGGCCGCTCCAGAGCGTCGCCCTGTCCGGGTGTTGCCAACACTAGTTTACTCCAGCTCGCGAATTGGCTCGATCAGTTGCTCCGGCGCCGGATCGCGCCGCGCCCGGCGAATTGTTGCGGCGACGACACTGCCGGGCCGCGCCACACCGGTGCGACGGAGATCGATGGCGCCGCTGTGTTCGGCGGCCAGGGCGCGCATCGAACGCCGCGCCTGCGGGGCTTGATGATCTCCCGTCCGGGAGCCGGCACCGAAATTCCCACGCCACGGCTGTCGCGATCGCCGTCAAAAACGGCATCACCACGCAAGCTTGGGTCCGCGAAAGGTCGGCGCGGCTGTACACAGGCAATAATCCCCTTGTGATAATGTCGATTTCGGGAGCAAAAGGTTCAAAGCTTTTTTAGCCTGGAACCGGCGCGCGTTGGCCATTGCCGGCTGCGCCACCAGTATCGTCAATCGCGCGCGGCGGCGGTTTCTGCGGCTTCAAGGGGTCGCGATAGGAAAGTTCCCTCGAAACCGCGGCGGCGGCGGGCGAGCGCGGCTCGACCCACGACCGGCTCATGCCTTGCTCTGGATCAACCTGGCCGCTTGCGCGAGCACTCCGGCGATGGCGGTTAGTCCCTTGCCATTGCCTGTTCCCGACGTCGTGACCTGCCGCAGGGCGCCCGTCAATAGTCTCCGCGTTATCAATTGATTCAGGGGTCGCTGATATTGCTTCGCCTTGCGAGTGACGATGTCGGTGGGTGACGCCGATACGCGACGGGCGCCAGGGGCCGGAAAGGCGGCGGGCAATCCAATCCCATGAAAAAGATCATCGCGTGGTTGATTGTGGCGGGCGTCGGGGGTGCATTCCTGACCCTCGAATTTATCTATCCCTACTACAACTCCATTTTCGGATATTCGGTCGAGCCGTATGTGGAGCCGGATCAGTCGAGGGCACGCGCCGCGGTGTCCAGTCTGCTGTTTGATCCAGATTCAGCCGAGTTCGACCAACTGCGTAACGTGGAGACGGAAGGCGTCCAATTTGTTTGTGGCGACGTCAAGGCCAAGGACCGAGACGGTTCCTATAGCGAACTTCGGGCCTTTGTTTACGAGGTCAAGCCCGAGATCGCGCGCATCGACGACAACGAACAGATCGCCAGAATTCATGCCACCTACAAGCCGTGTCCGGAAAACCTCGAGCCGCCGCAACCCCCGGAAGCGGAGGACTTTGTAAAAAAGGTTCTCAGATTTCTGCCGAAAGTAGATCCAGTAGCCCCCTCGACCCGCGATTCGCTGCCTTCTTTGCCGAAGGGGTCGAGCAGCTCCCCTGCACCGAACGATTTGAAGACCGGCCTGAGCCAGTTTCGGAACACCGCGGCCGGGCAGCTGACCGGCTCGGAGGCCGCCGCGACGGAGGCAAACGGCCAGCCGACGCAGGCCGAAGGTTCGTTCATTGCCGATCTGAAAAATGAGCAGGCCTGGCGGAGCGATCATCCGCCCGCGGCATGGCCAACGTTTCCATCCGATGACCCGCTCGCCAAGCCGGCCCGCAAGCGCAGCCCCGAACAGGCCATCGCGCTCGCTTCCGATGTCGAGGGGCGCTGGAAGGGCTTCAAGGCAGGGCGATCGGCGTCTCGCCCGCGCCCCAGCGACATTGAAGAAGCACTGCGGGCGTTGCTTGCGATTCCGCCCAACAGCAAGGATTTTTCCAAGGCATGGGCGCTGTTCGTCAGCCTTCGGCAAATCGATCGTGAAGCGATCGCGATGGTGTCGCGCCGCAAGTCTTCGACTGGATCGGCGCGGCCGACAGGCTGAGCAGCCCTGTTCGGCTATCATATCCGACGACGGCTGTGGGCAGCCGCCCCATCGCCTGGGGAAAGGCGTCGCGCCTATTTGCACTCACAATAGGCAAAGCCAGTTCTCTGTATGCAATCTTCTTGGGCGCGCAGCGCTGCGGGAAACCCGCTTTCGGAAGCCGAATCAGGTGTTTAAGGCACCGTTAAGTTTGCGTTAAGATTTGGCACGAACCTTGCGAAGTCTCTCCAAAGCCGATTCCCCGTGCGTTGGAGCCATCCGATGAAGCGCCGCGATTTTCTGAAATCCGTCTCCGGGATCGCGGCTGGCGCCATGGTACCGGCGCCTGCGATCTGGTCTTCCGCCAAGGCCGACGCCCGCTCCGAGACGCTGTTGATCGTCTCGGAGAGCGGTCCCAACAATCTCGACATCCATGGCATCGGCACCAACGTGCCCGGCTATGAAGTGTCGTGGAATTGCTATGATCGTCTGATCAGCCACGAGATGAAGAGCGGCCCCGGCGGCGTGCCCTACTACGACCGCGACAAATTCAAGCCCGAACTCGCCGAAGACATCAATGCCGGCGACATGTCGGTGACCTTCAAGCTGAAGAAAAGCGCAAAGTTTCACGACGGCGCGCCGGTCACGGCCAAGGACGTCAAATGGTCGCTGGATCGCGCGGTCAGCGTCGGCGGATTTCCCACCTTCCAGATGGGCGCGGGTTCGCTGACCAAGCCTGAGCAGTTCGTCACCGTCGACGACAACACGGTGCGAATCGATTTTGCCAAGAAGGACCGCCTGACCATTCCCGATCTCGCCGTGATCGTGCCCTGCGTGGTCAATTCCGAGCTCGTGAAGAAGAACGCCAGCGAGAAGGACCCGTGGGGCCTGGAATATACCAAGCAGCAGACCGCGGGCTCCGGCGCCTACAAAGTGACAAAATGGACCGCCGGCACCGAAGTGATCATGGAGCGCAACGACGCCTGGGTCGGTGGTCCCATGCCCAAGGTCAGGCGCGTGATCTGGCGCATGGTGCCGCAGGCCGGCAACCGCCGCGCGCTGCTGGAGCGCGGCGATGCCGACATCTCCTACGATCTGCCGAACAAGGATTTCGTCGAGCTGAAGAGCGACGGCAAGCTCAGCATCGTGTCGGTGCCGTATTCCAACGGCATCCAGTACCTCGGCATGAACGTCAAGAACCCGCCGTTCGACAATCTCAAGGTCCGGCAGGCCGTTGCCTATGCGGTACCCTATCAGAAGATCATGGATGCGGTGCTGTTCGGGCTGGCCAAGCCGATGTTCGGCGCCGCCCCCGATCAGCCGACCGAGGTGGCGTGGCCGCAGCCGACGAAATATGCAACCGACCTCGACAAGGCCAAGGCGTTGATGGCAGAGGCCGGGTATCCCAACGGCTTCGAGACCACGCTGTCGTTCGATCTCGGATTTGCCGGCGTCAACGAACCGCTCTGCGTGCTGGTGCAGGAGTCTCTCGCGCAAATCGGCATCAAAACTACGATCAACAAGATTCCGGGTGCCAACTGGCGCACCGAG
>NZ_JBEKXH010000012.1:0-36130 GCF_049512235.1 Bradyrhizobium sp.
CGGGACGGCGTCGATGTCCCGCACCATGTAGTACTCCAGCGCTGATCCAAGCGGCTCGGCGATCCTGACTGGCTGGCCGACGCAGGTTGAGGCAAACGCCCCGATCATGTTGTCCTTGCCGACCGCCAGCAGTGCCGTAACCCCCGACGGGAAGCGCCCAGCGTTGATCTCGGTAATAGCGGGAACGCCATCCGCCGTCTCCTTCAGCTCGACAAAAAATGCCCCCGACGGATGTTGTTCGATCGCCCGCACGGCATCGAGGGTCACCTGTAGTGCTTCGGGCGCCGCGACGGTTTTGGCCAGGCAGGAAAGCGAGAACGTTCCGCTCGGGTTGTTTCCCGCCGCGAAATAACTCAGGACCTCGATCGACTGCGCGCGCAGCAGGCCGCCCTCGTGCCAGACGCTCTGGACGATGAAATGCCGTCCCGGCAGGTACTCGCCGAGGGTAAAGTCGGAGACCTTGACACCCCGCAGGTCCCGCCACTGCGTGATCCACGCCCGCGCCTGCTCGATGGTGGCGACCGGCGCGGCCGCCAGCGACCGCGAGCCGCGGCGCGCGCGACACCACAGCAGTCCCCGACGCGAGAATCTGGAAAAGATCGCCTCGAGACTCCGCAGTGATTTGACTTCGAAGGTGCGCGGGGCGGGAATGTTCCGGCGGCGCAGGAATACGGTTAGCGCGTACTTGTCCTGGCACAGCTCGATCGTCTCCGGGCGTGGCAACAACAGCTCGATGGGAAACCGGACACGTGCATCGGACAGCGCCTTCACCGCATTGTCATCCGTCGCCATCACGACGTTGATGCGCTCCCGCCGGATGATGGCCAGCAGCGCGTCGACGTAGTCCTTGTTGGCCGGCTCCGGGCCCAGATAGCTGCGATCTGCCAGCGACAATTTGAGGACGAAGCGGTCATCATTCACCCCGACCACAAACGGTTTCGGCGCCATGGCTCGAAGTGCACGCATGAGATTGGCGCTTGAGCCGGTCCCAGCGCCAGTGACCAGCACCCGGATCATGGGTTTCTTCATTGCAATTCGATCGCGCGGAAAAGATACATTTCGGGGGATGCATCCCTACAGCAATTTAAGGTTTGGGAAAAGCCGCTGAATGAAAGCAAACTTTTCCGGCGGCCCAAACCGGTTCTTCAGAGCCGGGTAAACCGGAAGTTCAGGAGTTGATTTTCCGGGGCTGGCCGGGCGTCGTCAATGCGAAACCCGTCGATTTTGCCGTGGGCGTCGCGGCTGAACTTCACGGTCGCCGAGGTCAGCACGTTGCTGAAATCGTCCAGTCCGAAGGTGTCGGCAGCGATCGGAATGAGCGGGCTCGGTAAATTTTTTTTGCGCTCGATTCGCAGCGACGATCTGTCCAGGGCAACCTCGTAGACGGTGTCGATCTCCTCGCTGTAGTAACGGCCGACAAAACCCTTGGGGGCAGCGTATTCCGGCGCAACCGCGGATGTCTCTGCGGAGACCGCCGCGGAGGTCTTTGCAGAGGCCTGCCGGGCCGCGGCGCGCTTGCGCGGCAGATAAACGTCGGCGACCTCGCGCACGATGTCGGCGGTTTCGACATCGACCAGCAGCACATTGCCTAATAGCGCTATTGCCAGTTGCTGCTCCGGAAAACGGATAAGATGCGAGCGATATCCGGCATCTCGACCATCGTGCTCGACCAGCCCAAGGCCCTTGTAGTCGCCCCTCATCAGCCCCAATCCGTAGTTGTTGGACTTCGCGACCGGTTCCTGCATGGTCGCAAGCGCCTTCTTGCCCCCGACCACGTGGGAGTCGAAGTTGTGGTTCCAGCGAACGAGATCCTCGACCGTGGTGAGAAGATTGGTCGCGCCGGTGAGATCATAGTTCGGCATCCTGATTTCGAAGGCCTTGCCGGCAGCCCGATATCCGTAGGCACGGTTCTCCATGATCTGGCCATGGGTATTGGTGATGGTGGTGCTCTTCATCCCCAGGGGTGCAAAGATATGCTTGCGGGCAAAATCGGAAAGGTACTTATGGGAAACTCGCTCCACGATCAGGCCCGCGAGCGTATAATTGGTGTTGCTGTAAGAATAACCGGAGCGAGGATGGAAGTTCAGTGTCTTCATCCGATTCACGAAATAGAGCACGTCGCCCAAGGTGACCACGTCGTCGGACATGCGCCATCCCGCCATCGTCACCAGCACCCATTGATCTCTGATACCACTGATATGGTGAAGCATGTCGGCGATCGTGATGTGCGAGCCGAGTTCACCCAGTTCGGGGACGTAGTCGCCCACTTTGTCGCCCAGCGAGAGCTTGCCTTTCCCTTCCAGCAACATGATGCACATCGCCGTGAACTGCTTGGCCAGCGAGCAGGCGTGGAAGACCGTGCCGGGCGTGATCGGAATCTTGTGATCGAGGTCGGCCATCCCGTAGCCGCGGCTGTAGACGATCTTGCCGGCCTTGCTCACTGCGAGAGCGAAGCCGGGGGAATTCGGCTTGTTCCACCGGGAGAAGATGCGGTCGACGTTGGGATTGGCTCGATACTTCATGCGACTGCCTCGAAAAATGTCTCGTCAGGGACGAACATGTGCCCGCCGCACGCTGCAAATTCGTCGGGGAAAAAACCCTGCCTGCGAAGCCGCGGCGGATCGCGGCTAAATTTCCTTTAGAGATAAACCTTCGAACCCGTTGCCCGGTTGTGGTCCGCGGTGCAGACAATCTAGTCCACGGCGCGGTGGCCTGCTAGCCCATGTTTGACACCGCCGCGCCCGGCCCGCAGCGTCATGCCGCCAGCCACGCCAACCCCCAGCACATACATCCAGCCTTCGTGAAAATCGAACAGATGCGAGTTGAAAAGCGAGGTCAAAAAATTCTGCACGACGACCAGCAGTCCGATCCAATTCGCCAGATCATCACCGCGAAACAGCAGCAAGTGCAACCACCACATCGCGTAGAGCACGACGGCGCCGATTACGCCCCACTGCACCGCCACGTTGAGGGTCTGATTGTGCGGGTCGGCGACAATTTCGGCCTGGAAGCCGACTTGGCCGGCCGCGGCCCGTTCAAACAGTCCGCGCGCGGATCCGGTGCCGTGTCCGACCAGGGGCGCGTCTTCGAAAAACCGCAGCGACTTCCGCCAATATTCCAGACGCGAAAACATTCCCGATATGTTGCCCTGGACCCTGGTTTGCTGATAGTCAGCAAGAAATTTCGATACCGTGATCCGCAAATGGGGCGATACGCTCCAGACCACCGCCGCTAGCAACGCAGCGGCGCACAAGGCGGCCATGGCCGTTTGCAGCCGCAAATGCAAAAGCGCGAATACCGCCAGCATGATCGGCATCGTCACCAGCGCGGTGCGCGAAATAACGACGAACATCATGTTGGCCAGGAAAGCCGCGGCGACGGCCGCGAGAAGCGCCGCCAGCCCGATTCTTTTCGTTCGCAGCAAAGTCGTGACGGGATAGGCGAGCGCTACCGCGCACAGCGCAAATTCCTGGCTTTGGTCGATATAATTCTTGACGACGATCCCGCTTACCGGGAGATAGGGTCCGCGCGACAAATAGGGTTTGAGCGAGAGCGCTGGATCGAATGCGGCGATGCATGACGCCACCATCAGAAGCATACAGGACGCCAGAAAGCCGATGAAAACCCAAATGCCGCGGGTCGAGCGTTCGAAATGATAGAGCAGCAGCGGCAGCGCCAGTAGTTTGACGGTCGGACCTACCGCGTGGAGACGCTCGGCCCAGGGAGCGTGCGACCACAGCGTTCCGACCAGGGCCAGGACGAACATCGCGATCGGAAGCACGCAAATCGGGCGCTTCAGCGATCGCAGGAATGCACCCGCCTCGAGCGTTGGCACCAGCGCGATCACCCAGAGCACCGCGGCCATCGCGGCGCCGGACGTCGACCACGGCAGCAGAATGGCGAGCAGGACCGCCACCAGATCGACGTTCAAGATCCGCGCGGCCGGATCGCGCCATGCGGAAAGCACCAGCGAAAGTCCGGACAGGCCGGGCCCCGTTCTCAAAGCTTCGGTCATTTTTATCCCCCGCGCCTCTCAGACGAGTAGCAAAAGACTAGCTCAGGCGGTCAATAGGCCGCAATCCCGCAAGAAGGGATCACTCCGCCGCCGAGATGGAGGCGAACTCGGTCGCCTGGCGCTCGAACAGTCCGCGATAGATTCCGCCAGCCCGGTTGGCAAGCGCGGCATGTGTGCCCTGTTCGACGATTTCGCCGCGATCAAACACCAGGATGCGGTCGAGGCTGCGCACGGTTGACAGCCGGTGCGCGATCACGATCGAGGTCCGTCCCTGCATCAGCCGCTCCATCGCCTGCTGGATCAGCGCCTCCGATTCGGAATCCAGGCTTGAGGTCGCTTCGTCGAGGATCAGGACCGGAGCGTCGGCGAGAAACGCGCGCGCCAGTGCAACGCGCTGTCGTTCGCCGCCGGACAGTTTGACGCCGCGTTCGCCGACCAGCGTGCCATAGCCTTTCGGCAGCCGCAGGATGAACTCATGGGCGTTGGCAAGCCGCGCCGCCTGCTCGATCGAAGCCACGCTGGCGTCGGGCCGGGCATAGGCAATGTTCTCGGCCAGCGAGCGGTGAAACAGGATCGGATCCTGCTGCACGATGGCAACTTGCCTACGCAGCGAACGCTGCGTCGCCAGAGCGATATCCTGACCGTCGATCAGGATCCGGCCGCCAGAGACATCGTAGAGCCGCTGCACCAGCTTGACGAAGGTGGTCTTGCCGGAGCCGGAGCGGCCGACGAGACCGACGCGCTCGCCGGCGCGGATGTCCACCGACAGGCCGTCATAGAGCGGCGTGCGATGGCCGCCATAATGGAACGTCACATCCTCAAACACGATGCAGCCGCCGTGGACGCGGATGGGCACGGCCCCGGGTGCGTCGGCAACGCCGATCGCTTCGTCATGAATCGCGACCAATTCGTCCATGTCGTTGACCGAACGCTGCAGATTGTTGATGTGCATGCCGACGTCGCGCAAATAGGCGTGGATGATGTAGTAGCTGGTCAGCACATAGGTGACGTCGCCCGGCGAGGCGCGGCCCGCAATCCACAACAGCAGCGCGCCGCCGATCACGGAGGCGCGCAGGCACAGCAGCAGGGACAGCTGCGCCGTCAAGGTGGTGTTGTAGCGCAGCCAGGTTCGGCGCACGCGCCTCCGCCACCTTCTGACGACGCGCGCCAGCCGGGCATCCTCGCGCGCTTCGGCGCCGAACGATTTCACCACCGCGTTGCAGGTCATGGCGTCGGCCAGCGTGCCGCCGACCTTGGTATCCCAGGCGTTGGAGACCCGTGCGGCGGGCGCGATATAGCGCGTCGAAAACAGGATGATCATCGGAACGTAGACCGCGGCGCCGACGGCGATCACAAGGCCGAGCGACGGCCAGTGCAGCCCGAGCAGGATCATCGAGCCGAGCAGCACCGCGAGCGACGGCAATAAGGCCATCAGGATGGTATCATTGAGCAAATCGAGCGCCCACATGCCGCGCGTGACCTTGCGCACGGTCGATCCTGCAAAGCTGTTGGCGTGCCAGTCGGTGGAGAAACGCTGCACCCGCATGAAGGCTTCGCGCGACACGTCGGACATGATCTGCAACGTGAACGGTACGATCACCCGCAGCCCGACCAGGCGCAGGATCATCGAGGCGAGGCCGAGCGCCACGATCGCGGCGAATGCCGCGAATGCCGCCCGGCGCGCGGCCGGGTCCGACGCGCCCGCCGTCATCGCGTCGATCAGACGGCCTGAGAATACCGGCATGAACAGATCGGCCGCGGTCGCGCCCAACAGACCGCCGGCGACAATGGCCGCGGCGACCGGCTGATGCAGCCAGTGTCGAAACACGAAGGGCAATACCACACGTATTGCCGCAGGACGCTTGTCGGCTTGAGCGGTCATGGTGTCATCCGGCTGCGCCTGCGCGCCGACCGGCTCCGTTAAGTGACGCGCGGCGGCACCAGACCGAACGCAAGCGTCGTTGAAAGATATCGGTGAGTTACTGGGAAGCTGGAGATCGGGACGTCAGGCCCGATCGATGCTGGCGAAGCTGGGCCTCAAAGGCCCGAACGGCTGTCCAGCACAGGCGTCGGACGCGGGCGTTCGATCTGCGAATATGACGAAATCATGCAAATCCCTCCCCAGTTCGAGCGACAATGGTTTGCTTATAGAAGCATCAAGGGTGTTTGGCAATATGGCGCACTGCTTCGTTGGCTTGTTCGTGCGGCGGCCGTTGGACACGGCGCGATCAGAACTGGAAATACAAAAATTCCAGCCGCTGCCACATGCCGAACAACGAGATCGCGTAAGCGAGCGCTGATAGGAGCGCCCATGCCGCGGTCGGGCGCCATCGCAGCATTGCGGCCCGCTCAGGCGCGTGTCGGTATTCGCGATAACCAAAAAGCCGGGAAACATTGGGCAGGAAAAGCGCTGCAGCCAGCGCCAGCGCGACCGCGCCGCTTCCGAACAGCAGCAACTGCTGCTCGCCCACCAGCACCGGCAGATCCATCACCCGCAGGATGCCGGGGGAGGCGAAGGCGGAACTGCCGGCCTCAAATCCGAACAAGGCAGCCAGCATCTGCCACGCCCCTGCCAGGGTCCTGGCCCGGAAAAACACCCAGGCGAGGACGACGGCAAAAAAAGTAATGGCCCAGCCCAATAGTCTCGCCGTCAAGCCGGCCGCCGGCTTCCCCGCGCCGCCGCGCCAGAGATGATTGATGCAGAGATAGACGCCGTGCAGGCCGCCCCAGATCAGAAAATTCCAGCCCGCGCCGTGCCAGAGCCCGCCGAGCAGCATCGTCAACATCAAATTGAGGTAGCGGCGCTGCTCGCCGAGCCGGTTGCCGCCAAGCGGAATGTAGAGGTAGTCGCGCAGAAAGCGTGACAACGTGATGTGCCAGCGCCGCCAGAATTCGGTGATCGAGATCGCCTGATAGGGCGAGCGAAAATTCACCGGCAGCCGGATGCCGAATAACAGCGCCAGCCCGATCGCCATGTCGGAATAGCCGGAGAAATCGAAATAGATCTGCAAGGTGTAGGCCAGCGTCGCGAGCCAGGCCCAGGGCGTGGTGACGCCGCCGCCGGCGTCGAGATGCGCAAATACCGGCGATACGAACTGCGCGAGATTGTCAGCGATCACCACCTTCTTGAACAGCCCGGCCGCGAAGATCGAAAGTCCCCGCGCCGCCAGCACCGCGGAGCGGCCGCTGCGGCTGCGCTTGAACTGCGGAATCATCTCGGCGTGGTGCACCAGCGGTCCCGCGATCAAATGCGGGAAGAACGATACGAACAGAGTGTAGCTGACGATGTCGCGCTCGACCGGGACGCCGCGCATCACGTCGACCAGATAGGCGATCTGCTGGAAAGTGAAGAACGAAATTCCAAGCGGCAGGACGACGTTGAAGAACGGCAGCGGTGCGCCGGTCAGCGTATTCAGGCTCTCGAAAATGAAGTTGGTGTATTTGAAATAACCTAGCACCGCGAGATTGAGCGCGACGCCAAACGTGCCGATAGCCCGGCGACGCCGCGGATCTTCCATCCGCAGGCCGAGCCCGAAATTGACCGCAACCGAGGCCAGCAGCAGCAGGAGATAGACCGGCCGCCATGCGCCGTAGAAAACCAGCGATGCGCCGGCCAGCACCATGATGCCGGCGCGCGGCGAGTGGCGGCGCGCCGCGGCGAATGCCAGCACGGTTGCCGGAAGGAACTGAAACAGGAACGTAAAGGAGGAGAACAGCATCGGATGCGGCTAACGCCTCAGCCGCGACACGAGATAGCGCGTGTAGATCGGCACGCCGGAGGCATTGACGTGCATCTCGTCGGAATAATTGCCCTGCTCGAGTCCGGGTACCGACTGAATATTCAGGACATCGAAGCCGCAGCGGCGGCCGGCGTCGATGACCAGCCCGGCATATTGATCGTCTTTCTCCCGCCACGACGGATCGTGGGCCCGGTCGTAGCGCGGCGCCCATGGCGGCACCACGACGGTTAATCTGCGCGTCAGCGCCACCATGTCGCAGAGCGCGCCGATCTCAAAACGCGCCTTCGGACCCGACAGGTCCCAATTGGCGTAATGCCCGTGCGAACCGATATCGGCGGGCCACCGGTCGGCGGGCTGGGTGCGGTCGATGATGTGTAAACCGAGCGAGGCGGGTCGCGGACCGGTATCGGCGACGTGCTGGTCGGCGGCGAGCCGGGCATTGAAGGCTTCGCGGATGAAGCGGATCAGCGTGCCGACGCGCAGCGGCAGGAAGTAACGCATCTGTTCGAGGACGCCGAGCCGCGCCGCGACGTCCTGCGGATAGACCGCAGCCGACCGGACGCCCTCGTTGAACAGGAAGGGCGCCACACTGATGACGACATGGGCGTTCTGGAAGCGATCGGGCGCGCGCTGCATCGCAGCCTCCAGCGCCAGCGGCTCGCCGGCGTCATAGGCGATATTGACCGCGCCGCCCCGGGGCTTGCCCATCAGCTGCGCGGCGAGGTCGGGATCAACCTGATAGACCGTGCGGCTCTCGCCGGCGAAGATCAGTTCGGGGCCCGATTGCAGCAGCGGCAGCTTGGCCGCCAGCAGCGCCGGTACATCGTCCTGCACGCGGTCGGCGAGCGCCAGTAGTCCCGCCAATGCCGCAAGCCACGCCGCCGCGGTCAGCGCCAGCGTGGCTGCGATCCATCGCGCCGACGCCGCCTGAACGCGCGGGAGAGATTTCCAGTGAAAGGTGGAAAGGCTGCGCATCATGCCGCCGTTCAAGCATGAACCGCCACGGCAGACAATATCATCCCATTCAATCTAATCGGATATGATCTAGTGCGCGGGTTCTGCCGACATCGAGGCCGGTTTTTTCAAAAACAAGACCAGCAGGCTGAGGCCCAAATAAAACAGCGACAGCATGAAGAAGGCATCGCCATATCCCATCACCACCGCCTGTCGGTGAACGATCTGGGACAACTGCTTCATCGCCATCAGCGCGGCATCGCCCATGCCTTGCATGCGCTGGGTGAACATGTTGAGCGTCTCGGTCGCGGTGGCGTTGCCCCAGGTCACCCTTTCCTGCAGCCGGGCGATATGCAGATCGGTGCGATCGTTCAAAACCTCGTTGATGACCGCAAGCCCGACCGCGCCGCCGAGATTGCGCGTCAGGTTGAACAGTCCCGAGGCGTTCTTCACCCGATCCGGCCGCAAGGTCCCAAGCGCGATGGTATTGGTCGGCACCATCGCGAACATCATGCCGACGCCGCGCAGGATTTGCGGCAGCAGCAGCTCATAGAAATCGTAGTCACGGGTGATCCACGTCATCTGAAAGGAGCCGAGCGCGAAAATGATCAGACCCGCGGCGATGATCAGGCGCATGTCGACCTTCTGGATCAGCCGCCCGACGATCGGCGCGGTGAGAAACATCGTGACGCCGGAGACGAACATGGTCTCGCCGATCATCAGCGCGCTGTAGCCGCGCACTTCCGCAAGATAGCGCGGATAGATATAGGTCAGGCCGTAGAGGCCAATGCCGATGCAGAACGAGAGCAGGCAACCGATGCCGAAATTGCGATCGTTGAAGGCTCGGATATCGACGATCGGTTCTGCGGCTGATAGCACGCGGTAGAAGAAGGCGATCGCGGAGATGACGCCGACCGCGGCGCAGACCGCGACCGAGGTGTCCTGCAGCCATTCATATTGCGGTCCTTCCTCGAGCACATATTCGAGCGAGCCGAGAAATCCCCCCATCGCGATCAGGCCGAACCAGTCGAACCGGTCGAGCAGCTCGAAATTCGGCTGGTCGAAATCGACCAGCGCCAGAACCCCGACGGTGATGCCGATGCCCGGGACGACGTTGATGAAGAACAGCCAGTGCCATGACAAGGCGTCGGTGATGTAGCCGCCAACGGTCGGGCCGATGGTCGGCGCCAGCGTCGCGACCAGACCGATGATCGGGCCGACGATATGGAATTTCGAGCGCGGAAATACCGTATAGGCCGAAGCGAAAACGGTCGGGATCATGCCCGCGCCCAAAAACCCCTGGATCGCGCGCCACAGGATCATCTGCTCGATCGAGGACGCAAATCCGCACAGGAAGCTGGCGATGGTGAAGCCGGAAGCCGAAATCGCAAACAAGAGGCGGGTGCCGAGCGCGCGCGACAGGAATCCGGACAATGGAATCGCGATCACCTCGGCGATCAGATACGCGGTCTGGACCCACGACACCTCGCTGGAACTCGCCGACAGGCCGGCCTGGATTTCGGTGAGCGAAGCGGAGACGATCTGGATATCCAGGATCGACATGAACATCCCGAACACCATGATCAGAAACGCAACCAGCCGCCGCGGCGCGATGCGCTGCGGCGTAGCCGCGGCGGCGCTGATCATGGCAAGGGGAGCGGCGGGGGTGGCGCTGGACATGCTCTACTCGGGTCAGGGGTGCTCGCAAACGGGCACGCGCCCGGCCGCGCGCATTATTGCGGATGAATCATCATGGGCGAGTCGAGGTCGGCATCGCTCTCGGCATCCCTGGCTCCTTCGGTGGTATCGACGGTGGCATAGACCGACATCCCCGCACGCAGCAGATTCTGCCTCGCGACATCCTTCGGCACGCGAACGCGGACCGGAAGCCGCTGCACGATCTTGGTGAAGTTGCCAGTGGCATTGTCCGGCGGCAGCAGCGTGAAGACCGAGCCGGCCGCGGGCGAGATGCTATCAACGACGCCTGAGAACTTGCGATGGCCATAGGCGTCCACCGAGATCGTCACCGGCTGGCCCGGATGGATGCGCTTCAGCTGCGTCTCTTTGAAATTGGCATCGATGTAGACGTCGTCGAGCGGCACCAGATTGCCGAGTCGTTGCCCGACCACGACGTAGTCGCCGGTGGAGACCAGCCGGTTGGAGAAGGTGCCGTCGACCGGCGCGCGCACAAAGGTGAAACCGAGATCGCGCTCGGCCTTGGCGAGGGAGGTCTGCAGTTCCGCGAGCTGAGCACGGGCCTCGGCCTGCTGCGCCTTGGTGACCTCGACATTATCGAGCGCATTGTCGTAAGCCGCCTGCGCCGATTTTACCGCGGCGACGCCCTGATCCCGCCCGGCTTCGGACACCTCATAGGTCGCATGCGAGGCAAACCCCTTGGCGCTCAGCGCCTGCTGGCGTTCGAAGTCAAGGCCGGCCCGCTTCAGGGCGACGTCCGCCGAGACCAGCTGCGCCTTGGCCTGCTCGACTGCGCTTTGCTGCGCGGCGACCTGACGGCCGATGCGGTCGATGGTGGCCTCTTGGGTCGCGATCCTGGTGCGCGCGGCATCCACCGCGATGCGATAATCGCCGTCATCGATCCTGAAGACCACGTCGCCGGTCCGCACCACTGCGTTGTCACCGGGAAGAATTGCCCCGATGTGCCCCGACACCCGCGCGCCGAGCGTGGTGTTGTTGGCGCGCACATAGGCGTCGTCGGTGCTGACGAAAAAGCGTCCGACCAGCAGATAGTGCACGCCGTAGGCTGCAGCGGCGAGCGCGAGCAGCGCGCCTATACCTATCATCACCTTCTTGCGCGCACCGGATTTCGGTGCGGCGGACGCCAGAGCCGGCGTCTCGATGGCAGGTTTGTCGACGGCCGGCTTGTCGACCACCGGTCGATCGATCAGCGGTATTTCGATCGGTGGGTTGCCCGGGTTCTCCATCGGGCGGCGCGCGATGGTCTCCTCGGCAAGATGGGCACGAAGCGCTTCGGCGAGCACCGCAGACGGATCGTGCGCGATTTCACCCACCGCCGGATCTGGCTCCGGGCGTAGGACGCGTGCGGCCTGGTCTCTCGCTGCGGCCATCGCGGCCCTCCTGACAATTATTTTGCGACGCAGCAACGGCCGTAAGCCGACTTTGCCGCGGTATCCACTCCACTAGCATTGACCGAACGGTTCGGTCAAGCTATATTCGCCTGCAGACTGATTACGATGGCACTTCCTTCCGTGGCGTTTCAGGGTCGGGAATCCTCCTGGGAAAGTTAACTAATGGTTGCAGCCCATCACAGCGCCCTCGGTTTTGTCGACGAGGACAGCACAAAACGCCGCCAGATTCTCGAGGGCGCCAGCAAGGTCTTCATGGCGCTCGGGTTCGACGGCGCCAGCATGGGTGAAATCGCCCGCGCCGCCGGCGTCTCCAAAGGCACGCTCTATGTTTATTTCGCCGACAAGAACCGCTTGTTCGAAGCCATCGTCGAGGAGGAAACCCTCGAGCAGGGCCGGCTGGCCTTCAATTTCGATCCCGAGCGTGACGTCGCCACCACGCTTTTGGAGTTCGGCCGGGCCTATATTGAACTGTTATGCCGGCCGGGTGGCGGGTCGGCGATCCGAACTGTGATGGCCATTGCCGAGCGGATGCCGGATGTCGGCCGCCGCTACTACGAGCGGGTGCTCGAACACACCATTCGCCGTCTGGCCGGATACATCGCGGCGCATGTCGACGCCGGGGATTTGGCCGTCGAGGACTGCCAGCTCGCGGCCTCGCAATTCATGATGGCCTGTCAGGCGTCGCTGTTCCTGCCGTTCATCTTTCAAGCCGCGCCACCGCCTTCGGCGGAGCGCATCGCGCAGGTCGTCGAGAGCGCGACGCGGATGTTCCTTGCGGCTTATCGGGTCAAGCCGGCCTGACAGAGCGATCGGGTCTGCGAAACGGCAACGCTCCGACGGCTCTGCCATACGGCCGTTTCACAGCCACTTGCTTCGACAATTGGTATTGTTTGGTCAAACTTGTAAAGTTGATCGTATCATCCATGCCGCGACGATGCGGGTGTTCGGCCGCGGCAGGGCCTCCGGCGATCTTCGGTCGAGTAGGCGGCCGAAGCCAGGCTGACGCGACAGGCGCTCGACCGCCGCCGCAGATAAAATCCGCCCGCAAAATAATTGGAGATCGCAAATGAGCCGCATGACGATCAACGGCCGCATCGCCTCCCTGCCCGATGATCCCGATATGCTTCTGATCGATGTCATCAGGGGCACGCTCAACTTCACCGGCACCAAGCTCGTGTGCGGGGCCGGCGTCTGCGGCGCCTGCACCGTTCTGGTCGACGGCGCGCCGGTGGTGAGCTGCCTGATGCCGGCGCGTGCCGCCGCCGGCAAATCGGTGACGACGGTCGAGGGCATCGGCGCCGATAGGCTGCACCCGATCCAGAATGCTTTCATGGCGCACGACGCGCTGCAATGCGGGTTCTGCACGCCGGGATTCATCGTCGAGGCGGCCGCGTTTTTCGACCGCTGGCGGGCGGCCAGGGGCACGGCGACACCCTCGCGGGAGGAAATCGGGGCGGCGCTGTCAGGCCATCTCTGCCGCTGCGGCGCCTATGAGGGCATCTTTCGCGCCGTGACCGAGGCCTGTGCGGGCCACTTCGACGGCAAGGACATCGTCCCGCCCCGTATCGAGGCGCGCGACAAGGTGACGGGGCTCGCGAAATATACTGTCGATATCCATCATGACGGACAACTCGAAGGCTTGATCCTGCGCTCGCACCTCACCCACGCCAAAATCATTGAAATCGATCTCGCGCCGGCACGCGCAATATCGGGCGTCAGCGCGGTCATCTCCCTGCTCGGCGACGATCAGATCGTTCGCTATGTCGGTGACCCCATCGCAGCCGTCGCCGCCAAGGATCGAACGACCGCGCTCAGCGCCATCGCCGCCATCAGGATCAGCAGCGAACGCCTGCCGTCCGTGATCGGGCTGGACGCGGCGCGCCAGCCCGACGCGCCGACCGTGTTCGAAAAGTCGAGCCGCAAGAAGGCGGCCAACGCCTCGGAAGGCACGGTCGCGCCGGCGGCTTGGAAACAGAACGTCCGCGGGCCTTCCGCGGCCTTCTCGCACAAGGCCAAGAAGGCGCGAAGCTGGCTTTCGGAGGCGCGCGCGGCGCAAAATCCCTGGCTGGTCGAGGGCACGTTCCGGACCGGCACGCAATCGCATGCCTGCCTGGAACCTCATGCCGCGGTCGCCCGTTTCGAGGGCGATCGCCTGACGGTGCATGTCTCGACCCAGGCCGTGTTCCACCTGATGGAGCTGATCGCCAAACGCTTCAAGCTCGACCCCGACAAGGTCCGCGTGATCGCCGATCATGTCGGCGGCGGTTTTGGTTCGAAGGCGAGCCTCGGCGTGGAGACGATCGCGGCGATCGAGCTGGCGCGCACGGCCAAGGCGCCGGTCAGGATTGCCTACGACCGGCACGAAGAGCTCTCCGTCACCGGCTACCGGCCAGCGGCGGAAATGCGCATTGCACTGTTGCCCTCGTCGCACGGGCATCTCAAGGCCTTGTCGCTGACGGCCTATGCCGACACCGGGGCGGCAACCAATTCGACCATCGCCGCACTGGCGCGGCTGATCTACCCGGCGGAAGCCAAGGAGCTCAGGGATTTCGACGTCGTCAGCAACCTGCCGCCCGGGGCTCCCTTTCGCGGCCCCGGCGGGCCGCCGATGGCGTTCGCGCTGGAACAGGCGATCGACGAAGCCGCGCTGCGCATGAAGCTCGATCCCATCAGCTTGCGCCAACGCTGGGATCCCGATCCCAATCGGCAACGCCTGTACGACTGGGCCTGCGGCCTTGAGCTCTGGCGCAACCGGCCAACACCTTCGTCGCAGACCGGCCGCTACCGCCGTGGCGTCGGCGCAGCAACCGGTTACTGGCTCTATCTCTGGCAACCCGGCTCGAAAGTCGAACTGGCCGTCAAGGGCGGACGCATCATCGCCTCAACTGCGATCCAGGACATCGGCACCGGCAGCCGCACCGTGATCGCCAATACCGTGGCGCGGGAGTTCGAACTGGAGCCGCATGAAATCGAGGTTCGCATCGGCGACTCCAGACTGATCGAAGGACCGGGCTCGGGCGGCAGCCGCACCACCGCCTCGGTGGTACCGCCAGCGCTGCTGGCGGTTCAGAAGCTCAAGACCGCGATCCAGCAAAATGCCAAACGCAGGCCCGCCCCCGGGTCGAACGCACCATGGCGGGAAATGATCGCAGCCTCGCCCGATATCAGCGTCTCCGCGGTGCGCCCGGAAGACAGCGCGCCGGTATCTCCGGGGATTCGCTCGCCGCTGAAGGAGGTCGGCTTCATGGGCACGATATTTGGCTGGATGATGCGCCGTTTCTCCAATCTTGCCATCGGCGCGGGAGTACCAAGTTCGGTGCAGGTGATCGAGGTCGAGGTCGACACCTGGCTCGGCCACGTCCGTGCCCGCAACGTTCACACCGGCATCGCCGTCGGAAACATTGCGGCGCCGGCGCTCGCCCGCAGTCAGGCCGCGGGCTCGGTGATCCAGGGCCTGGGCTACGCGCTTTACGAAGCGCGCGAGACCGATCCCCGCAGCGGCGACATCCTCACGGCCGGGATGGAGGATTATCGCATTCCCGGCATCGCCGACACGCCCGTGATCGACGTGCACTTCGATGAAGGCGGTTTTGATCATGTGCTCGGCGGCAGCGTCGGCATCGGCGAAGTGGCAACGGTTCCGACCTCGCCCGCAATTGCCAACGCCATCTGCAATGCGACAGGTGTCAGGATGACGCAGATCCCGATCCGGCCCGACCTTCTGATCGCTGCGCTGAACGGGAGGGCCGCATGAGCACAGCTTCGATCGCGCCATCGGCCGAATTCCGCGCCGCAGGCACCGACCTGTCCGAACGTCGGCGCAGCGGATTGTCGCGCGGACCCCTGATCGATATTGCCGACCCCACCGTCACAACCGGGATCGACTGGGGCGCTGAGGGTGCGGCGCGCATCGGCGCGCTCACCACCATCGCCGTGATCGCATCGGACGCGGCCATCGCGCAAGCCTATCCTGGCCTTGCGGCTGCCGCGAGCGGCCTTGCCACGCCGCAGATACGCCATCTCGCCACGCTTGGCGGCAACCTCGCCCAGCATTCGCGCTGCTGGTATTATCGCAATCCGCGCCTTGCCTGCCTGAAGAAGGGAGGCGCGGATTGTCCGGCGCGCAGCGGCAATCATCTCTATGCGGTGGCCTTCGATCTCGGCCGCTGCGTGGCGCCACATCCCTCGACCATGGCGGCGGCACTGTTGGCCTATGATGCGTCAATCACGACCAGCCGGCGCAGCGGCTTGACGATCGCCGATATACTGGGCGATGGCTCTGGTGGTGCCGACAATGCGCTGCAAGCCGGCGAATTGATTCGTACCATCGAGCTGCCGGCTCCGGTTGAAGCCGAGCGCGGGCTCTACAAGCGCGCCATCAGCCGCAGTCATGCGGAATGGCCGCTGGCGGAAGTGTGCGCCCGCGCCGTGATCTCCGATGGCACCTTCCAGTTGATCCGGATTGCCGCCGGCGGCATCGCGCCGGTCCCGCTCCGGCTCTCGGCAAGCGAGGCCGCGTTGCACGGCAGGCCGGCGAATGCGACCACCATCGCAAATGCGGCGGAGCAGGCGACAACAGGGGCAAAACCGTTGCCGATGACGGCATACAAGCTCGATCTGTTGGTTGGTGTCGTTCGCGACGTGCTGGAGCGGCTGGCGACACAAGCATCGGATTAACGGTTTTGTTCGGCCCGATTGAGCCGAACGAGCCTCCGAAGGCCTAACACCAGCCTCAGGTGTCAGGACCACAGGTCTTCCCCGTCCGCATCAGCGCCGTCGTCTATGGATCCAATGACCAAGGCAACACTATGGGTCGCCTTTCTTGTATTGGGGTCGTACTTCGTTTGGCTCTTCCTCGATTGCGCGATGGATTACACTTGCCATCGTGACTGCCCGCCAACCTACGGAATAATGTTGCCGCGCGGCGTGAATGGCTGCGGCATTCAAAGGGCCCCTGAAGCGATCAATAATGATCGCCCGACGCACGATCGTTAGGCTCGAATTGAAGAGCGGCATTAGGGTGGCTTTTTCGGAACGTGCTGCGACACGCCCGAGTTCTGCCGCTCGATCGTATTTCATCTGCTATGGTCAAAACAGCACAGACTTTGCTTGCCGGCTCCGGAAAGATTACAGCGCGCGCAAAACCAAACGAGAGCTGATGCAGTCCATAGCCGGAACCATCCACCAGCTCATAGGTTGCGTCCTCGGCGGCGGTGGTTATTGCGGATTCCGCCGGCGGCGATGACGCAGATGAGATTTTTTGCGAAAGCATTTGACCCGCTCACCGATTTCTTCACCGACCTCCACTAAAGAGGAAGCGACTGTGGATACACCGGCTACGGCGCGCTGCGAGACGGAAAATATCAATATCGTCGACAAGGGATGTCGTCCTGAACACGCAGTTCTCGGCGTTTCGACCGTCCCAGAGCAGGTCGCACCCGGAAAGGCGCCGCGCCGTGACCGGAAAGAAACAGAGCCGCGCGATGGCATCGTGCCCGACCTCGCTGGCGTCTCCGAAACGATGCTTTGGTCGCTGCACAATCGCGCAAGCGAGGCCATAAGACCCGACGGCGTACTCGTCGATCCCGAGAGCTTGCATATCCAATCGGCGATCAACTATGACTTCGTGCGCCATTTCGGCGATCCCTTGGGCTTGCTCGCTGCACGCGCGGCGGAAATCGACCGGGCATTACGGTCGTGGCTCGAGCATCATCCGGAGGGAATCGTTGTCTCCCTCGGGGAGGGCCTCGAAACGCAGCGGCGGCGCGTTGACAACGGCCGGATGCGCTGGCTGTCTGTGGACCTGCCCGACGCCATCCGGCTTCGGGAGCTCTTTCTTGCACCGACCCATCGTTTCCGCCACATCGCAGCGAGTGCGCTCGACCCTGTTTGGATGGACGCGGTCGACCCCTCGTGCGGCGTTTTCGTCGTCGCTCAGGGACTGCTGATGTACCTCGCGCCTGAGCGAGTACGTCAACTTTTCGCTGGCATCGCCGATCGATTCCCGGGCTCGGAACTCGTGTTCGACGCCATCCCGCGCTGGTTTTCGCATTTGACGCTGGCGGGGCTGCGCCAAACCGCAAGTTACCGCCTCCCGTCGATGCCGTGGGGGATCAACCGCGACGAAGTTGAGCCGACCTTGCGGCGCTGGCACCCCCGTGTGGCTACTGTCGCGTTCCTTTCCTACCAAAGTCCGCGAGGTCTACCGCGCCTGTTCGCAGAAATGACGAACCAGATCCCGGTTGCCCGCCACGGAGTTCCCTGCCTCGTGCACGTCAAGATCGCAAAAGCCGTCGGCCAATCGATGACGACGGTCACGGCTTGCGAGATTGCATCGGATTTCGCCCTCGAGGAAGAGAGTCCGCATTTCAGAACACGTAGAAAGCCAAAAATGACCTCTATGAATGACCATGACTCCACCATGGACGCGATGGGCGGCTTCTTGGCCGCGGCCACGCAAAACGCCAGGTGCAGCGGCGACATCGCCTTTGCCACGACTAAAGTCATTGCCAAGCGCGTGAAGCTGGGGATGGCGGCAACCTTCAATCCCCTACGGGCGGATCGCGCCGAGTTCTCGCGGATGGTTCCGGAGAAGGTCGAGGCTTTCTCGACCGCCGGAATGATCATGCTGAGGCAGTCCGGCCAAGCCAACCGGCAAATGATGCGCTTCGCATCCGACGAAGTCATGACGGCCGCACGTGGCACGATAGCGATGACCGGCTGTTCCAGCCCGGCGGCCCTGGCACAGGTCCAAAGCACGTTCGCGCGCGCGTGGTTGGCTCGTGCGGCATCGAGCTGGATTGCGATGGGAATCTGGGCATTCGGAGCGCAGTCCGCTGCGATGGCGCCGATTCGGCAAACGGTCGTCGCCAATGCCGAACGGCTAGGTCCGTAACAGGTGACGCCACTGCGGCGAGCAAAGAAGATCGCGAGACTGAAACCGACCATTTGAGGATGGGTAGAGCGACAACATCCAAATTTGCCTTGCCGCGGATATCGCCAGCCTGTGGCTCCGGCTTGCCTTATGCGCCCCTTGGATCAACACTTTCGGCAATGGACGGGAAATCCCCAATTCCCCTAACGCGTTCCTACAACAGGGCTTCGCGTTGACAATTCAGCGTGAAGTTGACATCGGACGGCCGGCATCGATCCTGATCACAGGCTCGTTCACAGCTTCTTTCATCGATGAAATTTTGGTTAGGTAAGTGAAGGCTGGTCGGCCGACGCGCGCGTCCAAGCCGAAAAACGCTGTAAAATCGATGGAAAATCGCACGGTCGAAGCGCCGAATTCCGGCGCAGTGCAACGCGCCCCCATGAACCGGCCCATGAAGTCTGGGGGGAACTCGCTCGACACCAAGGGGTTTTGAAATATGTGCCTGAGCCCTCACGATGCGAGAGAAATCGATGCGACGCGCTTGTACCCTGGCTGCGATGATCTGGATAAGCGGCGCCGCCGCCTCTGCGCAAACGAGTTCAACGCCTTCTATGGGCGCTACTTCCCCGCTCGGAACCCAGGCCTCCGAATCATCCTCCAGCGCATCCGTGGGCAACATTCCCCTGGGCGCAACCGAGCTTGCTCAACCGGGGATCAGCCCGCTGACAATGCCGTGTCCGAGTTCAAATACCTCATTTGATGGAGGCGGGATGTCCGCCTCTACAGGATGCAGTACAGCCGGCACAAATAGCTCCTCCGCAACAGCGTCAGCGTCGCCAAGCTTGAGCGGAGCTGACGCGGGGTCGATGGTCGGATCAACAGCCAGCTCCGGCGTACCGCTCGGAGCCACCGACCTCGGGACACCCGGCGAAAGCCAGACTATTCCCGTTCCAAGCATCTCCGTGGCGCCCTGCACCCAAACGGCAGGCGTCAGCAACTCAGCCAATTCTACCGGGGTGGTTTCTCCAGGCGGTTGCTAGACCGTCTCTTTCGGGGCTTCGCCGAATGCTGCGTACCAGGTCCATGATTGCATTCGCGCTGTTGGCGGCGGGCGCCGTGGGCGGGCTCGTCTACTGGCACCAGTCGCGGGCAGAGCCGAACAAGGAAGAGGCTGTCCCACCGGAGCCAACTCCCGTCGTCGCCGATGTCGTGAAGAGCGGCCCCGTGCCGATATACTTGCGCGGTGTCGGCACGGTGATCGCGTTCAATAACGTCGTGGTGCGCAGCCAGATCACCGGTCCCTTGATCAAGGTCAGTTTTCAGCAAGGGCAGACCGTCCACAAGGGCGACCTTCTTGCCGAAATCGATCCGCGTCCCTATCAGGCCCAACTCGACCAAGCGATCGCCAATCGCGATCGCGACAAAGCCCAGGGCGTCAACGCCCAGGCCAATCTCGACCGCTATGTGCCATTGCAGGCCAAGGGCTTTGCGACCGGGCAACTGGTCGACACCCAGAAGGCCCAGGTCGCCCAGCTCGACGCGACGGTGAAGGCCGACGAGGCGGTGATCGAGAAAGCGCGCGTCAGCCTCGGCTATACCAGGCTGACCGCGCCGATCGACGGCGTCACCGGCATCCGGCAGATCGATGAAGGCAACATCATTCATCCAACCGACACCAACGGATTGGTCGACCTGACCCAGATCCAGCCGATCTCGCTGATCTTCACGCTGCCCGAAGTCACCTTCGTCGAAATCCAGCAAGAGATGGCCAAGGGGCCGGTAAAGGTCTTCGCCTACAGCCAGGACGACAAGACCAGGCTCGATGAAGGCGACCTTCTGTTGATCGACAACCAGATCAACCAGACCACCGGAACGATCCGCCTGCGCGCCACGTTTCCCAACGCCCAGCGCCTGTTGTGGCCCGGAGAGCTCGTCAACGCGCGCCTCCTGCTCAAGACCGAGCCCAACGGGCTGACGATCGCGGCAGGCGCGGTACAGCAGGGCCCCAAGGGTTCCTACGTCTACGTCGTCGGGCCCGACCAGAAGGTCGCGCTTGAACCCGTTCATGTCGCGCAGATCAGCGAAGGGCAGGCGCTGATCGATTCCGGGCTGAAGCCCGACGAGACGGTCGTGGTCGACGGACAATACAAGTTGCAGCCGGGCACCCTCGTCAGGGAGCTGCACGGCAAGGCCGCGGAAGAAGCCAACATGCAGAGCGCGGTCCAGCAGGCGATCCCGTGAACCTTTCCGCGCCCTTTATCCAGCGACCTGTCGCCACGTCCCTGTTGATGGTGGGACTTCTGCTATGCGGACTTGCGTCCTATACGTTGTTGCCGGTCTCGGCGCTTCCCAACGTCGATTATCCGACCATTTCCATCAGTGCGCAATTGCCGGGCGCCGATCCGCAGACCATGGCGTCATCGGTCGCAACGCCGCTCGAACAGCAGCTGAGCCAAATCCCGGGATTGACCCAACTTACATCATCCAGCGCGCTGGGCTTCGTCCAGATGACGGCTCAGTTCGAGCTGAGCCGTAGCGTCGATAGTGCGGCGGTCGACGTGCTGGCGGCGATCAACGCCGCGAGCCCCTATCTGCCGACCAACATGCCGTATCCGCCGACGATACGGAAGGTGAACCCGGCGGACACTCCGATCATCCTGCTCGCGCTGACCTCCGACACGCTGCCCCTGACCACCGTCGACGCCTATGCCGAAAACATCCTGCTGCCGAAGATCTCGCAGATCTCCGGGGTCGGACAGGTCGGCATCGGCGGCCAGCAGAAACCGGCGATCCGCGTTCAGGTCAATCCACAGGCGCTGGCATCCCGCGGCCTCAGCCTCGAGGATGTCCGAAACGTGCTCAGCGGGGCCAATGTCGATCTGCCCAAGGGCACGCTGAACAGCCCGCGGCAGACCTTCACGCTCAACACCAACGATCAGCTGTTGAAGCCGGACGCCTACGACAATCTGATCATCGCCTATCGCAATGGGGCCGCCGTGCGCATCCGTGACGTCGGGCAGGCCATCGAGGCGCCCGAGAACAACCTGCTGGCGGGATGGTACAACAAGCAGCGCGCGATCATCCTGTCCATCATGCGCGTGCCTGGCGCCAACGTGATATCGACCGTCGACAACATCAAGGCGCTGCTGCCGCAATTGGAGGCGTCCATCCCCCCGGCGATCAAGGTCTCGATCGCATCCGATCGAACCGCCACCATCCGGGCATCGGTCTCCGACGTGCGCTTTACGTTGATCCTGACGATCGCGCTGGTCGTCATGGTGATCTTCATCTTCCTGCGAAATTTCTGGGCGACCGTGATTCCGGCCGTGACGGTGCCCTTGTCGCTGATCGGCACCTTTGCCGTTCTCTACGAGGCCGGTTACAGCCTCGACAACCTGTCGCTGATGGCCCTGACCATCGCCGTGGGCTTTGTCGTCGACGACGCTGTCGTCGTGATCGAGAACATCGTGCGTCATCTCGAAAAGGGCGAAAGCCCGATGCAGGCCGCGTTGAACGGTTCGCGCGAGATCGGCTTCACCATCGTTTCCATCACCCTGTCGCTGATCGCGGTATTCATTCCGCTGTTCCTGATGAGTGGCTATGTGGGACGGATATTCCGCGAGTTCGCCATCGCGGTCAGCGTGGCGCTGGTCCTGTCGCTGCTGATCTCGCTGACGTTGACGCCGATGATGTGCGCGCGCCTGCTCTCGGACCAGCGGCACGCCAGGCACGGCCGGCTCTACCAGCTGTCCGAACGCGGCTTCGACGCGCTGGTGAATTTCTACGCGCGCACCTTGAAGGTCGCCCTGCGCCATCGCGTTGCGACGCTGATGGTGATGCTGGGCACCGTCGTGCTCACTGGCTATCTCTATTTCATCATCCCGAAGGGCTTTTTCCCGCTGCAGGACACCGGCATGCTGTTCGGCATCGCCGAGGCCGCGCAGGACATCTCCTTTCCCGCCATGGTGGAGCGCCAGCAGGCCCTGATGAATATCGTCCTGGAGGATCCGGCGGTCGAATCCGTCAGTGATTTCATGGGACCTGGCGGGTCGACGCCGACCCTCAATCAGGGGCGCGGCTTCGTCGTTCTGAAGCCGCTCGCGCAACGCGGGATCAGCGCCAGCGCCGTGATCGAGCGCCTGAAGCCGCAGCTCGCAAGGGTCCAGGGGGCGAGACTCTATTTGCAGCCGGCGCAGGACATCACGATCGGCGCCCGCATCGCAAAGACGCAATACCAGTACACGCTGTACGATGCCGATTCACGGGAGCTCGACCATTGGAGCGAGATTTTCCTGAACAAGCTGAAGACCATGACCGAGATCACCGACGTTGCCACCGACCAGGAGAACGCCGGCCCCATGCTCAACGTGACCACCAACCGCGAGGTCGCCTCGAGCTTCGGCATCCTGCCTTCCACGATCGACAATACGCTCGACGACGCGTTCGGCCAGCGCATCGTCACCACCATGTACACCGAGCTCAATCAGTATCATGTAGTGCTCGAGGTCGCGCCCGAATTCCAATATGGCCCGGAGGCGCTCAAGGATATCTATGTCAATTCGTCGACAAACCAGGAGGTGCCGCTCAGCACGCTGGTGAACAGCAGCATCAAGCCGGCTCCCATTGTCATCAACCATCAGGGAATGTTCCCCTCGGCGACGATATCCTTCAACCTGAAACCGAATGTGGCGCTGGGCGATGCCGTCGATGCCATCCGGCAGTTCGAGAAGCAGAGCGGCAAGCCGGCTTCCGTCGCAACCAGCTTTCAGGGCAATGCCCAGGCATTCCAGGCCTCGCTTGCCTCTACGCCGCTGCTGATCGCCGCGTCGCTGGTGGTGATCTACATCATCCTCGGCATCCTCTATGAGAGCACGATCCACCCGATCACCATCCTGTCGACGCTGCCATCGGCGGGCATCGGCGCCCTGCTGATCCTGATGGCGGCACATCTCGATCTCAGCGTGATTGCCATCATCGGCATCATCCTGCTGATCGGCATCGTCAAGAAGAACGGCATCATGCTGGTCGATTTCGCACTTCAGGCGGAGCGCGAAGATGCGCTGGATCCGGAGCAGTCGATCTATCGCGCCTGCACCTTGCGTTTCCGACCGATCCTGATGACGACGATGGCCGCGCTGCTTGGCGGCATGCCGCTGATGCTCGGTACCGGCAACGGCGCCGAACTGCGCCAGCCGCTGGGCTACACGATCGTGGGAGGACTGTTGCTGTCCCAGCTCCTGACGCTCTACACCACGCCGGTGGTTTATCTCTATCTCGATCGCGTCGCGGGGCTGCTGGGACGACAGCGTTCGCGCATGCAAAAGAAGGAGATGGCAAAGCCCGAACCTGCCGCCCGCTGACCATCTTCATCGTTGCGTCGACATCCCCGGTGCAAACTGCGTTTGCGACATTGCCGAATTGTTTGTCCGGTGTTCGACATTGGAACCCGAAGGAAGGGATCGGGACGCGCCCGCAAATATTCCCTTCCTTCAATTATTTGCGATAGACTGCGTTCCCATTAGGTTAGGGTGGGCCGCCGGAAATGACGACCGCGCAGCCGCATTCGATAAGGTTGTGGTCGAGGATCATCCCGGCGTGTCGAACGTCGCCACCGACTATCTCGAACAGTACGGATGCAAGGTGGTGCAAGCCAATTCCGCCGAAGTTGCGATAGACGCCTTAGGTCTCGCGAATAGGACGGCCTAAGGTGCGGACGCACTCATCTGACCAATCGTTTCCTGGACCCACCTGACCCTCGACACGCGTTTTTCACACGTTATAAAATTGCAATCCGTCCTTCGGGGCGAAGGATTAAATAGAGCCGAGCAGGAACAGCAGAAGGATGGAATACAATACATCCCATGATCCAAGGCGCCTTGGATCGCGCCCGCCAACAAACGAGATGGTGGGTCTCATCGGCTCGCACGATTGGTCGGCGACGGCGGTCGGCGCGTCGGAAAACTGGTCGCCGGCGCTGCGGCTTATCGTTAGTATCGCGTGCGCGTCCGGCTTTCCCATGGCTGTGCGGTGGGGGCCGGATTTCACGCTGATTTACAACGACGGATACAAGCCTATCCTGGCCGACAAACATCCGTGGGCGCTGGGCCGGCCATTTCGCGAGGCCTGGCCGGAAGTGCAGGCCGAACTGCTCCCGCTTCACGAAGATATCCTTTGCGGAAAAAGCGCGGCAGTTTTTTCGGAGGATCGTCCTCTCACAATTCAACGGCGCGGCCAGACATGGGAGACCGCGCATTTTACCGTCTGCTACAGTCCGATTCCTGACGAGACCTCGCCCACCGGCGTCGGAGGAGTGCTGGTTACCGCAGTTGAGACCACCGACCGCAAGCGTGCGGAAGACGCCTTGCGGGAGCTCAACCGGACCCTGGAAGCGCAGGTTGCCGCGCGCGCCCGCGAACGCGACGAGATATGGCGGGTTTCCAAGGACATGCTGTTGGTGGTCGACCGGCAGGGGATCTATCGCGCCGTCAATCCGGCCTGGACGCGGACGCTCGGCTATACCGCGGAGGAGCTGATCGGCAATCGCTTTGACGCCTTCATTGAGCCCGACGATGTCGGCCGGACGTATGCCGCAATCGAGCGGGCCGGGCGCGAAGCGCTGCCGGGTTTTGAAAGCCGGCACCGCCACAAGGACGGATCGTGGCGGCATGTCTCGTGGACCGCAGCTCCATCGGGCGAGTTCATCTATTGCGTGGCCCGTGACATCACCGAGGAGAAACTTCGCGAGCGCGCCTTCGCGGAGACCCAGGCCCACCTCCGGCAAGCTCAGAAAATGGAGGCGATCGGCCAGCTCACCGGTGGCGTGGCACACGATTTCAACAACCTTCTCCAGGTCATCTCCGGCAATCTGCAGCTGCTCGCCAAGGATATCGTCGGCAATGAGCACGCCGAGCGCCGCGTCGCCAATGCGCGCCTCGCCGTCAACCGCGGAGCCAAGCTCGCAAGCCAGCTGCTCGCTTTTGGCCGCAGACAGGCGCTGGAGCCAAGGGTGGTCAACATCGGCCGGCTCGTCGCCGGGATGGACGAGTTGCTGCGGCGGACGCTCGGTGAAACCATCGAGATCGAGACCATCGGTGCGGGCGGCTTGTGGAATACGCTGATCGATCCGGCCAATCTGGAGAATGCGATCGTAAATCTCGCGATCAATGCACGCGACGCCATGAACGGTGCCGGCAAGCTGACAATCGAAACCGGCAACGTGTTGCTCGACGATGGCTATGCAAAACTCCATGGCGATGTAACGCCCGGCCAGTACGTCTTGCTTGCTGTCACCGACACCGGCTGCGGCATGACCAGCGAGGTGGCCGCGCAGGTCTTCGAGCCGTTCTTTTCGACCAAGCCGGAAGGCCACGGAACCGGACTCGGCCTTTCGATGGTCTACGGCTTCGTGAAGCAGTCGTTCGGACATATCAAGATCTATAGCGAGATTGGCCATGGAACGACCGTCAAGCTGTATCTGCCGCGCTGTACCCTCAAAGAAGACGCTGTAACGGCTCCCGATCCGGAGGCATCAATCGGGGGGACCGAAACGATTCTCGTCGTGGAAGACGATGACGAGGTCCGTGCGACCGCCGTGGAGATGTTGACTGATCTCGGCTATCGCGCTCTCGGCGCGCGCGATGCGACTGACGCATTGAAGATTGTTGAAAATGGCCACGCTATCGATCTACTCTTCACCGATGTCGTCATGCCCGGAGAGTTGCGGAGCCCGGAACTGGCGCGCAAGGCGCAAGAGCGGCTGCCCGACATGGCCGTGCTGTTTACCTCGGGCTATACCGAAAACGCCATCGTCCACGGCGGACGGCTGGACGCCGGCGTCGATCTTCTTCCCAAACCCTACACACGTGATGCGCTGGCCCGTAAAGTCCGGCAGGCCCTGAAGCGCGAGATCAATAGACGGAATTCAGCCGATCAACGCCGCTGACGCGCCGCTCCGAACGCTTGGTCTGCATCGCCATCGGCATCAATCGACCGTGCCCGCGCCCCGGCTCATCGCCAACGGCCGGACGGATCAGTTATCTCGATACAGCGGGGACTACTATCCTCGCGGCCTGACCATGGAGGACAAGCGCGATCTCGGCCTCGGACGCCGCGATTTCGCGCCCGCCGTGCCGTCGATGTCGCGGAGCAGCAGGGTCGCGCGGTGCAGGACGTAACTTTGCGCCACCAGTGCCCACAAATCGCCATCCCGGATCTGCAAGGCATGACGCGACTGCTTCTGCAACTCCACCGTCCGGTCCCATTCGTGCTGAGCATGATGGTATGCGGTCTGCCAGCGCAGCTTTATCATGAGTGTTTCGAGCAATCTGCTCAGTGTTGCATTGCCTGCCACCGTAAGAATGGTGCGCAGGATGGCTTTATCGGCCTCGATAAAGGACCTCTCGTCGCGCTGATCCAAGCAGCTAAGAAGGTGATGATACATGGCCTCCACATCGCCCAGGGTGGCGGCGTCGATTCGCTGGCACGCAATCCGCCCGGCCAGGGCCTCGAGACAACCGACAATCGGAACCAGTTCGTTGATCATGTCACCGGAGACCCGCTGGATCACCGCGCTCCGGTTCGGCCGAAGCTGGACCAGGCCTTCAGCGGCAAGCATCTTCAAGGCCTCGCGAAGCGGGGTGCGAGAGACGCCGAACCGGCTGCATAGCCGTGGCGTGTTAACGCGATGGCCCGGCCGCAACTCGCCGCCGATGATCATATCGCGAAGATATCTGGCCAGTTCGTCAGGCAACGCCTGGCGCTCGGTCGCGCGCTTACTGGGGCCTGGATTGTTCACGACTGAGATCTCGAGATCCAGATCGTCTTTGCAATAATTCATGAAAACTCCAGTTCACTAAGCCCCAATACCGGGTCATTGGTCTCGGCAGGGCTTTGAATGGTCGCGTCGGCACGTTCACGTTTTCGACAGCAACATCTGTGAGGGCTCAAATGGCCCGCGATAGGATTTGGATTCGGAAATCCCCGGGCAGCCAGCCTTGATCCATGTCAACGGCCGGTGGCGTAGGTGGATACAGGCGAGTTTCTTTAGTCGCACATGCCCATGCATGCGTCGCTGTGTCGCAAACCCGCGCCTAAAAGTCGCGCATTCGCCAAGGCGCGAAGCCAGGCAGTCGCTGCGACTATTCGCAATGGCTGCCGTGAAAGCGCAATTTATAGTGGCGCCGGGCGGCCGCTGAAATCCAATCTCCGCCTTCGATCAAGAGCTTCTCGTCCCGCGCATCGAGGAATCCTGAATCTCTTATCCAGGATCGCGCCTTCGGCTGCACGACGCCATCTCGCGAACGCGGACGAACCACAATGTGATCCCCGAACTCTAGTTCGGTGTCGAAATGATCGATGAGATGAAGCGCGACGCGGTCGCAAGTCGTCATGCGCGTATACGGAGCTGCGTTGCACTCCGGTCTGGCACCCGCTGTTGCTCGACGCTTCCACCAGAGGAGTTCCAAGATATGCAGTTATGGCAGATCGAATTGATACGCCTCAACCTGTCGACGGCGTTCAGTCTGATGCTGGCGCGGCGCAGTTATCAGAAGCTGTCCCAACCCATCTGGTTCGCTCTTGTGCTCAGAAATTATTGTCTGCTGCCGCCGCCACTCATTCCATTCGTCTGCCGGTTCCTGCCGGCCGTGGAACTTGCGCTCGCCGCTGGTCTGATCCTGGACATATCAAGGCCGTGGCCGATGCTGGCAACGAGTGCGCTGCTCGCAGGCTTCGCCGTCGCGGTCATGATCAATCTGCTGCGCGGCCTGCGTGACATCATCTGCGACTGCTTCGGGCCCGGTTCCGCACTGTCATTGAGCTGGGGACTGATGGCGCGCAATCTCGGCTTGGCTGGACTCGCGGTGGTGGCCTCGCAGCTACCCGTTTGCGCGATGGCGGAGGGACCGCAGCGTCTTCGGTTCCAAGCCGCGGCTATCTTCATCGTACTCGGAATCGCAGCGAGCATAATGACCCTGCGGGGCAAGTTCATTCGTCGGGGGACCCGGGCGGCGCGCGGGACGCAAATGCCGGCGCTTCCGCCGATGGCCGCGCGCCCGATTGCTCCGACCAGGTCGCAGTTTTCCGCCCGCCGGCGACGTTTCGTGCGCAGCAGACCGTTGTCGCGGGCCGGATTGTAAAGGCCCGATGGAAAAAGCGTGAAGGCTGTCGTGGGCAAACCGATCCCGTATCCAACTATTCGACATTATCAGCCGGGCGCCCAACCTTTGTCGCGGCAGGGCCATTACATCATCACCTTTTGTGACCAAACCAAAGCGACATTGTGGGCGATGACCAAGCGCGGCGAATGCCGGCCGCGATGGCGCCCAAAAAAAATCCGATCGACGCGGTCAGGCCGCGGAATCGGGTCGAGCAACAGGGATTTTGCCAAAATGACGCTCACTCTCAGGCCATCTTCGATCGCCAGAAAGTCGATCGAGTCTCCGATTGCGCGCAGGACCCTGCCCGATGAACTCGTCGGGCGTCTGCGCGATATGATTCACAGCGGCCAACTCCGGGCTGGAAGCCGGATCTCGGTCATCGGCCTTTGCCGACGCTTCGGTGTTTCGCGGACGCCGATCCGCGAGGCGCTCAAGGTGCTGGCCGTCGAGGGTCTGGTGATCTTGTTGCCGAACAGGAGTGCCACCGTCGCGCGGCCCAGTTGCGAACGGATCGAAGAATTGATTCCCATTATCAGCGCGCTGGAGGTGCTCGCGGGGGAGCTGGCGTGCGCGCGCGTCGATGACGAAGGATTGAGGAGCCTTCGCCTGCTGCACCAGCGCTGTGTGTGGTGTTTCGAATCGCGTGAGGTTTCGCCCTATATGGAAGCCGACACCGCCCTGCGTGACCTGATCTTCCAGATCGCCGGCAACCGCAAACTTGCCGAGATCCACGACCTGCTCCATGCGCAATTGCGGCTTCCGATGCTCGCCGGCAATGCGCTGCCCGAATGGAGCACGGCTGTTGAGGATCAGAACCGGATCCTGGTAGCGCTGGAGACGAAGAACGCGGACATGTGCTCTCTGGTCTCGCGCCAGTACATTCGGCACCGCGTCGCGATCCTGCGGGCCCTCATCAATGCCGCCACGGACCAGACCAAGCGGCGGATTCGCGTGGTGCCGGATCTGGTCTAGGCATGGGGAGGGCTGGCACGACTGGCAGCGTCGAGGTTTGCCACGCCGGTTGATAGCCAATGCTTACTACCGCATTGTACGGATCTGGGCGAACTTCAGCAATCGCCGTGAATCGCTTCCCTCTCGATACCTGACGCCACACGAAAAGCTTGCCGGGCGACGTCTATGCCCGCAAGGCGGCAGTTGTCATGTCGGCATTTTCCTTTGACATTCGATTAGACTATTTCGTTGATCTCTCTTGAGAGTGCGCCGGAGCGCCCAAATCCGTATCCAACTTTCGTCAGCGCGATTCGGCGCGCCCAGTCGGCGACCAGACAAAGACACGACATCATCAAGGTTTGGCACTAAGATTTGAATGTTGTTGATGAACGTGCGCGCCGATGATCGCTCAAACGTTGCTGCTTTGGTCGTTTCCATTGCGTGCGGGTTCGGAACGAGCAAGGGACTTCTGCCCAATGACTTCGACCGCCGAGAAGGCGATTGACGCTCGCACAGTCCGCAGGACCTTGCCCGATGAGCTCATTGGGCATCTGCGAGACATGATCTGCAGCGGCCAGTTGCGTGCCGGAAGCCGCATCTCGGTCGCCAAATTATGTCGCCGGTTCGGCGTTTCTCGGACGCCGCTGCGTGAGGCGCTCAAGGTGCTGGCCGTCGAGGGGCTGATACTTCTGTCGCCGAACAGGAGCGCGATCGTCGCGCCGCCCAGCTGGGAACGGGTCGACGAATTGATCCCCATTCTCAGTGCGCTCGAAGTGCTGGCCGGGGAGACGGCGTGCGCCGTGATCGATGATGATGCATTGAAGAAATTGCAATCGCTCCACCGGCGGTGCGTCGATTGTTTCGAGTCGGGTGATGTCTCGTCGTATATGGATGCCGATACCGCTATGCGCAATTCGATCCTTGAGATCGCCGCCAACCGCAAACTGATCGATCTGCACCAGCTTCTCCACGCACAATTGCGGCTGCCGTTGCGGGCCGGCACCAATTTGCCCGGGTGGAAAATGGCTGTTGAAGAGCAGAAGCAGATACTTCTGGCACTGGAGACGAAAAATGCCGACATGTGCTCCGCGGTCACGCGACGCTACATGCGGCACCGCGTCGAGATACTGCGCGCGCTCATCGAGGCCTCTGCGGAAGCCGGGGGACGACGGAGACAAGTTTAGCGAGCCCGCCACTCTGCGACGAAAGCGAGTGGACGTTCAGCCGGGCCATGGAACGAACGACATGGATGAAGTCGAGATCGTCGATTACGATCCCCGATGGCCCCTCTTGTTCGACGAAGAGGCCAGGCGGTTGCGGGCGGTCCTTGATCCATCGCTTATCGTGGGGCTCGAGCATTTCGGAAGCACTGCGATTCCCGGCCTGTCTGCCAAGACTATCATAGATATCCTGATCGCGGTGCGGTCATTGGCTGCCGCGCAGGAGCCTTTTGTCGAAGTGCTTCGAGAGCTCGATTACGTCTATTGGGCCGACAATCCGAAGAAGAATCGAATGTTCTTCGTTAAGGGGATGCCGCCCTTTGGTTCAAAGCGCTCCCATCATATACATGTCACGGAGCCACATGGAGAGATGTGGCAGCGCTTGACGTTCAGGGACTATTTGCGCGCTCATCCACAGGAAGCTCAGACCTACGAGCGGCTCAAAAGAAGACTTGCCGTCGAACATCAGACAGATCGCGAGGCTTATACCGACGCCAAATCTGCCTACGTCGAAAGTGTGATGCGAAAGGCTCTCAAGTAGCCCGTAGGCGGGTTGGAGGCGAAGCCGTAACCCGCCTCTTCACTTTGACGAGCGGCGCCGCATCCATCACGCCGTCCAGTTCACAACGATCATCCCCGGTACGCGGTCGAATTCGCGCCGGTTGAGCGTCACCAGCGCCGCGCCGCGGCGGCGGGCCTGGGCGGCTATCATGTAATCATAAGGGCCGATCGGCGTGCCGGCGGTTTCGAGTTCGGCGCGGATTTGGCCGGCGTGCGCGGCGTCTTCGGGCTCGAAGGGCAGGACGTCAACGCCCAGACCAAGGAATTTTTGCAGCAGGCCTTCGCTGCGCTCGCGCCGGTCGCTCTTGGCGAACCCGTAGCGCATTTCAAACAGCGCGATCACCGGCAACGCTACCTGTGTGCCCGCGCGCACCTGTTCTTCGAGCCGGTGCCGCAGCGACGAACTGCGTCCGTTCACGATCCAGATCACGATGTTGGTGTCGAGGCAGATCATTCGTCTAAGAAGATTCGCGGATCGGGTTCAGCCGGCGGATCGTGCGGGATGCCGTCTGGCAGGAAATCCCTTGCCCCGAGCGCGTCGAGTTCAGCCCAGAACTTGTCGAAGTCGATCTGCGGCTTCTCCATCGGCTCAAGGATCACCTTGTTACCGACTTTGCTGACCCGCACCTCGGTGCCGTCGAAACGGAACTCCTTGGGCAGGCGCACAGCCTGGCTACGCCCGTGCATGAACAGTTTGGCTGTGGCGCTCACGAGCGGACTAATCCGAAATCTGATAGACACCTTAGATATCTATCACGCCACCAGCGTCTCTGTCAATTCGTCCAGCAGCGCTGGCCGCATCGTCAACCACGAAATTTTCCGGCACGCGTCAAGCGGCTGAGGGTCGCCCACGAAAGGTGATGCCGGTCGTCTCTGCGTAGCGCAACAGGGTCTTAGAGCCTGCGCACACTCAGCTGAGCACGGAGTACTGTGGTTCCCCCTACTCGTCCTCGAACTCATCTTCCTCGTTGATCTTGTCTTCGATGGTCTTGTGCCGATGCGGTTGTGACCGGCCGCCGAGCGATCCCGTCACGCTGGCCTCCCGCGACGCATAGGGGTTGCGGCCCGCGGCGCGGGCGGCGACTTCCTCGCCGGACATAGCCGACGGCTGGCAAATGATGGGCCGGTTGGCACGGCGCATCAGATCGACATGGATGTGATCGGTGTGATAGGCGTTGGAGCCCGGCGCCAGTACGGTGGTGAAGTGCTGGCAGGCTGTGGCCTGCACGTCACGGAGAAAGCCTTGTTCTTCCGGCAAACCGTGCCAGCCATCCTTGATGGAGATGCGGCGGCCGTCGGCGAGCGTGAAGGCGGCGATATCAAGCGCATTGCCGAAGGCATGCTCGGAAATATGGGCGCGCGAATCGCCGTTCATGCCGCGGCAGGAATAGGCCGAGATCTGCCTGATCTCGACGACGCGGGTGCCGAACCAGCGCTGTGCCGCAGGCTGCACGGAATCCGCCAGCCAGCGATCGAGCACCGAGACGATCGGACAGGCCAGTGTCGCCGCCGGTCTTACGGCCACCAGTCCGACCGCGGCGACCGAATTGCCCGGCGATAGCGGCGCGGGGGGCGGCCCGGTCACCGCCTCGGGTGGCGGCGGATAGGCCTGCGCCGGCCGATAGGGACCGCGGGCGCCCGGCTCCCTCGTTTCAGTCGTCCCTTCCGGCGGCAGATCGATTTCATCCGGCTCGGGCGCGACGCCCGGGGCGGTCAATGATATCGGGCCATTCGGCGCGCTGCCATAGGAGGGTTGGCGCAAGGCGTCGTCGGAATAAGGCGATAACGGGGGCGGTCGCGACATCGGCCAGCGCGGCTGATTGCCGATGCCGGCGGGCGGCCGCAGATCCTCATCGGCAAAGCCGAAGCTGCCCAGGCTTTCGCCTAGCGCTGCGACCTTGAGCGGAAACTCGGCGCCGCAAATGCCGGGGCCCGAAATCGGGTCGATCCGGACCAGATCGGGGCCTTCTTTCACCGCACCAGACTTCAGGCATGCAATTTCGGCCTCGGCCCGCCACGGTTCGCGCTCCTCGGACTGAAAAAATCCGTGGCCGCAACCCGAAAGCGAGACAAGGACGAAGGAGCCGACGAGATACAAACAAACTCCGCGCGTCATCCGCGAAGCTTCGACTAATATATTTAAGGAGTCCTCAACGCGTTGATTTTACTAATCTTTAACCACGCTTCCGATTCCAGCGGGAAGACGAGCGACAGCAGCGCTGACTTTTTCCGCCGGCGTTATTTCGCTATTCTCTGCGCACGGGCAGATACGCAAAACGGAGAGACCTTCCAATGACATCAATGGCTCCCCTTATCAGCCAATTGAGCGTTGTCGCAGCATATCTCGCCTTCGCCTTTGTCGGGGCCATCGTGCTCGGCATGTTCTGAGAACACAGGATTCCTAACCTTGCCCGGCGCTGGACTATTCCAGCCGCCGGGCGCTTTTTGATCCCACTTGAAAATTCGAGCAGTCCTCTCCGGTGATGTCGCCAATCGTCGCCATGAGCTCTGGCCGCCAAATGTGATGCGCGTCACGGAAACAGGCGCTGGCCGGGCCTAGGGTCGGGATCACCAAGGCAACCCCGTTCCAGGAGGCTCTCGTGAAAAAGCTCACCATCTTCGCAGCGCTGATGCTGGCCACCACGGCCGCCCACGCCGGCAATTCGATATCCTTCGAGATCAACGGCAAGAAGGTCCACATCGAGGCGCCGAGCCATTGCCAGGAGCTGTCGTGCCTGCAGATTTCGGCGCCCGGTCTTTCCGCCGCCGATTTCGGCTTCAAGCGCACCAAATTCGCCAGCAACCCTTTCGACGATGACGATGCCGCGCCGCGCGCCGATCAGCCGGCACCAAAATCCACGGCCGCGCCGGTCGACCAGGCGGCCGCGCCGCAGGCACCGGTCGATCCGGCCGGCAGCGCCCCACCCCCCGCGACCGTGAGCGACTCCCGGGCCTCGCCGCCGCCGGTTCGGGACAATGTCGCCCCATCAGCTCCGCTTGCGAATTCGTCCGCCGCGCCGGTTCATACCCCGGTGGCCGCCGCGCCGACGCAGACCCCGGTGGCCGCCGCGCCCGCGCCGGCGACGCCGCTCGGCACATGGGCGACGGAAGAACAAAAGGGAATGGTTCGCATCGAGGCCTGCGGGCAAAGCCTTTGCGGATATGCCGTCAGCAGCGGCGAAAAAATCCTCATCAATATGAAGCCGTCAGATGCGAAATGGACCGGCCGGATTCACGATCCCGACAGTGGCAGGAATTACGACTCCACGATCGCGATGAAGGGACCGAACGCGCTGCGGGTTCAAGGCTGCGCCTTCGGCGGCCTGTTCTGCGGCGGCCAGACCTGGAGCCGCGTCAGCTGAACCTTCGCAGTTGCGCATCCCGTCGTCTCATGGTTCGAGACGTGCGCTGGTGCCACGCTCCTGCCACGAGGGTTTCAACGACCTCATCCCGAGGGAGCGTGGCACTTGGCCGCCTCGCGAAGGATGAGGTTACTGCATTGGAAGATGCTCCAGCGGCGGCCGGCGAACGCCGTGCCCGAGCGCCATGTCCCGCGGCTCGCGCGGCTTGACCGTTTGGCGGTCACGGGCAACAAGACCGACCACATTCATCCCATATTCAGCCCGCGCGGCCCAACTCTGCCGCTCACCATTCCCTTGTTGTCTTTGTCAGGATTTTTTTGTGGGGCTCCATCGACTTTCATTCGCTGCGGCCTCGCTTCTGAGCTGCTTGATGCTGGCCGGCACGACCCACGCGATGGCGATGCGCTCTGCCATCGAAGCTGGGCCAGCTCCGGTCATGTCGGACGCAATTTCCGGTCCGGCCAAGCTGGCCCAGACCCAACCCGCGCCGGCACCCGCTCAAGCGCCAGCTCCTGCCGCTGCGCCCTCGCCTGCGCCCGCGGCCGCCGCCGAGCCGATCGGAAACGTCGCGACGCTGACCGGCAGCGCCACCGTTACCCGCAACAACGCCTCGACGCTGCTCCAGCTCAAGGATGATATCTTCGAGAATGACGTGTTGCAGACCGCGGCGAATTCCACGCTCGGCGTCACCTTCAACGACGCCACCACCTTCCATCTCACCGCCAACGCGCAGATCACCGTCGACTTCTTCGTCTATGAGGATGGCGGCCAGAAAAACGGCGCGCTGTTCGACGTCGCCAAGGGCGCGGTGGCCTTTGTTGCCGCCGCCGTCGCCAAGACCGGCGACATGCGCATATCGACGCCGACCGCAACGCTCGGCATTCGCGGCACCACCGGCCTGATTGAGGTGCCGGAAGGCGCCTCGGCGACCAGGGCGAACAATGTCGCGATCAAGCTCTATCCCGATCCGGACGGACGGGTCGGGCAGATCGAGGTCAACAGCCGCGATGGTATCCGACTCGGTTCGCTGACGCAGGCCGCCAGCGGGTTTGCGATCCGTCCCGGGACCGGCGGGCGCGTGACCGCGCAGCCGCTTGTGATCTCGGCGAGCGAGGTGCGGCGCGACCAGGGTATCGTGCGTCAGGTCCACGCCGCGCAGAGCGTCGGCCGCCAGATCGTCACGGAGCGG
>NZ_JBEKXH010000013.1:0-34886 GCF_049512235.1 Bradyrhizobium sp.
AGGCGCACCGCTTCATCCTTCGAGGTGGTGCGGATGTTGGTGAGCTGCTTGCCCTTGAGGATGTTGATCTCGAGGTCGTTGTCGCGGGTGTGCTCGCCGACGATCATGCCCTTGTAGACCTTGCAGCCCGGCTCGATCATCATCGGGCCGCGGTCTTCCAGCTTGAACATCGCATAGGCCACCGCCTCGCCCTGATCGTTGGAGATCAACACGCCATTGCGGCGGCCCTGTATGTCGCCCTTGTAGGGCGCATAATTGTGGAACAGCCGGTTCATGATCGCGGTGCCGCGGGTGTCGGTCAGGAGTTCGCCCTGATAGCCGATCAGGCCGCGGGTCGGTGCGTAGAACACCAGCCGCAGCCGGTGGCCGCCGGAGGGGCGCATTTCGATCATCTCGGCCTTGCGCTCGCTCATCTTCTGCACCACGACGCCGGAATGTTCCTCGTCGACGTCGATCACCACTTCCTCGATCGGCTCCTGCCACTCGCCGGTCGTCTCGTCCTTTTTCAAGACCACGCGCGGGCGCGACACCGACAATTCAAAACCTTCGCGGCGCATGGTCTCGATCAGGATCGCGAGCTGCAATTCGCCGCGGCCCGACACTTCCATGGCATCCCTGTCGGCGGCCTCGGTGACACGCAGGGCGACATTGCCCTCGGCCTCGCGCAACAGGCGGTCGCGGATCATGCGGCTCGTGACCTTGTCGCCCTCGGTGCCGGCGAGCGGCGAGTTGTTGACGATGAAGGACATCGACACCGTCGGCGGATCGATCGGCTGCGCCTTCAGCGGCGTATCGACGGAGGGGTCGCAGAAGGTATCGGCAACGGTGCCCCTGGTGAGGCCGGCGATGGCGACGATGTCGCCGGCTTCGGCTTCTTCCAGCGGCATGCGCTCGATGCCGCGGAAGGCGATGATTTTGGTAATGCGGCCCTGCTCGATCAGCTTGCCGTCGCCGCCGAGCACCTTGACGGCCTGGTTCGGCTTGATGGTACCGGAGGTGATGCGGCCGGTGATGATGCGGCCGAGATAGGGATTGGCCTCCAGAATGGTGCCGATCATGCGGAAAGGACCTTGTTCGACCGTCGGCGGCGCGACGTGGCGCAGGATCAGGTCGAACAAAGGCTGCATGCCGGCGTCCTTGGGACCATCGGGGCTTTCCGCCATCCAGCCCTGCTTGGCCGAACCGTAGAGAATCGGAAAATCCAGCTGCTCCTCTGACGCATCCAGCGCCGCGAACAGGTCGAATACCTCGTTGATGACCTCGGTCGGCCGCGCATCCGGCCGGTCGACCTTGTTGATGACGACGATCGGCTTTAAGCCCACCTTGAGCGCCTTCGACACCACGAATTTGGTCTGCGGCAGCGGGCCTTCGGCAGCGTCCACCAAGACCAGCGCGCCATCCACCATGTTCAGGATGCGCTCGACCTCGCCGCCGAAATCGGCGTGGCCGGGGGTATCGACGATGTTGATGCGGGTGTCCTTCCACTGCACCGAGGCGGCCTTGGCGAGGATGGTGATGCCGCGCTCGCGCTCCAGGTCGTTGGAATCCATCGCGCGCTCGACCACCCGCTGGTTCTCGCGATAGGTGCCGGATTGCTGCAGCAGGCGATCGACCAGCGTGGTCTTGCCGTGGTCGACGTGGGCGATGATGGCGACGTTACGAAGTTTCATGGCTCTTCTTCTGGCTCGGACCATGGTGAGAGTGCGATCTCGCCGGAAAACCGGGACCGACTTTTCCGGATCGCGCTCGAATACCTGGAGTTTTGCAGGGCGTTACCTGCGCCCAAAAAGGAAACCCGGCCAAAACGGACCGGGCATACCTCTACTCGTTGCAACGCAATATAGTCAGAGATAGCCGAAAAACAATGCGTTGTTTTGCGGGTGGTTAGCTGAATCTAGCAATCCAGGGGCTTATCGCGGTCAGCGGGGAGCGCCTGCTTCAGCCGCTCTGCTCCGCTTCGGCGGGATAGACCCCACGCAGCACTTCCTCGAAATGGTTTTTCACGGATTCGTTGCAGAGACAGGCCCGGCCGCGCAGCGCTTCGCGGTCGCGCACCAGGATCGAGCCGCGGCGGGTCTCAAGCACCCCCTGCGCCCTGAAGGCCTGAATGACGCGGCTGGCATAGCTGCGGCCGACGCCCAACAAGGTCGCAAGCTGCTCGTGGGTCAGGGGGACGACGCCTTCGCCGCCGGTGCGCTCCATCGCCGAGATGATCCACTTGGCGGTGCGCTGTTCGATCGAATGGATCGCATTGCAGGCCGTCGACTGGAACATCTGGGCCAGCATGCAGTCGGCATAACGCGCAAACACGTTGCGCAGGCTCGGCGAACTTGCTTTCGCCGCATCCAGCCTGCCGACATGCAGCCGGACGAACGGCCCGCCAAACTTGACCATGATACGGGTATAGGCCGGCAGATGTCCCTGGCTGACGATGCCGCCGACGGCGCCTTCGCGACCGACCAGAATGGTTTCGATGTCGCGGCCGTCCTCGTTGGCAACCAGGTAGGATGCAAGGCTCGGCCCGCAGGGAAAGTGGACGATCTCGACATCGTCGCCGGGATTATAGAGCAGGTTGCTGGCTTCGACCTCGTCACGGCCGAGATGGGGCGCGAGCAGCGCGAAGTCGCCGGCACTGAGCCTGCGCAGCAGGTTGTTGTCGGGCCGCTCGCTGCATTCCTTGGTGTTTGCGTTCGCCGTCGTTGCCATTTGTTCCCACCCCGCGGCCCATCGAGTAGCGATTATATGACCTGTTGTGTGTACAAGTGCACAGACAAACGCAGCCGCGGGGTGTTGGTTGCATCCTTGGAACCGGCGAACACCCGTGCGGCGGCAGTTGCGAATTCAGTGGGCCTCGACTTTGACACCTCCCGTGCGCATGTTCATGGAACACACCGCTCCCGGCCACTTCCCGAACGACGTATTGATCGTGGAGGATGACCCGATCATTGCGCTCGATTTCGAGGACACTATTCTCGGTTTTGGGGTCAAGACGGTGCGAACTGCCGCGAGCGTGGCAAAAGCGCTGGAGTTGATCGAAAGGAGGGTGCCGGAATTTGCCTTGCTCGATGTCGGGCTGGTCCGTGAAAAGAGTTTTGCGATCGCCGAGCGGCTCGATGCGCTGGGCATTCCCTTTGCCTTTGTCACGGGTTATGGCGCCGATGTCGGGCTTCCCGAACCATTCGCGCAAAGGCCGAGGCTACCCAAGCCCTGTTCGAGCGACGCGCTGCGCGCGCTGCTGCAGCTCTGATCCGGCGAAGGCACCAGGCGCTGGCGACAGCATGCAGTGGGCATAGTGTGCGGACACTCTCAATTGGACTGCAATTTCCCTCTCAGCTGACTTTGAAATAGTCAGGCTTGTCGCTCACCCAGAACTCGCCCCACAGCACGCCGCCGCCATCAACGATCAGCGTCTCGCCGGTGACGAACTTTCCGGACGGCCCGCTAAAATAGATAGCGGCATCCGCCACATCGAAAGCGTCGCCGAAGCGCATCATCGGATTTGATTGCGCCGAACGCCGTCGCGAATCTTCCGAATAGACTTTCTGGCCCTCGGTATCGATTGCGCCCGGAGCAATGCAGTTGATCCGAATGTTCTGCGGCGCCCACTCGACGGCAACGGTCTTCGACAAGGCGATCACGCCCGCGCGCGCGGCGCAGGTATGCGCGACGCCCGGCATTCCCCGATCCACCACCGCGACAACATTGACGATGGACCCCGGCCTGCCGGCGGCCATCCATCGCTTGGCCGCGGTCTGCATCATGTACCAGGTCCCGGTAAGATTGGTTTCGATGACGGCGTTCCAGCCCTTGGGCGTGAAGTCGATCGCCGGCTGGGGGTATTGACCACCGGCGCAGTTGACCAACACATCGAAAGCGCCGAAACGCCCGGTGACGGCCTCGAACAGGGCTTCGACGTCTTCGATTCGGCGGATGTTGCAAAGGTAGGACTCGACGGCCAATCCGGCGTCGCGCATGGGGTTTAAGGTTTCATTGAGCTTTTCGATGTTGCGCCCGCAGATTGCGACTTTCGCTCCCAACCTGCCGAACATCCATGCGGTCGCTCTTCCGATACCGCCGCCGCCGCCGGATATGACGACCGTCTGACCCGCGAACAGATTTGGCCTGAATGGAATATCCCGGTTCGCAAGCTGCTCGTCGGTAAAGCCAAATTGCAAGTTCTGGGTCGTCGCATGCTCACCCTGCGCCATCGCTGTTCTCCGTGTCCTGCATCGCGACGATTTCCATGAGATTCTGGCGCACGCTGACCTGCTGACCGACGATAACATCCAGCCTGGCAAGCCGCCCTGACACCGGCGCCAGTATCTGATGCTCCATCTTCATGGCCTCGAGTATCGCCAAGACCTGTCCTGTCATGACGAACGCGCCGGCTTCCACCCGAATTTCAGTGACACTGCCCGGCATGGGCGCGCAGATCACCGCCGATCCATCGGCAGTTTTCGCCGCGGCCGCCCCGCGACTTTCTGAAAAGGAAAACCAGCTATCGCCGCGAACGAGATGCAGCACGTCGCCCTCCCAGGCGAAGCGGAAAGCGCGGTCGACGCCGTCAACCCTGATATGCGACGGCGCTCCAAGCGAGTTCATGACGATCGACTGTTCTCCGGCATCGTCCGACACGTTGACTGACGATGGCCCGGCGCCCCTGATACGGACCACACTTCGCCAATCGCCGGCCGCCAGGGAAATGGGTTGTGTCCCTGTCGGCACGCTTTGCCAATTGCGCAACGTGGCATCGATGCCGGCGGCCGAGCGCGCGTGAAACAGCGCCGCGGCGACCGCCGTCATCTGCCGATCGGGAGACAGGCTGCGGCGCTGGTCGAGCGCGTAGCTCTCGATGAACCCGGTGTCGAACTCGGCATTGGCGAATGCCGGGTGCCTCAGACACAGTCCGAGGAAAGACAGGTTGTTTCGCACGCCTCCGATCGAAAACGTTTCCAGGGCGCGGACCAGCCTCATCCGCGCGACGTCGCGCGTCTCGCCGCAGGCAACCACTTTCGCGATCATGGGATCATAGTGGGTTGAAACGATGCAGCCTTCCCGCAGTCCATGGTCGACCCTGATGCCGTCGCCCTCCGGCGGTTGCCAGATCGACAGTCGGCCTGACTGCGGCAGAAAACGGCTGGCCGGGTCTTCCGCGCATACCCGCGCTTCGATCGCATGCCCGGTGAGATGCACTTGCTGCTGGGTCAACGGCAGTGGCTCCCCAGATGCAATTTTGATCTGCCACGCCACCAGATCGAGGCCCGTGACCATCTCGGTCACGGGATGCTCGACCTGAAGCCGTGTGTTCATTTCCAGAAAGAAGAACGCTTCTCCAGGCGTGACCAGAAACTCGACCGTGCCCGCTCCTTCGTAATTGACCGCATTCGCGGCCCGGACCGCCGCCTGTCCCATCCGTTCGCGCAGCTCCCGCGAGAGGCCGGGCGCCGGCGCCTCCTCGATCAGCTTCTGGTGACGGCGCTGGATGGAACAATCACGGTCGCCGAGATGAACAGCGTTGCCCCAACTGTCGCCAAAGACCTGCACCTCGACGTGGCGCGCAGGGGTGACTGCCTTCTCAAGCATCAGCGATCCGTTGCCAAAGGCCTTCAGCGCCTCGCGTCGTGCGCTCCGCAGCGCCTGGTCGAGCTCAAAGACCGATGCCACGAGTCGCATGCCCTTGCCGCCGCCACCGGCGATGGCCTTGATCATGAGGGGAAAGCCGACCCGCTCGGCTTCACGCATCAGGACGGCATCGTCCTGTTCATCGCCGTCGTAGCCGGGGATGCAAGGCACCCCGGCGGCCGCCATCAGCTGCTTGGCCGTCGCCTTGTTCGCCATGGAGTGCATCGCTTCGGGCGATGGACCGATGAAGACGAGGCTAGCCGCCTTGCATTGCGCCGCGAATTCGCCGCTCTCGGACAGGAACCCATAACCGGGATGGATCGCCTGTGCGCCGGTCCGCCTCGCGGCGTCGATCAATTTTGCGGCGTTCAGATAGGATTCCGCCGCTGCCGCCGACCCGATGCAAACCGCCATATCCGCCGCGCGCGCATGAGGCATACCAGCATCGGCTTCCGAATAGACGGCGACCGCACGAAAGCCGAGCCGATGCGCTGATCTGATGATCCGGACGGCGATTTCGCCCCGGTTTGCGACCAGAATCGTATCGAACGGCCTCGCCCGCGGCGCGCTTTCGTGATCCGGGGATCCCTCGCGCGGCATGTTTCAGGCTTTCCGCTGTTGATCGGACATTCCCAATCGCTTCGAGATGATTTCGAGCATCACCTCGTCGGCGCCTCCGCCGATCGAGGCGACGCGCCCGTCACGGTAGAAACGCGAAATCGGCGTTTCGTTCATGAAACCCATGCCTCCGTAATATTGCAGGCAGGCGTCGGCGACCTCACGAACCAGCCGCCCCGCCGATAGCTTGGCCATCGAAGCCAGCGTCGTGACATCCACGCCTTCAGAATATTCCTGCACCGCGCGATAGACCAACGAACGCAGCATTTCGATCCTGGTCTGGAGCTCGGCCAGTCGAAACCGCACGCTTTGATTATCGAGAATGCGTCTGCCGAACGCGATCCGGGCGCCGGCATAGTCGATCGCCTCCTGAACCGCGCGATCCATCGGCCGGAGAACGCTGGCCGCAGCCCACAGACGCTCCTCCTGGAATTGCTGCATCTGATAGACGAAGCCCATGCCCTCTTCGCCGATGCGGTGGCGCTGGGGCACACGCACGCCATCGAAAAAGATTTGTGCGGTGTCGGAACTCCGCATACCCAGCTTGTCGAGCTTGCGCGCGACGGTGACGCCGGGGGATTTCAACGGCACGACGATCAGAGATTTCGATTTATGCGGCGGCCCGTCGCTGGTGTTGGCGAGCATGCACATCCAGTCGGCCTGCGCGCCGTTGGTGATCCAGAGCTTGCCGCCGTCGATGACGTAATCGTCGCCGTCCTTGCGCGCGGTGGTCCTGATGCGGCTGACGTCCGAACCCGCCGACGGCTCGGAAACCCCGATGCAGCCGACATAGTCGCCGCGGATCGATGGCGAAAGAAACTCCGCGCGCAGCGCGTCGCTCCCGTGCAGGGCGAGCGCCGGCGTGCACATATCGGTCTGAACGCCGATCGCCAGCGGCACGCCGCCGCAGGTGATCTCGCCGAGAGCCTCCGCGAACGCAACCGAGAAGGTGTAGTCGAGCTCAAGGCCGCCGAATTCCTTTGGTTTGCTGATGCCCAATAGCCCAAGCGCCCCGAATTTGGCAAACACCTCGTGCGCCGGAAACATTCCGGCCTGCTCCCAATCGTCGACATGGGGATTGATTTCGGATTCGATGAGCTTCCTGGCCGAGCGCTGCAGCTCGAGATGATCCGGCGTGTAAATGGTCATAGCCGCGCAACTCCGAAGGTGTTGGCGTTGAGCCGTCGATCAGCCGCTTCGCGGCAGGTCGCAAGGCAAATTCCGAGGACGCGCCTGGAGTCCCTGGGGTCTATGATGCCGTCGTCCCACAGGCGCGCCGTCGCAAACATCGCCGTGGATTGCTTGTCGAATTGATCGACCAGCCGACGCTCCGCGCTCTGCAGTTTCTCCCGGTCGGGCTCGACGCCCTCCCTTCGCGCGCGATCTTCCGAAATGATCGTCATGACTCGCGCCGCCTGCGCGCCACCCATGACGGCCACCCGGTTGTTTGGCCAGGCAAAGACAAAGCGGGGCTCGAACGAGCGTCCGCACATGCCGTAATGCCCTGCTCCGAAACTCGCGCCGATGTGCAGGGTAATTTGTGGAACGGTGGCGTTCGCCACCGCCTGGATCATCTTGGCGCCGTGCTTGACGATGCCCCGTCGCTCGGCGTCGACGCCGACCAGATAGCCCGTGATGTTCTGCAGGTAGACGATCGGCAACCCGGACTGGCACATCAGCTGGATAAACTGCGCCGCCTTGGTCGCTCCATCGGAGTCGATCGGTCCGTTATTGCCGATCAGGGCCACCGGAATTCCCATCAGATGGCCCTGGCCGCAGACCGTCGCGATGCCGATGTCGCGCTTGAAATCGAGGAAGTCCGAAGCGTCCACGAGCCGGGCAATGACCTCACGGACGTCATAGCCCTTCCGGAAGTCGACCGGTACGACGCCGGCCAGTTCGTCCGGGTCGTAGCGTGGCGGCGCGTAAGATCCGGCACCGGAAGTCGAGGACCAGTTCAGGTTTCGAACGATCTCGCGGCCAAGTGCGATCGCATCCTCGTCGCTCTCGGCGATGTAATCGGCCACACCCGAAACGGTCGTGTGCATGACGGCGCCGCCAAGCTCTTCGTCGGTTGCGACTTCCCCGGTTGCCGCAACCAGCAAGGGCGGCCCCGCGAGAAAGATTTTTGCCCTGTCCCGGACCACAACGACGTAATCCGAGAGGCCCGGCAGATAGGCGCCGCCCGCGGTCGATGAGCCGTGGACGATGCTGATTTGCGGAATTCCGGCGGCGGACATCCGGGCCTGATTGCGGAACATTCCGCCGCCATCGACGAAGGTGTCGGCCTGGTGCGGCATGCTGCCGCCGGCGGATTCCACCAGATAGATGACCGGCAGCTTGTTCTCCATGGCGATGGTCTGCGCGCGCAATTGCTTGCGCATTCCCATTGGCGTTATCGTACCGCCCTTGATGCCGCTGTCGTGCGCCATCACCATGCAGCGCGCCCCGCTCACTATTGCGATGCCCGCGATGGTCGCGCCGCCGAAGGCATTGCGGTCGCCGTCGTCGCCGAACATTCCGTGTCCGGCCAGGGTCGAAAGCTCGAGAAAGGGTGCGCCGCGATCGGTAAGCCTCGCCACTCGGTCGCGGGGGTGGATCTGGCCGCGTTGCTCGAACTGCGGTCGACGCGCATCCGAAAGCGCCCTTACCTTTTGCTCCGCGGCGCGGACATCATCCAGCAGCGCCAGCATCTCGTCGCGGTTGGCCCGAAATGCTTCACTTGAGGTCGATATCCCGGACGTCAGCACAGCCATTAAACATGCTTCCTCTTGTCGGTGCGCCAGATGCTCAGCGCCCTTTCGTTCCGGGCAAGGCTCGATGGGGGACGCTCACGATTGCTGTTCCAGGCGCGTCGCGACGGCGTCGAGCCGGGCCACCGTTTTTTCAATGCTGGCGCAAAGCTCGTCCGGCGAAGGCGTGGAAGCGGCCGGCGTCGCGATGCCCGCGAATACGACATTCACAATCAAGTCGGCCGATCGATCCACGTCGACGTCGCCATGGCCGAGCAGCATGGCCCAGGTGTGATGGTCGATGCCGCCGAAAATCAAATCGCGTACCAGCGTGATCGGCATGTCGGCGCGGAATTCGCCGTTGGCGATACCCTCGCGGCAAGCATCGAGCAGGAAGTGCGTGTAACGGCGGTTCAGTTGATAGACCTCGCCTTGATAATAATCCCGGCTATAGCGCGCCTCGTGCAGACACAGGCGCGCGACATCGAGGTCTTGCTTCAGGGACGACAGATGTCGCCAGACGATGAAGCGGACCTTGTTTCTGGCGCCTGAAATGCCACCCAGGTTCTTGGCGAATTCGGCGAGCATCGACTCGTACCAGAGCTCGATCACCCGCATCACAAGCTGGCGCTTGGAATCAAAGAACTTGTAGATCGTGCCTTCGGCGATGCCGGCCTCGGCGGCTATCTCCGCGATCGAGGCGTCGGCATAACCGCGCTTGCAAAACACCGCCCGCGCCGCCGCCTCGATCGCGCCGACCCGCTCCTGTCTGGGAAGGCGGGATGACCCACGCTTCGAAGACAGCCCCCAAGAACCGTTAGCCCCGTCGTCGCTGCTTGCTGTGAGTGCCAAAACGATCCCCAGGCACCGAAAATTGAAAGTTAGCGAACGCTACTCACTAAAGAAAAAAGATGCCTCTAGTGAGATTATTTATCTAAAGTCGCCTTGTCTTGTGAGATCCTAAGGGACCAATCGTAACCTACAATACCACCGAAATTTCACGAGTCCAGCCATCAGGCCCAAATTAGTGAGCAGCATTTCCCATCTGTCCCTGGGCTGCGGCCGCCCTTCCCACAGACGCGATTTTCAACGTCAGCGCCTCCGGGGCACCGGAATGCCAAAGGGGTTCCCGATCTGCGCAAGGCCTGGTCGGCGCGGCTCGGCCCGAAGGTTCCCGAATGCAGGGGGCCGGAGACGAATTCCCAGAACGGCTCGAAATCCTGGAATTTTGCCCGCCTATAACGTGCCGGTGGCACGGAGCTGCGCCCCTGCCCGCTGCGGATTTTGCGGCGCGCTCGAAAGCATGGCCCTGCGGTCGGCCACGGCGTTGTGGAATTGTCCGAGCGCGATGTTGAAGGCGGTCAACGCCCCTTCCTCGATGGCGCCGTGCTCGAAGCAACGCAGGGTATCGCGCAGGATCGTGTCCGCCTCGGTCTGCATCCGGTCGAGTTCCTCGGCGGAATCGCTGCACCGTGCCGCCACGATCATGTCGAGCAGCCGTTCGCGCAGGGTACTGTTGTTGCTGCGCTCGTCCTTCTTCAGGTAGCCTGCGAACCATGCGCCGGCCGAGCCCATCGCCGACAGCGCCATCAGCCCCCACCAGATGAAATCGCTGTAGCGATCGAAAAAGGACTTTTCCTCGCCGTCGACAAAGGCCGCGGCGCCCGGATGCACCGGAATGACGGCGTCCTTGTCGGTATCCGGGGTCTCGATCTTCGCGGCCAGCGGGAATTCAGCCAACAGAGCCTGGCGGCTCGCGAACAGCTGCCGGGTGAAGGCGGCGACCGTCGATTCCGAGAGATCTTTGCGCGCGACAATGTGGTGGGAGAAACTAATCGTCTTGACCTCGTCATCGGGTTTGTCGGGCGAGCCGCCGAAGGCGCCGGCGGGAATTTCGGATGCTTCGTACATCGGATGGTTTTGCGCGATCGCTTCAGCCGAATCGATGGCAAGGAAAGTCGGCGTGCCGCCGTCGTGGGTCGATGCCGTAATCGCATCCGCGGTGATCTTGCTGTTGACTGGCCCCGCGGCGAGATAGGCGTCCGCCTTCTGGTTGCGAATGGCATCCACGGCCTCGGCGGCCGGAAACTGAACAATCTCGACCTTGTCCGGATCGACGCCATATTGCCGCAGGATGATCTTGAGCAGATTGACGTTGGCCTGGGTGCGGCCGACGACGCCGATGCGGCGTCCGGCGAGCTGGGGAATTTTGGTGATCTTCGGGCCGGCTTTCCTGCCCTTGCCCTTGGTGGCCGGAGGCACCCACAGCACCGCGACATTCTTGCGCAAGGTTGCCACGGCCTGCGCATTTTTCGGCACGTCGAGATCGCCGCGGATGATGGCAAGATCGACCTTGCCGTCGGCCAGGGCCTGGGCGCTGGCGGCCGCGCCGTCGGTCTGCATCGGGCGCAAACGGATGTGGCCGCGCGTCTGGGTGAAGGCTTGGGTCAGCGCCTGCACGACCTTGATGTCATCGCTGTTGGCGGGACCTACCGCGATCCGCAAGGTCTCTGGCCGCATCGCAAAGTAATAGCCGGCTGCCAGCGCGGCGACGACCGCGAGCAGCCCGGCCACCGTGACGAACATCGTCTTCCGCCTGGCCGAGCGCGCCGACGGCGGCGCCGGCGGCCCAACCAGGTCAGGGCCTCCGGTCATCGACCTTGCAAACAACCGTTTGAGGTTCACATTCATGCTGCCAACGCGGTTTGACGGTTATCTTAGCAAATTCCCTGCCAGCACAGGGATACTTCTGTGGCATGGTTCCCGGCACCCCCCGGACCGGCTTTGCCGGCCAATTGTGGCATGGATAACGGGCGCCGTGTTCGGTAAGTTGGTGTGAAACGGGAGGCAATGGTGGCGGAGCTTCTATCGGCAGAGACGCGAAAATCGGCCCTGAAGGGGTTACCCGGCTGGACCGAAACCCCGGGACGCAAGGCCATTGCGCGAACCTTTACTTTCAAGGATTTCAATGAAGCGTTCGGGTTCATGGCCCGCGCCGCGCTGGTCGCCGAAAAGAGCGACCACCACCCGGAATGGCGCAACGTTTACAAGACGGTAGAGGTGGTTCTGGCGACCCATGACGCCGGTGGCGTTACCTCGCGCGATATCGAGCTGGCGACGGCGATGAACGCCATCGCCGGTCAGCTCGGCGCCAGCTGACGACAGGCACTTTTTCTTATCTCCGCCTGCCGCCGCAGATGCGATTGGGAGCGTCTCTGTCCCCGGTTGCAAAGCAATCTTGCGGCGGGCGCACCACATCCCCAAATCCTCAGCGCGGCGATCTGCCGCGCCGGCCTCATGGAGCCCAGGCGATGATTTCCGAACATACCGCTGGCTTTGAGTCCGCCGACAAGCCCGCGGAAGACCGTGAAAGCGTGCGGCGCCGCTTCTGGATCAAGTTCAAGCGGGTGGTGGCGCAGCTCCCGTTCGCCGAGGATCTGCTCGCCGCCTATTATTGCGCGTTCGATAGACAAACGCCGCGTCATGTACAGGCGACGCTGCTCGGCGCCATCGCCTATTTCATCCTGCCCTTCGATTTCATTCCGGACATGCTGCCGGTGCTCGGCTTCACCGACGATGCCGCGGTGCTCGCAACCGCCATCCGGCTGGTAGCGACCCACATCACGTCGGATCATCGCGAAGCGGCCCGCACCGCGTTGCAGCGAGGCATTGACGGCGCCGGTTAAGCGCCTGTGGTGCCTAAGGGCCCGTCGAACTCTGCGGCTTGCGCGCCGCACGGACCTGGTCCCGGGTACTTTGCTCGACGTCCCACGCCCGGAACTGCCTCAACAGCGTGTCGTCCTTGTCGGCGTCCTCCGGCAGCCTTCTCGGCGCCGCCGCATCCTGCGAATCCTGTCTCAGGAATTCATCGAATCTGACGCGCGCGACCGGCGCTATGCCGTGGCTGTCGAGCCATTGCTGGGCGGGCGCGAAGCGCCTCCAGCCGGGAAGCGGGGCCGCCAGCGAAACCTCATTCCATTTCGGATGGAAGGGCGAATTCTGAAAGGCGGGAAATTTCGTGAAGAAATTGTCAACGAACATCGCGAGCTTTCGATAGCGCCCGGTGTTGGGAGCCCAGTTATAGGCTGCGAGCACCGACGGGACGGCGATCGTATCGACCGGCTCCTGATCCGAAATCAGGTTGGGATAGTCTTTCGCCGTGAGGCTCGCCGGCAGGTAGTCGGCCTGCAAGGAACTGTCATAGTCGACCGGAACGAAATGCAGCCGGTCGTCGTTGATCTGGCTGATGATCGGCGACGGTTTGCCCTGGACGGAAACCACGGCATCGAGTTCGCCGCCCTTCAATTTCTCCAGCGCGATCCGTTGCTCCAGATAGACGAATCGCGGCTTGATTCCGAGCCGCTCGAATACCGTCTGGGCCGTCACGAAGGTGCCGCCATTCGGCAGATCGATGCTGACGATTCTGCCGTCGAGTCCCCTCAGGCTGCGGATCGATTTCGGTGCGATAACGCTCATCTCTTCGTTATAGAGCTTGGTCACATAGGTAAACTGTTTGCGCAGATTTCTCGCGAGACCTTTTTTTTCCATATAGTCGAACGTGTCGGCACGAACGATGCCAAGATCGACACCCTGCAGATAGAGAATATCCTCGACGTTTTGTACCGAGCCTTGTCCGACAATTGGAAGAATGCGCAGCTGATTGCCGTCGTTGAGCAGCGAGGCGAGGTCCGCGCCAAACTGAACATAGGTGCCGCCGATGGTCCCGGTGATCACCGTCACCGTATTGGCGTTCAATGCCTGCCTGGTTTCCGCAGCTCCCTGCTGGACGATCGCCCGCGGCCCTTCGCCGACCCTTGCCGCCGGGTCAAGCTCCACTTGTTGCGCGCTGGCCGCAAGGCCACAAGCCGTCATCATGGCGAACGCCGCCAATCCCAGTAGCCGCCGCATACAGTCTCCCACCGATGTCGTGAACGTCAATTCTGCATTTGAGCGAGGCGCTGCTTCGCATTCAGCGAGCCTAACGCGGCCGCCCTCTGATACCAGCCACGCGCGATCGCGGGATCCGGCGTGATCGTTCGCACATCCGGCTTGCCAAGCACGGCAGGATCGTAGGTCTGCGCCAGCAGCAGCGCCGCATCGGCATCGTCGGCGTGTGCGGCCCGTTCCAGCAGCAATCGGGCAGCCACGATGTCGCCGAACGCTATCAGGCCCTTGGCGCGCCTGATCAGCGCCGGGACTTCATCGGCATTGAGGCCTCTTGCGGTTGGCATGGCACCGAGCGGCTGACCGGTGTCGGACTGGCCCTGCCGGGCTGTCCTGAGGGCGACGGAGATATCCTCGCGCGACGGCGTGCCTCTCGCGGTCGAGGACCCGGTGCGAACGCCGACGGTTGATGGCGTGAACGGCGACGGTGAACTGGAGGTCGATTGCACCGAGGCGGCCACGGCATCTTGAGTTGATGTTTCCGTGATGACGGACTGATCGGTCGATCGGCCGAACAGCGAAGCCCTGGCGGTCGCAAACAGATCGAGCGAATCCTCCAGATAGATCAGCCCGAACGCGATCGCCGCCGCCGCGGCCACAAGAACGCCTGCCTTGATGACCCGCTGCCGCAATGCCGCATCTTTCCAGTCCCAATTCCAGCCGATGGCGATGCCGCGCCGTCGGATTTGTTCGGCGCCCTCGGAGAGAAAGAGCGGCATCGCATAGTCCGGAGCGTGGTGCTCCGGCTCGGTCGATGGCTCGGATTGATAATCCGTGAATTCAGCGCCGCTCGCGTCTTCTTCAATTGCTTCAATTGCCTCAGCCACCTGCTTGCGGCCTAGCATGAGCCTGATATTCCGCGCCATCTGATGCCTTTACGCCACAACGCAACTTCGGGGCATCCCGGCCATGGTTCTTGTCCGTCGTCGACCCGGGCGTCTCCGTTACCAGCCTTCAATTCGCATTGAGAATCAGTCCGAAACGCGACCATCACCGGCGCGATTTGGGAGATATCTTGATTTCATTGAGGCACCGCCGCACGATTTCTTGAACGGCGGCGGCTTGAAACCGGCACCCCGAGATTGTGCTCGAGCACCGCTGCGCCTCGCAATAATTTTCGCTCTGCGCACGGCCGCGCCTTTGGTCGCGAGCCCGAGATGATCGGCGGCGGGGTGCCTTCGGCTACGACGTCGCAGAGCTAATGCGGCTTGCGCGCCGGCTTGTCCTGAGCCTGGGCGCTATGGTCAGCCTCCCAGGCCTGGAATTGCTTGAACAGAGCTTGCTTCTCGGTGTCGGAGGCCGGGCTGGACCCCGGCGGCAGCTGTCGCAAGAATTCATCGAACTTTCGGGCGACAGGCTCGACCCCGTGCTGATCCAGCCATTGTGCGGCGAACGGGAAGCGCTGCCAGTTGGGCAGCGTAGCGGAAAGCGAAACCTCTCGCCATTTCGGATGGAACGGCGGGTTTTGAAAGCTTGGAAATTTCGTGAAGAAACTGTCCACGAACAGCGCGAGCTTGCGATAGCGGTCGGTCTTGGGTGGCCAATTATAGGCGGCAAGCACCGCCGGGACGGCGATCGTGTCGACCTGCTCCTGATCCGAAATCAGGTTGGGATAGTCCTTTGCCGAGAGGCTCGCCGGCAGATAGTCGTCCTGCAGCGATTTCGCGTAATCGACCGGAACGAAATGCAGCCGGTCATCCTTGATCGCGCTGATGATCCTGGACGGCTTGCCCTGCACGGCGATCACGGCATCGATGTCACCGTTGCGCAATTTTTCGAGCGCGATACGCTGCTCGACATAAACGAATTTCGGTTTAATGCCGAGCCGCTCGAACACGATCAGGGCGGTGATGAAGGTGCCGCCATTGGGCAGATCGACACTGACGGTCTTGCCGTCGAGATCGCTCAGGCTGCGGATCGTCTTCGGCGCGATGACATGCATCTCTTCGTTGTAAAGCTTGGTCACGTAAGTGAATTGCTTCTTGATGTCCTTGGCGAAGCCTTTTTTCTCGAGGTAATCGAGGGTGTCGGCCCGCACGATCCCGAGATCGACGCCTTGCAGAAACAGAACATCGGCGACGCTCTGGACGGAGCCGCGGCCAACGATGGGCAGGACGCGCAGTCGATTGCCGTCATCGAGCACAGAGGCGAGGTCCGCGCCGATCTGAACATAGGTGCCGCCGATGGTGCCCGAAATCAGCGTCACCGTGTTTGCGTTCAGCGCCTGCTTGGTTTCGGCCGACCCGAACTGGAATATGGCCTTCAGACTTTCGCTGACCTTTGCCGGGTCAAATTCGGCATCCTCGGCGCGGGCTGCCGAGGCAAAACATATCGTCATGGCGACAAGCGCCATCCCCAGGATACGCTGCATGGTGTCCCCCAACTGCGGTAGAAAATTAATCCTTCATCTGAGCAAGGCGCTGCTGCGCATCCTGCGAGCCGAGTTGCGCCGCCTTCCGGTACCAGTTCCGGGCAGCCACCGGATCGGGTGTGATACTTCGCGCGTCCGCGGTACCGAGCACCGCAGGATCGTAAGTCTGGGCCAGCAGGAGTGCCGCGCTTGGCTCCCGGCCGTCGGCCGCTCGTTCCAGCAACAGCCGTGCAGCCGCGATGTCGCCGATTGCAATCAGGCTCCTGGCGCGCTTCAGCATCGTGGCGATTTCGGCGGGGTCCATTTGTCTGGACGGTGCAGGTTGTGTCGGCGGCGGAGGTGTGGCGGCCGGCTGGCGGATTTCGGTCTGGCTCCGACGGACGCTGTCGAACGCGGCGGCAATGTCTTCCCGCGAGGGCGCGCTGCTGGCGTCGGGCAACGATGCCGCGGTCCCGATCGGCGAGTTATTGACCAGGACCAGCGATGGTGAGGAGGCGGCCGCGCCGGCCTGTGAAGTCTTTTCGGTGGAAATAATGGTGAACAGCCTGACCAAAGCCAGGATCGCGACGACGGCGGCCGCCGCGAAGGCCTTCAAAAGGCCGAGCCTGACGGCTCTTGACGAGAACATGCCCTTGCCCGAGGGCTTTTCGAAGAGCGCCGGTTGCGGTTCATCGTGGCTGTAGAGGAATAAAGGGAACGGCTCCTGATCCTCCAGGCCTGGATCGCTTTCGATCTCGAGGCGACGGCGCGGGTTAGCCGCAGGCCCGGCCGCGCCGCCAAACTTCGTTTCCTGCGCCATGTGATGCCTCCGCGCTGGCAACGAACCCGGTTGGGCATCCCAACGTTCTAATTGTGCCCAGCGCCCGCCGGGGTTGTTAAACTGCGCAGTGAATTCGACCAAAGCGCGGCCTTCGCGCGTACGATTCGGGTGATATCTTGATTTCTTTGCGGCCAAGCGCATGAGAAATTGCACGCTCTAATCCGACCACCATCGAGTGTACGGCCGCACAAATGACAGGCCGCGAATGCATGGCCGCCACATCCAATCCTGCTCCGCCGGGTAGCCGCTCCGGACCACCGGATGCGTTGCGCCAATCCGGCGATGGCCGCGTCAGGGATGCAGAATCACCTTGCCCATTGCCTTGCGGCCCGCGAGCACCTTCAGCGCATCGGCGGTTTGCGCCAACGGGAAGCTGCGATCGACATGCGAGGAGATCTTGCCCTCCGCCGTCCACTTCACGAGCTTCTCCAGATTGGCGCGGTTCTTCTCCGGATTGAGTCGCGCCCACGCGCCCCAGAACACGCCTCTGATGTCGCAGCCCTTCAGCAGCGCCAGATTGAGCGGCATCTTCGGAATGTCGCCGGCGGCAAATCCGATCACGAGGAAGCGGCCTTCCCAGGCGATCGAGCGCAGCGCGGCCTCGGCATAGGCGCCGCCGACGGGGTCGAAAATAATATCGACGCCCTTGCCGCCGGTGAGCCGCCGCAGGCCGTCCTTGAGGTCTTCGGTCAAGTAGTTCAGGCCGAGTTCGGCGCCGTGGGCCTTGGCAAACTCAAGTTTCTCCGCCGAGGAGGCGCAGGCGATCACCTTCAGGCCCATCAGTCTGCCGAGTTCGCAAGCCGCAAGCCCGGTGCCGCCGGCAGCCCCCAGCACGGCCATGGTTTCTCCGGCCTTCGGGCTGGCGCGATCTTCCAACGCATGCAGCGCGGTGCCGTAGATGATGATAATGCCGGCGGCGCGATCGAAATCCAGATTGTCGGGAATCTTGACAATGGAATTCGCCGGCAGCGCGATCTTTTCGCGCGCGCCATTATGGCCGCAGGACGCCACCACGCGGTCGCCGACTTTCAGCCCGGTGACGCCGCTGCCGACACTTTCGATCACGCCCGCGACTTCCGCCGCCGGCGAAAACGGAAACGGCGGCTTGATCTGGTATTTACCCTGGATCATCAGCAGGTCGAAGAAATTCAGCGCCGCGGATTTGATGGATATCACGGCCTCCCCGGGCCCGGCCACGGGATCGGGCACATCCGCCAGCACAAGATCGTCGGGACCGCAATACTGCGAGCAGAGAATGGCTTTCATGGACTTGACCTGTTGTTCGGGCGCACAAGGTTTTCCGCAACGCTTCTTGCCGGATTTGAGGCCCTGCCACAATCTGATTCCACCTGCCTAACCAGGAACGCAGTTGCCCGATATCAATCGCAGCTGTGACGAGGTGATGTCGGGGCCATCTTCCAGTCACAATCATGAGGAACCAGATTCGGTCATGTGCGTTCGGCGAATATCGACAGCTCTGGTGGCGGGTGTGCTGCTGTGCGGCGCGGCGGGTCTTGCGCTGGCGCAGGGCGAACCGTCGAAAGGCGCGGCGAAGACTTTGGCTGCAAAACCTGTGGTGGCAAAGCCGGAAACCAAGCCCGCGGCCGCCGTTACCGGTAGCGCCGAACCGACCCTGATCGGCCAATTCGCCGGCTGGGGCGCCTATATGGCGACGCCGAATGGCAAGAAGGTGTGCTTCGCGCTGGCGAAGCCTTCGTCGTCGAAAACCAATCCGCCGAATCGGCCGCGTGATCCGGCCTACGCGTTCGTCTCGACGCGCCCGGGGGAAAAAGTCACCAACGAGGTCTCGGTCATGATCGGCTATGCCCTGAAACCGGGATCGGAATCGACGCTGGAGGTTGGCGGCGCCACTTACGCCATGTACACCCAGGGCGACGGGCTCTGGATCAAGAACGCCGCGGAGGAAGAGCGGATGGTCGATGCCATGCGCAAGGCAAGCGATGTCGTCATCAAGGGCGTATCGGCCAAGGGCACCGAGACCACGGACACGTTCTCCTTGAAGGGGCTCGCCCAGGCGCTCGACCGGGTGGCGCAGGATTGCCAACGGTAAATGGGTCGCAATTGCCGTGCCGGTTGCTATATGTAACTGATGCAGATGACTATCGAAACGCCGAATGCGCCTGCGCCGCTGGAAAAAATCGCGGTTGAAAGCTATGTGCCGCCGGCAAAACCCTCGCTGGTCGGATTGTCGCGCGCCGAGATCGCCGACCGGCTCGGCGCCATCGGCGTTCAGCCGGCGCAGCGCAAGATGCGGGTGCAGCAGCTGTGGCACTGGATCTATGTCAGGGGGGCGCGGAATTTCGACGAGATGACCAGCATTTCCAGGGAAATGCGCCTCCAGCTCGCGGCGCATTTCACGGTCGCGCGTCCCGAGGTGGTCGCCGAGCAGGTGTCCAGCGACGGCACCCGCAAATGGCTGCTGCGATTGCCGAGCGGCGATGCGATCGAGAAGGCGCACGAAGTCGAGTGCGTCCATATTCCCGAAACCGATCGCGGCACGCTGTGCGTTTCCTCGCAGGTCGGCTGCACGCTGAATTGCTCGTTTTGCCATACCGGCACCCAGCGGCTGGTGCGAAACCTTACCGCAGGCGAGATCGTCGGCCAGATCATGGTGGCGCGCGATCGCCTCAATGACTGGGCCGACCGCGAAACCCCTTCCGGCGGCCGTCTCGTCACCAATGTGGTGATGATGGGCATGGGCGAACCGTTGTATAATTTCGACGCGGTACGCGACGCGCTTTTGATCGTTGCCGACAATGAGGGCATCGGCATCTCCCGCCGCCGCATTACGCTGTCGACCTCCGGCGTGGTGCCGAACATCGTCCGGACCGGCGAGGAGATCGGTGTCATGCTGGCGATCTCGCTGCATGCGGTGCGCGACGAATTGCGCAACGAACTGGTGCCGTTGAACCGCAAATATCCGATTGCCGAATTGCTGCAGGCCTGCCGCGACTATCCCGGCGCGTCCAATGCGCGGCGTATCACCTTCGAATATGTCATGCTGAGGGGCGTCAACGATTCGCTGGATGACGCCAAATTGCTGGTCAAGATGCTGAAGGGCATTCCGGCCAAGATCAACCTGATTCCGTTCAATCCGTGGCCGGGCACGCGCTATCAATGTTCGGATTGGGACCAGATCGAGAAGTTTTCGGAGTACATCTTCAACGCCGGCTATTCCTCGCCGGTGCGCACGCCGCGCGGCCGCGACATCCTCGCCGCCTGCGGCCAGTTGAAATCGGAGACCGAGAAATTGTCGGTGCGCGAGCGCCAGGCGCTGCGCGCCATGGCGATGACGGATTAGGTGCGCATAATTAGAGTGTCTCACTCCATGGCATTGATCGGCCGGCTGTTCGTCATTGTCATCGGATTTCTCGCCGCCTGTCTGGTGGCCGGAATGATCATGATCGGCGCGGTGTTGTTTCCGGAATTTTCCGATCTTGGCACCGGTCCGATCGATTCCAGCGCGCTCAACGTCGTGATCGGTTTCGGCTTCATCTTCGTCTCCGGTTTTGCGCTGCTGCCGGCGATGATCGTGGCCGCGATCACGGAGGCGTTTTACATCAGGAGCGCGCTGGCCTACGCCGCCGGCGGCGCCGTCGTCGGACTGGCCTGCTATCTCGGCCTGGTGCCGTTCGACTCCGACACGCTTCGCTTCGAGGGTATTGTGCGGCGTCATCTCGAAATCATGACCGGCGCGGGGATCGTCGCCGGTGTGGTCTATTGGTTGATCGCGGGCCGCAAAGCCGGGGCCTGGCGCGAGCCGCCGCGCCCGCTGCCTCCGCCGCCGCTGCCGTCGCATACCCCTTCGCCGCCGGCGTCATGAAGCTGGCTTCACGACGATACATCAAGGGAGACTTTTCTTCATCGGCGCCCTCGGCTAAACCCCGCGCCATGAACCGGACCGGGCTATTCATCGCACTTTCGCTTTCGCTCGTGGTCGGTGTGCTGTTCGGGATCTATCCCGAGCTCGACCTGAAGCTTTCGGCGTTGTTCTATGACGCCACCACCAGGTCCTTCCCGCTCAGGCTGAACGCGCTTGCCGAGACCGCACGCGACGGTGCCATGTGGATTGCCTGGGGCCTCGCGGCGCCGGCGCTGGTCGCACTCCTCGTCAAGCTGATCCGGCCGGACCGGCCGCTCCTGATGTCCGGGCGTGCCATCATCTTCCTGCTGGTCACGCTGGTGCTGTCCGCCGGGGTGCTCACCAATCTCACCTTCAAGAGCTATTGGGGCCGGCCGCGGCCGGTGGTGGTGACGCAGTTCAACGGCCCGGATCGATTCGTGCCCTGGTGGGATCCGCGCGGCAGCTGCGCCCGCAACTGTTCGTTCTTCTCCGGCGAAGGCGCCACCGCGTTCTGGACCTATGCGCCGGCGGCGCTGGCGCCGCCGGCGTGGCGGCCGCTGGCCTATGCAGGGGCGACCGTGTTCGGCGTCACCACCAGCGTGCTTCGGATGGCGTTCGGCGGGCATTTCTTCACCGATGTCGCCGTCGCCGGGCTGGTGACATTCCTGGTGATCTGGCTCGCTTATGGCTGGATTTATCGCTGGTCGACGACGCGGCTCACCGATGAGGGCGTCGATGCGGCCTTGACCCGGCTCCTCACTCGCTTCCGTAAGCCGGCGTAATCCCGATTTCGGTCGGTCGATCGCCATGCTCTATTAAAAGCGTGCCGATCGGCACGAAATTTGATATTCGCGCCCTCAATTCGCAAGAAACATCCGCAGATACGACCGATTGGAAGCTTCATGAGTGCGATCTTGAAAGGCCTGCCCAAGGGGCAGAAAGTCGGCATTGCTTTCTCGGGCGGTCTCGACACCAGCGCGGCGCTCGTGTGGATGAAACAGAAGGGTGCCCGCGTTTTCGCCTATACCGCCAATCTTGGCCAACCCGACGAGGCCGATTACGACGAGATCCCGCGCAAGGCGCTAGGCCTAGGCTCCGAAAAAGCCCTGCTCGTGGATTGCCGCAAGCAATTGGTTCACGAAGGCATCGCAGCGATTCAATCCGGCGCCTTCCACATCTCAACCGGCGGCGCGACTTACTTCAACACCACGCCTCTCGGTCGCGCTGTCACTGGCACCATGCTGGTCGCGGCCATGAAAGAGGACGGCGTCAACATCTGGGGCGACGGATCCACCTACAAAGGCAACGACATCGAGCGCTTCTACCGCTACGGCCTGCTGACCAATCCAAGCCTCAAGATCTACAAGCCCTGGCTCGACCAGCAGTTCATCGACGAACTGGGCGGCCGTTCCGAGATGTCGGAGTACCTCGCTGCCAATGGCTTCGACTACAAGATGAGCGCCGAGAAGGCCTATTCGACCGACAGCAATATCCTCGGCGCCACCCACGAGGCCAAGGACCTCGAGCGCCTCGATAGCAACATCACAATCGTCAATCCCATCATGGGCGTGACGTTCTGGCGCGACGACACTGTCGTCAAGGCCGAAAGGGTTACCGTGCGGTTTGTGGAGGGGCAGCCCGTCGCATTGAACGGCCAGGCCTTCGCCGATCCGGTCGCGCTGCTGCTCGAGGCCAACGCCATCGGTGGCCGTCATGGCCTTGGCATGAGCGACCAGATCGAGAACCGGATCATCGAGGCCAAGAGCCGCGGCATCTACGAAGCCCCGGGCATGGCGATGCTGCACATCGCCTACGAGCGCCTCGTCACCGGCATCCACAACGAAGATACGATTGAGCAATACCGGATCAGCGGCATGCGCCTTGGCCGGTTGCTCTATCAGGGGCGGTGGTTCGATTCGCAAGCCCTGATGCTGCGCGAAACCGCCCAGCGTTGGGTCGCCCGCGCCGTCAGCGGGGAGGTCACGCTCGAATTGCGACGCGGCAACGACTACTCGATCCTGAACACCGAGAGTCCCAACCTGACCTATCATCCGGAGCGCTTGAGCATGGAGAAGGTGGAGGATGCGGCGTTCACGCCGGCGGACCGGATCGGCCAGCTGACGATGCGCAACCTCGACATCACCGATAGCCGCGCCAAACTCGATCTCTACGCCGAGACCGGCCTGCTGTCGGTTGGGGAAAGCTCCCCGCTCTTCAAACTCGACACCGACAAGGGCTGAGACCAGCGGTCGTTGGCACTGACGCCTTCCAGCGTATGGCGCCCGTCATGGCCGGGCCTTCGCCGCGCCGAAGGGGCTTCGGCCCCGCGGGCGGGACAAGCCCTGGACTATGCCGGGCCCGGTGGATGGGTCACTGCCAAGGACCGCTGGTGTTACTTTGCATGGGGTTGTTTTCGATATTTTTGGCGTGCCGAGCCGTAGCTCGGCGCAACTCAGTAAGACAAAGGCGCGCTTGCGCCGCGCCCACCGTTCTAGCTTAGCTAGACGTGAGAAGATGGTGGGCACGCCAACCGATCGCGCATTCGCGCGATCCATTGTCTTTGCCCACCCTACAGACTCCCGCACCGTCATGGCCGGGCTTCGTCCCGGCCATTTCATGTCGCGAATGCAGCTCCGCTACCTCGGCGGCGCGGTGCCGGGCGGGGGCGGCGGCAGCGAGGCGGTGCCGCCGTTGAGCAGCGGCGTGATGCGGCGGACGGTGACGCGCCGGTTGATGCGGCTGGGCCCGCTAGTCTGCTCCTTGAGATACTGCGATCCATAGCCCTGCGAGGTCAGGTTCTCCGCGGGCACGCCGAATTGCCGGGTCAAAAGCTCGGCCGCCGATTCGGCGCGCCGGTCCGACAGCGACAGATTGTCGACGTCGTTGCCGACCGCATCGGTGTGGCCCTCGATCAGGAACACCTCGCGCGGGTTGCGCGCGATCGCCCGGTTGAGCCCGTCCGCGATCGCCTGCAGCCTCGCCGCCTGATCCGGCGGAATCTCCCACGATCCGGTTTCGAAGTTGATGGTGTTGAGATCGATGCTCGGCATCAGCGCGCGCACCGACGGGCTGTAGCGGATTTCATCGAGTGAATAACGCCGCTCGATCCGCTCCACCGGCGGCGCTTCCATGGTCTCGTAGATCACGTCCGGCGGCGCTTCGTCGGCTTCGACGATGTAGCGGTCATAGGGAATGCGGAGCACCGGCGGCGGCAGGTCGATGAAGAAGCCGCCGACCGCGCCGGGGTCACGATAGGTGTTGTCGATGATGATGATCTCGCGGCCCTCGCGGTCGCGGCGGATCCGGCGCAGCAGCTGGCCGTCGCGGCCGGTGATGTTGATGATCTCGGTGCCGTCGGGTCGAATCACGATGGTGCGGGTGTCGTCCCCGGCCTGCTCGACGTGAATGTCGCGGGCGCCGTAGCGGAAACGATCGCCCTCGTCGTGGCGAATGAAGGACTGGCCGCTGGGATCGACCACGATGACGCGGCCGGGCTCGGTGAAGACTTTGCGGCCACCCTGATCGCTTTCCTGCCGCGCGCCGCGGAAATCTTCCATGCGGTGCGGCCCTTGTGCCGCCGCCCCCGGAGCAATCGGGGTCATGGCCTGGGCGGGCGGTGGCGGCGCCGGTATCGGCGCGGCGACTGTTGGCGGCGCGCGGCGCGCCAACGGAGCGCCGCCTGGCGGGAGCGCGGTCTGCCCGCCGGGGCCACCCGGTGCTGCATTTGGCGCTCCCGGAGGTCCGTTGCGCCCTGGCGGAGGCGGTGGCGCGCCGGCACCTGCTGGCGGCGGCGAGCCAGGACCCTGCGGCGGTCTTCCACCTGCGGGCGGTGGCGGCGGAGCGCCTGGGCCCGACAATGGCGGTCTTGCGCCTGCGGGTGGAGGCGGTGGCGGTGCAGCGGCCCCGTTTGGCGGCGCCGGGGGCTTCGGCGGCGCTGGCGGGGGTGCTGCCGTGGGGGGCGCGGGACGCGACGGTTCGGGAGCCTGCGGCGGCGCAGTGCGCTGCGGCGGTGCAGGCGGGCGCGGCGGCTCGGCGCGCGGCGGTTCCGTCCGTGGGGGCTCGGGACGCGGCGGCGCCGCGGCCGGCGGCGGGGGTGCCGGACGAGGCGGAGGTGCGGCGGCCGGGGGCGGCGGTGCAGGACGCGGCGGTGCCGCAGCCGGGGGCGGCGGTGCCGGCCGGGGTGGAGGGGGCGCGGCGGCGGGCGGCGCGGGGCGTGGCGGAGCAGCGGCCGGCGGCGCGGGCCTCGGCGGCGGCGCGCCCTTCGGCGGCTGCTTGGGCTTGCCGTCGGGACCCAATTCTTCCTTCGCCTGTGCCATCACTTGCGGAGCGGATTGGGCGTGCGATGTGGCGCTGGCGAACTGCGCGGCCGTCAGCGCGGTCGTGGCAAGCAGCACGAGACGAAGGTTTGTCATCAGGTTCCCGAAAATGATGGGCAGGGCGGGCTGATCACTACAATGATGCGTTAGGCCGGATTGTGGCAGTCTGCCAATGCAGACGTGTATTTATTTATGACTACACGGAGTTCCGATTCGCCTCTGTTCATGACCCATTCAGGCGGTGGTTTCAAATCGCAATTTCAAATTGTCCCCTGCGGCCGGTCCGGCGTGCCCGGATCCACGCAAATCGCCTGCGTGCCATCGGTCGCGGGGTAGGGCCCGTTCGGTTGTTCCGGTCCCCGCACCGGCATTTCATCGGGCGTGCGGCCGGGCAACTCCTCCGGCCGCGCGGGTTCACCTGGCTCCTGCATCGGCGGCGGAACCTCCGGCCTCGGATTTCCCGGCGGACTTTCCTGCGGCGGCTCCGACGGCTGCCCTGGCTTGATCGGCGGATCCTCTTGCGGATCGATGTCCATCTACATCGCCACCGTGCGGTTGTCGCCGAGATTCGGCCGCGTGCCGGTGACCACGGCGGCCGCCATTTTCACGTAGCTGATCATCTTCATGAGTTCCCAGACCCGGTCGACATCGCGCGCGGTGCTATCGTTGGCCATGTTTCGCTTCCTTGCTGCCGCGGCGATAACGGCGCCGGCGCGGCGATGTTCCCGCCCCTCGAGGAAGGGCGGACTAGCCGGAACCGCGCAACAGCAGCGTGTTGCTGCGGGTCTTGCCGGTCTCGGCATAGCCGCGCGCGCGCATGTCCGCGATGCAGTCGTCGAGCCATTCATTGCGCGACAGATGCTCGATCACCACCGCGCGCGGCCAGAGCGAGGGTGGCGCTTCCCGGAAGAAGCCGGTCAGGACGCGATCCTCAAAACCCTCGACATCGATCTTCAGCGCGTCGATATGCAAAACGGCGGCCTCGTCGAGAATGCGCTGCAGCCGCAACGACCGCACCCGGATGACATTGCCGCTGCCTTTGCCGCTGACGATATGGCTGGCGCCGAGATTGTCGCCGTCGGTCTCGATCATCAACTCGCCGTCGGAAGCGCCTGCCGCCGCGGCGACGAGGACAACCCAGGCGCAGCCGGATGCGGCGCGGTTGAACACAAGCCGCGCCTGGGTGATGGGATGCGGCTCGATCGCAAGCACCTTTCCGCCGGCGCCGACATGGCGGCCCAGCGCCAAGGCGTAGGTGCCGACATTGGCGCCGACATCGACGAACACGCCGCCGACCGGGGTCTGCGCGCGCAGAAAATCCAGTTCATCGAGATTGTAGTCGGGATTGAACAAGGCGCCGCGCTCGGTGGCGCTGGCCTGATGATAGAACCGAAATGACGCGCCCTGGTATCGCACATCGACCGGACCGGCGCGCAGGAGATGGACGAGCCGCGACAAGACAGGGCGGAACGCGCCGCGCTTCAGCCGCGAACGGTGCGCCAGCGCGACGATCGCCGCCTGCGCGCGGGTGGGCGCGAACGCCCCGAACGGGGGCGCAGCGGGATCGTTGGCGGCGGCGAAGGCAGGTGACCGTGTCGATGTCGTCAAGCAATCCTCATGAAATGCGTGGCCGCATTGGCGCATGCATATCCGACTCGGCGGGTGAGTCCAGCGCGCTGTTTTGCGGCCTCGCCCGCGACGGCAACGGTGGTACCGAGCTCACTCCGCTGCGCCGCGCTTCGGCCAGCGCCATCAACCGGCCTTGTCGAGGGCGCGCGCCAGTTGCTCGATCCAATCCGCCGTGGCCGACAAAAGTCACCGGGCTGGAACCTGCGCGAGCGAGTGCCAGGCCGAGGACCTCAATGCCGCTCAGACCAGGGCGGGAATGACAAGGAAGCCGGCGCGCGGAAAGTGCACGACAACCTCGCCGGCGCGTGGGTCGTGCCTGCGGATCGCGATGTGCTGTGGCGACAGCGCGACGATCTTGCCGCTCACTTTGACCTTGCCATAGTCGTCGGGCATGATCTCGACGCGGTCGCCGGGCCTGCGACCATTGGGATCGCCGGGATCCGTCAATTCGGCGGTCTGCGGTACCGCGCGTGCCGCGATCTCGAGCGCGTCGGCGGGCGACATTTCGCTGCGGCTGCTGTGACCGATGGCGCGCAGGCGCGCCTCCCATGCCCGGACATGGCCGAACTCCGCGAGCATCTCCAGGGCGTCAGCCAGGTTCGCGCGCACATACCAGATGTTCATGTAGGCGTTGACGTCGCATAGACCGGGCTTGTCGCCGGTGATCCAGGCGCGGCCGCTGCCAAGCTGGGTCTCGATCCAGTGCACATGGGCACGAAACTGGTCGCGCATCTGCGGAATGGCCGAGGTCATCGCCGCCACGTCGAACCGGGCACCGCGCAGCTGTTCGCGGTCGGCGATGAATTCCTGCGGCACCTTGTCCGCCAACGAGCCGAACACCAGGTTCACGGTGTTCTGAAAAAACGACCGGTCGGTCCACATCGCGCTGGCCCAGGCAAGGCCTTCGCTGCGGTCCGGGAACAGGGTCGGTTCGGGAACACGCCGCTCCAGCTCGCGGATGATGACCTGGGTGTCGCAATAGATGTCGGCGCCGATCTGCATCACCGGCGTTCGCCGGTAGCCGCCGGTCAACGGCATCAGATCGGGACGCGGCATGATGCGGGAGATAAGGACCGAGGTCCATTCGACCTGCTTGAGGCCGAAGACGATGCGCACCTTTTCCGAGAACGGCGACTGATCGAAATGATGCAGGATGATGAGGGGCGCGGCCGGCATGCGATTTCAATTTCACTTTTGCATTGGAATTATCTTCTCCCCTCCCCCCGCGAAGCGGTGGGGAGGGGTCGGGGGTGGGGGGTACCAGCAGGAACCGCTGCTTCGGTGAATGCCGCGTCACCCCCGACCCCTCCCCCGCCACGCGCGATGCGCGTGGAGGGAGGGGAGATTATGACCTCATGCTGAACAACGCCAGGCGAACGCCGCGGCGTCAAATCTGACGCTCGACCATTTTCATCTTGAGCTCGGCGATGGCCTCCGAGGGGTTCAGGCTCTTCGGGCAGGCCTTGGCGCAGTTCATGATGGTGTGGCAGCGGTAAAGCCGGAACGGGTCTTCGAGGTTGTCGAGCCGCTCGCCGGTGGCCTCGTCGCGGCTGTCCTTGACCCAGCGGGTCGCCTGCAGCAGCGCGGCCGGCCCCAGAAAACGCTCGCTGTTCCACCAATAGCTCGGGCACGAGGTCGAGCAGCAGGCGCACAGAATGCATTCATAGAGGCCGTCGAGTTTTTCGCGGTCCTCGTGGCTTTGCCTCCATTCCTTCTGCGGCGTCGGCGATGATGTCTTCAGCCACGGCTCGATCGAGGCATATTGCGCGTAAAAATTGGTGAGGTCCGGCACTAGGTCCTTGACGACAGGCTGATGCGGCAGCGGGTTGATCCTGACCGCGCCGTCCTTCACGTCATGCATCGACTTGGTGCAGGCCAGCGTGTTCTGGCCGTCGATATTCATGGCGCAGGAGCCGCAGACGCCTTCGCGGCAGGAGCGCCGGAAGGTCAGCGTCGGATCGATGTTGTTCTTGATCCAGATCAGGCCGTCGAGCACCATCGGGCCGCAATCGGCGGTATCGATATGATAGGTGTCGACGCTGGGATTCTTGCCGTCGTCCGGATTCCAGCGATAGACCTTGAATTCGCGCGTCTGCGTCGCGCCGGGCGGTTTCGGCCAGGTCTTGCCGCCCGTGATCTTCGAGTTTTTCGGCAGTGCGAATTCGACCATGCTTTCAAGCCTTCGCTGTCGTCATCAATACACCCGCGCCTTCGGCGGGATGTATTGCACGTCGTTGGTCATGGTGTAGTCGTGCACCGGGCGATAGTCGATCGTGGTGTTGCCTTGATCGTCGAGCCACGCCAGCGTGTGCTTCATCCAGTTCTTGTCGTCGCGGTTCGGGAAATCCTCGCGCGCGTGGGCGCCGCGGCTTTCGGAGCGGTTGGCCGCCGAATCCATCGTCACCACCGCCTGCGCGATCAGGTTGTCGAACTCGAGCGTCTCGACCAGATCGGAATTCCAGGTCAGCGAGCGGTCCGACACCGCGACGTCGCTGACGCCGCCATGCACCTTGTGGATCAGGCTCTGTCCTTCATGCAATATGTCGCCGCTGCGGAACACCGCGCAATTGCTCTGCATCACATGCTGCATGCTGTCGCGCAGTTTTGCCGTTGGCGTGCCACCGGAGGCGTAGCGGTAGCGGTCGAGCCGCCCGAGCGCCTTGTCGGCCGATCCCGCCGGCAGTTCCGGCTGCTTGCCGTTCGACGTCAGTTTTTCGGCGCAGCGCAGCGCCGCGGCGCGGCCGAATACCACGAGATCGATCAGCGAATTGGAACCGAGCCGGTTGGCGCCGTGCACCGAGACGCAGGCCGCCTCGCCCAGCGCCATCAGGCCGGGTACGGTGGCATTGTCGTCGCCGTTCTTCTTGGTCAGCACTTCGCCGTGATAGTTGGTGGGAATGCCGCCCATGTTGTAGTGCACGGTCGGCACGATCGGAATCGGCTCGCGGGTGACGTCGACATTGGCAAATATCCTGGCCGATTCGGAAATGCCCGGCAGCCTTTCGTGCAGCACCTTGGGATCGAGATGGTCGAGGTGCAGGTAGATGTGATCCTTTTTCTTGCCGACGCCGCGGCCTTCTCGGATTTCGATCGTCATTGCGCGCGACACCACGTCGCGTGAGGCGAGGTCCTTGGCCGAGGGCGCATAGCGTTCCATGAACCGCTCGCCTTCGGAATTGACCAGATAGCCGCCTTCGCCCCGCGCGCCCTCGGTGACAAGGCACCCCGCGCCGTAGATGCCGGTGGGGTGGAACTGGACGAATTCCATGTCCTGCAGTGGCAGCCCGGCGCGCAAGGCCATGGCATTGCCGTCACCGGTGCAGGTATGCGCCGAGGTGCAGGAGGCGTAGGCGCGGCCATAGCCGCCGGTGGCGAGAATGGTGGTCTGCGCCTTGAAGCGATGCAGCGTGCCGTCATCGAGCTTGAGCGCGATCACGCCGCGGCAGACGCCCTGGTCGTCCATGATCAGGTCGATGGCGAAAAACTCGATATAGAATTCCGCGGCGTGACGCAGCGCCTGGCCGTACATGGTGTGCAGCATGGCGTGCCCGGTGCGGTCGGCGGCGGCGCAGGTGCGCTGGGCCTGGCCCTTGCCGTAGTCCAGCGTCATGCCCCCGAACGGCCGCTGGTAGATCTTGCCGTCCTCGGTGCGCGAGAACGGCACGCCCCAATGTTCGAGTTCGTAGACGGCCTCGGGCGCATTGCGCACCATGTATTCGATGGCGTCCTGGTCGCCGAGCCAGTCCGACCCCTTGACGGTGTCGTACATGTGCCAGCGCCAATCGTCCTCGTGCATGTTGCCGAGCGCGGCCGAAATGCCGCCCTGCGCCGCCACCGTATGCGAGCGGGTCGGAAACACCTTGGTGATGCAGGCGGTGCGCAAGCCCGCTTCGCTGCAGCCCACGACCGCGCGCAAACCGGCGCCGCCGGCGCCGACCACGACGACATCGTAGGTGTGGTCCTCGATCGGATAGGCTTTTCTGTTGGCCGCGGCACCACCGCTGCCGTTTACGGCCTTGCCGTTGCCATCAGCGGCCATGCGCTAAACTCCGGATGACAGTTTGAGGATGGCGTAGATCGAAGCCAGCGCCACTGCGATCGAGAAGAAATTGTTGGCCATGACAAAGGCGAGCTTCAGCTTCTCGTTGTGCACATAGTCCTCGATCACCACCTGCATGCCGATCTTCATGTGCCAGGCGCTGGCGACGATGAACAGCAAGAGGATGATGGCGATCGGCAGCGAGCCCAGGATCTGCGCCGCGCCGACCTGATTGCGGCCGAGCAGCATCATCACCACCACGATGACCGGAATGATCAAAAGCGTCATCGCCACCGCGGTGAGGCGCTGGCGCCAGAAATCCGAAGTGCCGGAATGCGAGGCGCCGAGGCTGCGGACGCGGCCGAGCGGCGTGCGCAGCGACGTGGCCTGCGGTGTCGAGCCGACCTGTTCCTTGATGCTCATCACCCGCCCCCGATCGCGTAAGCCGCGATCCACAACAAAACGGTTAGCGCAAGACCGCCGATCAGCGCGGCCCAGGTCAGCGTTTCGCGCTCGCTCGCCTTGAAGCCGTAGCCGAGATCCCAGACAAAATGCCTGACGCCGGAGAGCAGATGGTGCAGCAACGCCCAGGTATAGCCGAACACGATCAGCCGGCCGATGAAACTGCTGGTGAAGGCTTGAACGTGGGAATAGGCGGTTGGCCCCTCCGCCGCCGCGATCAGCCACCACGCCAGCAGCAGGGTGCCGAAATAGAGCGCCACGCCGGTTGCACGGTGGACGATGGACAGCGCCATCGTCAGGGTCCAGCGATAAGTCTGCAGATGCGGCGAAAGCGGGCGTTCGATCCTGGCGGTCATCGGCGGCTTTGACGGTTTTTGGCCCGGCACACGGGGCCTTACGGGGATCGCGGTAGATAAATCCTATGTACGAAGTCGAAACAGCTAGCGCAACGGCGAAATCACCGGTTGCGAACGAATGTTCATAGCTTGAGATGCGGCTCGCATGGACGGGTATTGACAGGGTGCCGGGCGCTGCCGGCTGGCGCCGATGAAGCCCGATTCAGGGCGAGCATGGGCGCATTCCAGCGAGGTATTGGCGGCGAAGGCGATGGTCGCGGGTTTGAGCACCAGCCGAATTAGCCGAAAGGCGTAAATGGCGGATGACGGCGCGTAGGGTAGGCAAAGGCGCTCTTGCGCCGTGCCCACCATTTAAGACGTGAGAAGATGGTGGGCACGCCATCGGCCCGCGCGTTCGCGCGATCCGTTGGCTTTGCCCACCCTACGGACTGTCGTTTATCCGGGGTCGCGCCGCATGTAGAATTTGCGGTCATCCTCATCGGTGATGCAGAATCCGAGCCGTTCATAGAGCGACCCTTGGCTCGCAAGATTGCGTGCATGGTATGATCACTTCTTGTAAATGTCCGCATAGCTGTCGCGCAGGATGTTCTTCTGGACCTTGCCCATGGCATTGCGCGGCAGGTCGTCGACCACGATGACCCGCTTCGGCATCTTGAATTTTGCCAGCCGGCCGTCGAGCGCCTTCAGCACCGAGGCTTCATCTACGTGCGCGCCCTTGTTGCAGACCACCACGGCGGTGACGCCCTCGCCGAAATCGGCGTGTGGCACCCCGATCACGGCGGACTCGATCACGCCCGGCATGGCGTCGATCTCGCTCTCGATTTCCTTCGGGTAGACGTTGAAGCCGCCCGAGATCACCAGGTCCTTGCCACGGCCCAGAATGTGCACGTAGTCGTTGGCGTCGATCTTGCCAAGGTCGCCGGTTATGAAAAAACCGTCGTCGCGGAATTCGGCTTTTGTCTTTTCCGGCATCCGCCAATAGCCCTTGAACACGTTCGGGCCCCTGACCTCGATCATTCCGATGCTTTCGCGCGGCAGCTCCGTGCCGGTTTCCGGATCGGTGACGCGTACCGACACGCCCGGCAGCGCATGACCGACCGCGCCGGGAACGCGATCGCCGTCATAGGGATTCGAGGTGTTCATGTTGGTCTCGGTCATGCCGTAGCGTTCGAGCACGGCGTGGCCGGTTCTTGCCGCCCATTCGCGATGGGTATCGGCAAGCAGCGGCGCCGAGCCTGAAATGAACAGCCGCATATGGCTGGCCGACTCGCGCGTCAGCGCCGGACTTTGCAACAGCCTGGTGTAGAACGTCGGCACGCCCATCAGCACGGTGCCACGCGCCATCAGCCGGATGATCAGGTCAGGATCGAATTTCGGCAGGAAGATCATCGCGGCGCGGGCGAACAGCGTGACGTTGCTGGCGACGAACAGCCCGTGGGTATGATAGATCGGCAAGGCGTGGATCAGCACGTCGTTGTTCGTGAAGCGCCAATAGTCGACCAGCGAGAGCGAATTCGACGCCAGATTGTCGTGGCTGAGCATCGCGCCCTTGGAGCGCCCCGTGGTGCCCGAAGTATAGAGGATCGCGGCGAGATCATCGTCGCCGCGCGGCACGGTTGCGAATACCGGGCTCGCTTTGGCGGCGGCGTCGGTCAGCGTGCCCCGCCCGTCGGCGCCCAGGGTCGCAACTTCGGCGCCGACCTTGGCGGCGATCGCGCCGATAGCATCGGCTTTGGCGGGATCGCACACCACCAGCGAGGGTTCGGCGTCGGTGATGAAATATTCAAGCTCATGGAGCGTGTAGGCGGTATTGAGCGGCAGATAGACCGCGCCGGCCCGCACCGCGGCGAGATACAACACCAGGCCGGGGACCGATTTTTCGGTTTGCGCGGCGACGCGGTCGCCGGGCTTGACGCCGCGCTCAACCAGCACGTTGGCGATCTGCCCGGCGCGGGCGATCAGCTCACCATAGCTGATGCGCTGCCCGTCGGTGGTTTCAATCGCGAGCCGGGCGTTATCGTCAAGGCCGTCGAACAGGCGGGAAAACAGATTGGCGTTCATGATGGTTTTCCGGGATGCGTTGATGCATCATTGCGGCAGCGGCGCGCGCGGCCGGGATGGCCGCGGCAAATTCTCAAGGGCAGTTCAATAGCAAAAGCGGCCTTCACAAAGCAACGGAGACAGCTCGCATGTCAATTCACGGGAAACGCGTCGCCTGGGTGACCGGCGGCGGCAGCGGCATCGGCGAGGCCGGGGCGGAAGCGCTGGCGGCGGATGGCTGGACGGTGGTGGTTTCCGGCCGCCGCAAGGATGCGCTCGACGCCGTGGTGGCCCGGATTACCAACAATGGCGGCAAGGCCGAGGCGATACCGCTCGACGTCAGCATCGCCGACGACGTCAACAAGGCGGCGCAACGGATTGTCGCTCAACACGGCCGCATCGATCTCCTGGTCAACAGCGCCGGCATCAATGTGACGAAACGCAGCTGGGCGGATATGGAGCTGGAAGGCTGGAACAGACTGGTCGAAATCAATCTCAACGGCGTATTGTATTGCATGCGCGCGGTGCTGCCGGCGATGCGGTCGCAACAGGACGGCTGCATCATCAATGTCGCCTCGTGGGCCGGCCGCCACGTCTCCAAAATGCCTGGGCCGGCCTATACAACGACAAAACACGCGGTGCTGGCGCTGACCCATTCGTTCAACATGGATGAATGCGTCAACGGCCTGCGCGCGTGCTGCCTGTCTCCCGGCGAGGTCGCGACCCCGATCCTCAAGCTGCGGCCGGTGGTCCCGTCGGAACAAGAGCAGGCGAGGATGCTGCAGTCCGAAGATCTCGGCCGCACCATCGCCTTCGTCGCCAATATGCCGCCGCGGGTGTGCGTCAACGAGATCCTGATCAGCCCGACCTGGAACCGGGGCTTTATTCAGACGCCGGCAAGTCGGGATTAGGGCGTTCGATGTGAAGGCTCATCCTGAGGGAAGGACGAGGGTCGCCATGTCGGCCTCATGGTTCGAGACGCGCGCGAAGGGCGTGCTCCTCACCATGAGGTGAGCCCCCGCACGGCCATCGCCTGCAAAAGTTTCAAACGGCCTGAAATTTATTCCCTGAA
>NZ_JBEKXH010000014.1:0-33996 GCF_049512235.1 Bradyrhizobium sp.
CCGTTCTGGCAGCCGGGCCTAATTGTAGTATCGCCAGCGCTGCGGCGAACGGCGCGGCGATCGCGTCATGATCAGTCCCAGCGCGAAGCCGATCGCACCCGCAATCAAGATCGAGTTGAGCGGGCTGTCCTGTACCTTCTTCGCAAGCGCTTGCGAGCTGTCATTGAAAGTATCGCCGCTTTTTTCATACGCATCCTTGGCGTAGCTTCTGGCGGCATCCGCGGCGCCACGCGCCGTATCCTTGGCCTGACCGTAAAGATCCTGCACCGCACCTGCTGCCTCCCGGACGCGGCCGGCTGCCTGCGTATTGGCGTCGCCGGCGATATCGCCGACGGCACCCTCGACCTTGCCAGTGAAATCCTTGGCCGATCCGGCAATTCGATCCTTGTCCATGGCGCGCACTCCTCAAGCTGAAATCCAGCAAGGCTAACTGACAGGATCCGCTTCGGTTCCCCGCACGCCACAGGTTTGGGGTTCAGTCGCCACCGGCATCGACATGACGTAGGGGTGCCCCTTGTGGGCGCCCTTGTTTCCACCGTCATTGCGAGGAGCGCTTGCGACGAAGCAATCCACCGCGCGGCCTACGCAGCTCTGGATTGCTTCGCTTGCGCTCGCAATGACGGGTGATGGACCTGTGAGGATGAGTGTGACGATGAAAGTTGCGAAAACCTGGTCGGTCGCCTATTCTCGCCAAAACAGACCAGCCTTTTGATGGATCAGATGAGACCTCTTGGTGTGGCCGCCATTCTGGCCGCGGCCGTCACCCTGCAGCCCGGACTCGCGGATGCCCGGCCTGCCGTCAAGATGCAGCAGCTTGCGGTGGGCCCGCAATACGGCACCACGCACGTCTATGTCGCGGCCGAAGACATGGATCGCTTCGCTGCCAGCTTTCTTGCGACCTTCGGCGGAACAAGCTCGAAGCCGGCGGTCGTGACCGTCACGCCGACGCCGAGCACCGCTGATTGGCAGGCCCTGACAACGCCGGTCGGCCTGGTCTCGCTGTTCGGCTTCAAGACACCGATCCCCTATCCGTTCGGCCAGGAGCGCACCGGCTATCTGGTGACGGACATGGATGCCGCGGTTGACGCCGCCAGGAAGGCCGGCGCCGCCGTTCTCGTCGCCCCGTTTCCCGACGCCATTGGTCGTGATGTTGTCGTGCAGTGGCCGGGTGGCGTCAACATGCAGCTCTACTGGCACACCAAGGCGCCTTCCTATCCTCCGCTGCAAACCGTTCCGGAGAACCGGGTCTATGTTGCGCCCGAGGCGGCGGCCAATTTCATCCGCGGCTTTGTCGAATTCGCCCAAGGCAAGATTGTCTCGGATAACCCGCGCGCGCCGGGTGCGGAAATCGGGCGACCCGGCGACATCTATCGCCGAGTCCGGATCTATTCGATGTTCGGCAAGATCACCGTGCTGGTCAGCGATGGCCATCTGCCCTACCCCTTCGGTCGCGAAACCATGGGCTATGAAGTGGCCGATGTCGGTGCGACCCTGACCAAGGCAAAAGCCTCTGGAGCATCCGTCCTGGTCGATGCATTCAAAACCGATGAACGTGAAGCCGCTGTCGTGCAATTCCCCGGCGGCTACATTGCCGAGATCCATTCCTCGGCTAGATAAAGGCTTGTCCGTTTTTGTCGCCATGAGGTTATCTCCGGCATGATCGCCCCTGCCGAAGCGACCGGCATGAAACAAGGGTTCGGAAAATGACGCTCGGTCGTGCGGTTTTGGCTCTGGTTGTTCTCGCGGCATCCCCCTCGCTGGTCGGCGCTCAGGGGATTTCGAACCAACGTGATGTCTACGGAAACCTGGTCCGCGAAAAAGGAATTGCCGCCCAGAATGCGCCGCGCCCGATGACAAACAACGTTGTCCGCCCGGTCCAATCGCCGCAGTACTACGTGATCAGGGCACCCCGTCGAACCGTCCTGATCAGACGGTGACAGGGTCCCGCAAAAAAGCCCCGGGTGTCGCGGGGCTTTTCGATTGTGATTTAGCGCAAAGCCTAGCGGCTCACGCCGGAACCGGGGCCGTCCGGCTTCACAAGCGAGACGCCGGCGAGAACATACCTCGCCGGCGTCGCGCGCTTCACGGCCCGTATTGGGGGGCCGGCGTCTGGTTGAAGTCGTTCTCGTCGGCAACGCAGGTAAAATTCGCCGCGATGCTGGTGCTGCCGCTGCCGGTGTACTTCGCGACGCCCGGGAAGACGCAGAGCGGCCGGGTCATCTGGACCGCGGGCGGCGTGTCGTTGACGAACTTGGTGGCTGTGATCGTCTGCGGCGCGACGCCGGTCTCGACCCAGGTGACGAGCGGCGTGAGCGCATCGAACGTGTTGGGGCCGGGTCCGCCGGAGCAGTGATACATCCCGGGCACCATGAACAGCCGGGCATAGTTCTGGGTCCGCCCCAGCGCCGCCCGGTCATTGCCGGCGAAGCCTGCCTGCTGGAAGCCGCTGATGTCGTTGGCCACCAGCGCGTTGAAGTAGTTGATGCTGCTCGGCGACGGGATCAGCGGGTCGGCCCAGCCGTGGTACATGATGAGCTTGCCGCCATGCGCGCGGAAGGCGCCGAGATCGCTGCTGTCCGCGTTCAGCACCGCGGCAAGCCGGTCATCGACCGTGTCGACGTCGTGGTGGAAGTCGAAATTGGCGAAATTGACCGCACCTGCCGGATAGCCGAAGCTCGGGCCGAACACCCAGTAGAACAGGCCGTCGAACGCCGGCTCGGGAAGCTGTTCGGAGAACGCCAGGCCGAGCGCGAGCACGTTGTCGGTCTCGTTGCCGCGTTCGGAGCCGGGATTGATGACCTGCCCGTTCACCGGGTCGATGGTGCCGGCGTAGTAGTTGCGCATGGTCGTGACCTGCTCGGCCGTGAGGCAGGCGGGGGGCATATTGCCGCCGGTGCACAGTAATGCCTTGGGGTCGAAATGACAGTCGCGCGGATCGGTCAGGAACGGATCGGTGCTGGCACCGCCGTCCTGGCCGACGCATTGCTTGAGCACGGCCTGGTTGATCAGCGTCATCTGGCCAGGCTGGATGAAGCGGCCCGGGCTCGCATGGGTGTTCTGCCACGCCGAAAGCCCCGCCATATGCAGGTGCGTGCGGTTGAACGCGGCCGCGCCGGCCAGGATGCCGTCATAGTCCTCAGGGAAGCGCTGCGCCTCCATCAGGGCGTTCTGGCCGCCGGTGGAGCATCCGGCGAAATAGGATTTGTCCGCGTGCTGCCCGTAGAAGGCGCCCGCGATTTCCTTGCCCCGCACGGTCATCAAATGGATCGCCCGGTAGCCGAAATCCTTGATCCGCTCGGGATGCCCGAACAAGCCCGTCGACGGCGCCGCCGGATCGCCGAACGCGGTCGCCAGCGGATTGCCCATGTTGCCGTCGGAGCCGCAGTACAAGGGATTGCATCCGGACGAACCGGTGCCGAGATCGCTGTTGGTCGCCGCAAAGCCGGCCCTGATGCCGATGGCGAGTTCGTCGTAGGTGATAACTCCCTGGAAGCCGCCGCCGCCGGTGCCGAGGAATCTGCCGTTCCATGCGCTTTCGGGCAGCCAGAGCTCGATTCGGATGCTGGAATCCGAACTGGGAGTAAGCGTCGCGGTCACCCTGCAGAAGGCCGGCAGACCGCCATAGGTGGTCGGCGGGCTGGTGGTGGGGTCGACAAAGACCCCGCTGGTGTTGTCCGTTGCCGAATTGATCGTGGTATGCTGCAGCTGCAAGCCCATGAGATTGGTGCACGGCGTCGCCATGGCCGGCGTGCCGCCGATCGCGACAGAGGCAAACAAGCCCATGGCCGCGCCGACAAGAAAGCGTCGCTGACGTATCATTAGGTCCTCCCCGATTGTTTTTTGTTGTCGCTTTGTAGGACCGCGAGAATAGCCGATCGATATCACAGCCGCAACGTGCGACACGTGCATGCGCCAAGAACTCACGGACGCGCTTCATGATGATCTCGCGTAAGGGCGTCAAGGCGTCCGTCCGACCGATCACGCGATAACGGAAGCGAAAAGCCCGCATGAGCCAACGGGTCGGCGCGAACGCGCCGCCCGATGACAGGCTCCGCGACATGCGGGGCCATTGTAAACGCGAACATCCCGGATATCGCTTCCCTCATCCGGGCTACGCGCTACTAGCTGCCGGTCTGCCGACGCTACGGACTCGGCATCTACCGTCGGACACCCGCGCCGGGAGTGGGCTGCAACGTCGATCCGCTGGGCGAGGTGTTGATCAGGCTATTTCCCGACGGGTTTACACTGCTGTTCGCTCCGGCAGCAGCGCTCCCGGCTCCATTGCCGAGGCCACCGTTCGCGCCACTCGTCGAGGTGCCCGTTGTCGTTCCCGCCGTTGTCGATCTGGTGGTGGTGCCGCTTGCAGCTGGCGCTGAGCTGCCGGCAGCAGAACCGGTGCCGCTCTGCGCGAGCGCGAACGTGCTTGCAAGTGTCAGCGCCGCGGCCAAACCAATGCTTGTAAACCTCATGGTGTGCTTCCTTTCACTGGTGAGGAAGGAAAAGCTGCCGCGCCCGGATATGTTCCGCATCGAAGCATCAACTGTGTGTGGCGATCCAGGAACAGCCCGGACTGGATCGGAACCAACCCCGTCGCCCGCGTCTCTTCCCCGGCGGAGCCGCAACCAATTTTATTCTGTAGCTATTGATCCGCCCTGAATATAACGCTTCAAAAATGCGCCGAGGCGCAAAAACCCTCCGACTTGACTCGAACCCGCCAGGCGTCGCGGTGTAAAACGCAAACGAGGGAGCGGAAGCCATGCGCAGCTGTGGGATTGCCGTCATCGGCCTCGGCCTGATGGGGAGCTCCGCGCTCTATGCGCTGACGCGCCGCGGGGCCGACGTGCTCGGCTTTGATCCGCTTGCGGTCGGCGATGCCCGCGGCTCTTCGCACGGCTCCTGCCGAATCTACCGCCGCTTCAACTTCGAGAGCGAAGCCTACACCGAGCTGAGCGACCGGGCCTTCAAGGGCTGGCAGGCGCTGGAGAAGGCGAGCGGCCGCACCATTCTGAAGCCAAGCCGTGTGCTGGAAGCTGGCCCGCCCGGGTCGAGGCTGGTGGCGGCGTCCCGCGCCGCCGCGGCGCGCAAGGGCGCCATCGGCGGCCCCGCCACCGGCACTGATGCCAATGCGGCATTTCCCGCCTTCAACCTGCCGGCGAACTGGGACGTCGTCGTCCAGGGAAGCGGCGGCATCCTGATGGCCGAGGCGGCGATCGGCGCCTTCCGCGAAGGGGCCGAGGGTCGTATCGTGGCGGCCGCGGCGAAGATGCGGCCGACGCCGGGCGGCATCCGCATCACCACGCCGGACCAGGAGGTCATGGCCGAACAGGTCATTGTCGCCGCGGGTCCGTGGATTTCGGCTTTTATTCCGGGGCTTGGCCGCTACCTCACGGTGACCCGCCAGGCGGTCGGTTGGTTCGCTCCTGCAAAACCCGAAACCGTTGGTTATGGCGAGTTTCCGATCTTCATCATCGAGGGCCAAGGCGGCGTGATCTACGGTTTTCCCGACTTCGAGGGCCGCGGCGTCAAGGCGGCGCAGCACGACCATGGTCCGATCGTCGGCGCCGATAAATGGTCCCCGCCAGCGCGTGATGACGAGCTGGAAACGGTCCGGGCGACACTCGCAAGGTTCGTGCCCGGCGCCGCCGGGCCGGTCGTCGATCGCGACATCTGCCTTTACACCAACACGGTGAAAGCCGATGTGCGCGCCGATGACGGCAACGAGTTCATTATCGATCGGCTGCCCGGGGATCGCCGGATCCTCGTGGCTTCGCCCTGTTCCGGTCACGGCGCGAAGTTCGCCAGCGCCATCGGTGCCATGCTTTCAGACATGGCCCTCGACCCCGAGATCGATGCGCCCGAGGCCTTTCGGCTCGACAGGTTCTCCGGGTTTGCCGATCAGCGTTGAAGCCGGGCGGATGGAAGCCCGATCAGCGCTGGCCAGTATCCGGGCGAGTCAGATAGAGCGAGATCGTTCGGCTTTGCCGGCAATCGCGCATCGCTGTCTGCGGCCGGCCTTCGCCGCGACGAAGGCTGCAGCCCGGCTCCGCGGGCGGTCCCGGCTCAAATGGAGGCATATCGGAATGACGACGGTTTCACTGACGATATCAGAGGTCTTCGATATCGCCTTGAAATTCTATCATGCGGGCAGGCTCGCCGAGGCCGAGCAGACATGTCGCAAAATATTGTCGGCCGATCCCGGCTCCGCCGCCACGCTGAATCTCCTGGCCGTCATCCACACCTCGCTGGGCAGAAACGAGGCGGCGCTTTCCTGCTACGATCGCGCGCTGTCGCTGCGGCCGGACTTCATCCAGGCATTCAACAATCGCGGCGCGGTGCTGAAACAGATGAAGCGCTACGGCGAGGCCCTGGAAAGCTATGACCGTGCGCTCGCCCTGCAGGGCGACCATGTCGAAGTTCTCAACAATCGTGCAGGCATCCTGCAAGAGCTTGGCCGTTACGACGAGGCGCTGGCCGGCTATGACCGTGCGCTCGCCGCGCGGCCCGACTATCCCGAGGCGCTCAACAATCGCGGCGTAACCCTGCAGGCGTTGCGGCGGCATCCGGACGCGCTCAAAAGTTACGACCAAGCCCTGGCGTTGCGCGCCGACTTCGTCGAGGCGCTGGTCAATCGCGGCATCACGCATCATGAGCTGAAGCGATACGGCGAGGCGGTCGCGGATTACGATCGCGCCCTCGCGCTGCGGCCGGACAATGCCGATGCACTGAGCAATCGCGGCAATGCGCTGAATAAACTCGGGCGGCGTGAAGAAGCGCTGGCCAGCTACCAGGCGGCGCTCGATCTGCAGCCGCATCACGTCGAAGCGCTCTACAACCGCGGCGTTGTCCTGCACAAGCTGCGGCGGTTCGATGCAGCGCTGGCAAGTTATGATGCCGCGCTGGTCTTGCGTCCGGATTATCCCGAGGCGCTGGTCGGCCGCGGCGACACGCTGCACGATCAAAAGCAGTTCGATGCGGCCCTGATGAGCTACGACCGCGCCATCGCCCTCAGCGGGGATCAGGCCCAGGCTCTGGTCAATCGCGGCGCCACGCTGCATGAGCTGGGACGATCCGGCGAGGCGCTGCAGAGCTTCGAGCTTGCGCTTGCCCTGGCGCCGGACAATGTCGAGGCACTTACCAGTCGCGGCGTCGCCTTGCATGACCTCGCGCGGCATGACGAGGCATCGGCGGATCAGGAACATGCCATCGCCGCGGGCGATGGCGCCGTGCTCGATCGGCGCGGTGCCAGCCTGGATAAATTCCGGCGGCTCGAGCAGGCGCTGGCGAGCCACGATGCGGCGCTTGCCTTGCGGCCGGACTATGCCGAGGCGCTCGTCAATCGGGGCATTACGCTCTATCACCTGAAGCGGTTCGATGAGGCGGGGGCCAGTTACGATGCGGCGATTGCGTTGCGTCCGGACTATGCCGACGCGCATTTTCTCAAGGGCCTGTCGAGCCTCGTCAGCGGCGACTTCGAGCGTGGATGGATCGAATACCAGTGGCGCCGCCAGGCTCCATCCACGGGAATCACGAAGCGCGATTTCCGAGAGCCGCTCTGGCTCGGCGAGGACGATATCGCCGGCAAGACCATCCTGCTCCACAGCGAACAGGGATTTGGCGATACCATTCAGTTCTGCCGTTACGTGCCGCTGGTCGAGGCACGGGGCGCACGCGTCATCATGGAAGTTGAAGAGCCGCTGTGCGGGCTCATGACCGGTCTTGCCGGCACGGCGCAAGTCATCGCCAAGGGCGATGCTCTGCCGGACTTCGACTTGCAATGCCCGCTTCCCAGCCTGCCGCTGGCATTCCAGTCGCGCCTGGAGACGATCCCCTCAACGACGCCTTATCTGCGCGTGCCCAAGCGAGCCCTGGACCGTTGGCGTGCGTTGCTTGGGACCCAACGCTCCCTTCGGATCGGGCTGGCCTGGTCGGGCAATACCAAACATGTCAGGGATCGGGAGCGGTCGATGAGGCTGCGCGATCTGCTGCCGCTTCTCGACATCGAGGCGACCTTTGTCAGCCTGCAAAAGGAGGTTCGCGCCGGCGACGCGGCGAGCCTTGAGAGTTGCAACATGCTCAGGTTCAGTGGGGAGATCGGAGATTTTTCCGATACGGCGGCGCTGATATCGCAGCTCGATCTCATCATATCCGTCGACACCAGCGTCGCCCATCTTGCGGGCGCATTGGGCAAGCCGGTCTGGATCTTGTTGACGCATGCGCCCGATTGGCGCTGGCTGCTCGACCGCGACGACAGCCCCTGGTATCCAAGCGCGCGGCTGTTTCGGCAGCGCGAGACCCGCGAATGGGGCAGCGTGACAATGCGGGTCCGCGAAGCGCTGCTCGAATTCACCGGACACCGCAACAAAGACCTATTGCCATCCTGACCTCTTAGGCACAGGCTATCGCGCTGGGGCTGCAAGGAAAGGGCGCGGTATGAGCAAACCAGGTCTCGACAATCGCCACCGCAACAAGGATGGCGAAATCAGCCACAAGCACGGCAATACCCTGATCCGCACGTTGCGCAAGATTTATGGGCCGAGTTTCGCCGCCGGTTATCCCGAGACCGAGAAGCTGAGCGAGGTGATGCTGCAGCTGAACGAGACGTCGCTGAGCCAGCTCCGCCGCGATCACGAAACCAACCATCTTGAGCACAAGATCGCCAACGCCTCGAAGTAGGGCGCAACCGGCATGGCAAAGACCCTGCTTGGGATGGAGGATTTGCAGGCGCGGGCGTTGGCTACTCCAGCGTTTCCGAAGTTTTGATCATATCGACGCTCGCGATGCTACGCTCCCTCTCCCGCTCTTCGCGGGGGATGGTTGGGGTGGGGGAAGCTCCGGGCGAAAATCCATCGATGGAGTATCGCGGCCACACATAACCAACACCGCCGATGCCGCGCCCCCACCCCACCCTCCCCCGCGAAGAGCGGGAGAGGGAGTGAGAGGCCAATGCCCGTGGCCTTAAATGATAGGTTTCACGGAATCGGTCCAATAGAAATCCGCAGTTAGATCGTGGGGCGGGTTGCGGAGTAGCGGCTCAATGCAACAGCCAGCGCGTCATGTTGACCGCGAAGGCGATGGGCACGCCGACCAGGACGCCCACGAGCCCGTAGCCGAACGCGCCCGCGATCGCACCGAGCATCCCGCCGCCGGAACCTGCTCCGTAGAGCATGCCGATCGCGCCGGAGACCGCGGCGATGACGATCAGGCTGCGATCGTTCCTGGCTTCGATCCTGTGCCGCCGGCGTTCTATTGCGCTGAACTGATAGGGACCGGCGGGCTCGCTTGAGCCGCAATGCGGGCAACTGGCAGCGCTGAACGAAACCGCATTGCCGCAGTCGTAGCATTCGATCAGCTCGGTTCGGCTCTTGCGCATGCGGCGCATCGTAGCGCCGGGGAACGTCGATGCAAGGCGGCGGCGGTGGATCGGACATCAAAATAATAGCCGAGGAAAGGCGCGGTATGTCGGTCAATGACCGCCCTCCTCCTCCGCCGGCGCAGTTTCGTCCGTGAAGTGTGAGACGCTTCACACGCCGCGGTTGCCGGCTGCGCTACCAATGCCGAACCGAGCCCATGTCAGGGGCGGTCACGACCTCGCGGCAAAGCCTGCTCTCGCCGACGCGGGTTTTTGCGCCGGACGTGCCGCTCGCACCGATCTCGTTAGGGTGGTATTGCTAATAACTTTCTCTGCTTGATAGTGTCAGCTGTTTGCACCGCCGGCGATACGCCTGGTGGCATCGAAGGGGAGGCCGATATGTCCTTTACACGAAAAAATGTCTGGGAACTGGGCGGCGACTGGGCCGATCCGATCCTCTGGTATGCCCGTGGGGTCAAGGCGATGAAGGCGCGGGCACTGAGCGAACCGACGGGTTGGCGGTTCTACGGTGCCATCCACGGCATCGACCAGGGCCTGTGGCAGCAACTCGGATACTTTAATCCCGAAGAACCGATGCCGAGCGATGCGGACATTGCCGCCTACTGGAACGAGTGCCAGCACGGCAGCTGGTACTTCCTGCCGTGGCACCGCGGCTATCTGATCGCCCTCGAAGCCATCGTCCGCGATGCCGTGGTAAAACTCGGCGGCCCCGCCGACTGGGCCCTCCCATACTGGAATTATTTCAAGCCGAACCAGTTCAAGCTGCCTCCGGCCTTCGCCTCGCCGGACTGGCCGGACGGGAGCGGCGACAATCCGCTGTTTGTTCCGCAGCGCTATGGTCCGGACAATGACGGCAATGTCTATGTACCGGTCAATGAAATCAACCTGAACGCACTGGCGGACCCCGACTTCACCGGCGACACCAGCGGCGGCAGCCCCGGCTTCGGCGGCGTCAACACCGGCTTCAGTCACAGCGGCGACGTCCATGGCGGAGTCGAGACGCAGCCGCACGACTATGTTCACGGTCTGGTCGGCGGCAGCGACCCGACCAACCCGAACATGCCCGGGCTGATGTCCGATCCCGACACGGCCGGGCTCGATCCGATCTTCTGGCTGCATCATGCCAATATTGACCGGCTGTGGGAGGTCTGGCGGGAGAACCCGACCACGGATGTGGATCCCAGCCAAACCAACTGGGTCAACGGGCCGCCGGCCGTCGGGGACCGCGCCTTCATGCTGCCGATGCCGGGCGGGGTGAGTTGGACCTACACGCCGGGCCAATTGAGCGACCTTGCAAAGCTCAACTATGCTTATGATGATGTATCGCCGGCGGCCGGAACACCACAGCTGGCGGCGCGGCTGCAGCGGCTGCGACCGAATTTGACGGCGGCAGATATCGGGAGCACCGTCATGGCCGGGCCCAAGAAGGTTGAACTGCTCGGCGTCAACACCCAGAGCCTGAAGGTCAGCGGCACCGATGCCAGGACCTCGGTCAAGCTCGACTCCGCAGTCCGTCAGAAGGTGTCCGCCAGCCTCACGGCCGCGGGGCCGGCCGCGCCGGATCGCATCTTCCTGAACCTGGAGAATGTCCGCGGGCTCCACGACGCGACCGCCTTCAGCGTCTATATCAACGTTCCCGACGGCGACGATCCGCGAAGCCATCCTGACCATCTGGCCGGAAGCATTGCGCTGTTCGGCGTGCGCAAAGCGACCAAGGTCGACGACAAGCACGCGGGCAATGGCCTCACCTTCGTGCTTGAGATCAGCCACGTCATCGACAAGCTGCACCTCGCCGGCGCGCTCAACGCCAACGAAATCCACGTCCGGCTGGTGCCGCGCCACCCGGTGCCGGAGGCGGCGAAGGTTTCAATCGGCCGCATCAGCATCTTCCGGCAAAGCAGATAGCGGAGCCGCCAGATGCGGGACGCGGCGCCCCGGCTCGACACCTGGCTGGTCGTGTTGGCATCGACCGGCCTCGCCGCATGGTCGATGCTGGCGCTCGATGGCGGCGAATTGGTACTTCCAGCCTTCTGCTCCGGCGGCAAGTTGTCGGTGGCGCCGCTGTCGGTTTCCTTCGACCTCGCGCTCGCGTTCAATACTCCGCTGAAGCTCGCTTCGGGCTGGGCGCTGATGGTCGCGGCGATGATGTCGCCGCTCACCATCGCGCCGCTCCGGCATGTTCGCAACCGCAGCTTTGCCCGCCGGCGCGGGCGCGCGATGCTGCTCTTCGTCGCCGGCTATATGGCGGTGTGGATGACCGCGGGCACAGGGCTGCAGGCGGTTGCGCTCGCCGCGCGATGGGCGGTGCCGGCGCCGCCGGTCTGCCTCGGCCTTGCACTGGCGGTTGCGATCGTTTGGCAGGTCTCGCCCGCCAAGCAGTGGTGCCTCAATCGCTGCCATCGCCGACCGGAGCTCAGAGCGTTCGGCGCAGCCGCCGACCGTGACGCTTTCGCTTTTGGATTGACCAACGGCGTGTCGTGCGCCGGAGCGTGTTGGGCGCTGATGTTGCTGCCGCTGGTTGTCGGGCGCGGTCACCTCTTGGCGATGATCGCCATCTCGCTGTTTGTCTTCGCCGAGCGGCTCGAAAATGCCGCGCCGCTGGCGTGGCGCTGGCGCGGTCCAGGCAAGGCCCTGCGCATCGCCACGGCGCAGGCGCGGATGCGACTGGCTCGGCGCAAGCCGGGCCTTGCGATTTTGCACCGCATGGCAGCGGATCCCGCGTGGCTGACAAAATACCGTCGCAACCTCCGGGCCGCGTCATCCGCAAAAGCTGCCCTCATTGCGCGGGAATAACGGCGCAGTTGGTGCGTCCCGACATCAGGCAATCCTGCATCTTGCTGCTCGCGGTCAGTTCACGGGCGAGCCACAGCCCTACCGCCAGCAGGACAACCGCAATGACCAGCCCTGCAATCGCGGGGCGCCGGCTTCCGCCTTGGTCGTGATCGCCCATGGTTTTATCAAGTCCCGGATAAAATTGCCGTGAATGATTGCAACGACGGCATGGTTTAGCATGATCGGGCTAATTTTCGCGCGACATGGCGCCGGCTGGCGGATATTTGATGGCTTCCCGGCGCGCGCCGATGTAAACCGCTGCTGTTCGTGCCGGCGCCGTCGTTGTGCATACTCCGCCGCCCGGGGGACTGCTCCCCTCACCACCAACCATGAAAGTGACAAGGCTCGTTCAAATGAGTGGATTCAAGGAACCTAGCTTCGCGGACCGGCAAAAGGCGGCGCAGCAAGCCAGGCAGGACATCCTGAACAAATTTCGTAGCCAGCCGGGTCTTGACGACCCCGCTGTAGCGGCGCGGCGGGCCGAGCGCGAAGCCCAGGCGGCCGGACGTGCCAAGGCCAAACTGGCGCGCGAAGCCGAGAAGGCCGAGCAAGCCCGGCTCGAGGCCGAGGCAGTGGCAGCGGCCGCCGCCCAGCTGGCGCGGGAAAAGGAGGAGGCCGCGGCCAGAGAAGCCGCACTCGAGGCCGAACGCAAGGCCGCGCGGGATGCGCGCTATGCCGCGCGCAAAAAGCGAAAATAGCGCGGCTACAGCTCCCCTTGAGATGCGACAGGCCCGCCCCCGAAGGAGCGAGCCTGCAGCAAGGCGATGGTGCGGGAGGCTACTTCTTCATTTCGTCCTTCTTCATTTCGTCTTTCTTCATGCCGTCCTTCGACATCTTGTCCTTGGCCATGGTGTCTTTCTTCATGCCATCCTTGGACATCGTGTCCTTCTTCATCGCGTCGTCCTTGCCCATCTTGTCCTGGGCGAAGGCGGCAGGCGCGAGCGTCAGGCTGAGCGAAAGAACGGCGGCCGAAATTCCGAGCGCGAGGCGGGTCGTAATGGTCATTGGTTGGTCATCCCTTTGAAATGGTTTTCAAGCGACTGCTGCCGCCATGTTCTCAACGGTCCGCGTTGCCGTTTGTTACCCGCGACTTGAAGATTTTTCCGCGACCTGCTCCTTGCGCCCGCCTGGGCTCGGGATGAGGTCGGCAAAACCGTGCCATTCGGCCTTCTTTCCGATCGAATCCTGCGGCAAAAGTGCGCCGCAGCAAGGTCGACGCTTCCTTCCTGCACGGCTTCGAACTAATAGACCAAGTGAAAATTGGGCGCGAACGCGGGCTGGAAATGCCCTTGAGCGATCGGTCGGGACCCATCCAATCAACGGCGTCCAGGGGAGGTTACCATGCTGACACGGCGTCATGTCCTCGTATCAGCGCTTGCGGCGCCGGCCATTCTGCGCTTTGGCCCCGCCCAAGCCGCAACCAAATTGAAGATATCCCATCAGTTTCCTGGCGGGACCATCGACAAGGGTGACTTTCGCGACCGGCTCTGCCGGGTATTCGCCGAGGAAGTGGCCAAACGCAGCGGCGGCGAAATAGCGGCCGAAGTCTATCCGAACTCGTCTCTGATCAAGACCAACGCGCAATTCGCGGCGATGCGCAAGGGGGCGCTCGATATCAGCCTGTATCCGATGCCCTATGCAGGCGGCGAATTGCCGGAAACCAATATCGGCCTGATGCCCGGCCTGGTCTCGACTTACGACCAGGGCATGAACTGGAAGAAGCAGCCGATCGGCAAGGCGCTGACGGATTTCCTGGCCGACAAGGGCATCATCCTTCTCAGCTGGGTCTGGCAGGCCGGTGGCGTCGCCAGCCGTTCGCGCCCGCTGGTCACACCGGACGACGCCAGGGGACTCAAGGTCCGCGGTGGTTCGCGCGAAATGGATATGGTGCTGCAGGCCGCCGGCGCGGCCGTGCTGTCGGTGCCGTCCAACGAGATCTATGCGGCGATGCAGACCGGCGCCTGCGACGCCGGCATCACCTCCTCCACGAGCCTGATTTCGTTCCGGCTCGAAGAGGTCGCAAAATTCCTGACCTCCGGTGCCGGGGCTTCGTACTGGTTCATGCTGGAGCCGCTGATGATGTCGAAGTCGATCTTCGATGCCTTGCCGAAAAATCAGCAGGACATCATTTTGACGGTCGGCCGTGAGCTTGAGGCCTTCGGCACGAAGGGCGCGCAGGATGACGACATTGAAGTGGCAAAAGTCTACCAGACGGCCGGCGCCAAGGTCAGCGCGCTCGATGCTGCAACCGTCGGCAAATGGCGCGACATCGCCCGCGATACCGCGTGGAAGGACTATGCCGCGAAAACCGCGACCGCGGCCAACCTGTTGAAGCTCGCTTCCGACGTCCCCGCATGATGCATGGAGGGCGTGGGGATCAAGATGACCGTTCCAGCGCCGCCGCGGGCCGTGGTCTCGTGGCGGCGTTCGAACGCGGGTTGGCGTTTTTCAACAACCTCATTGTCGCGGCCGCGGCCACGGCCCTGATCGCGGCATGCGCCATCCTCAGCTACAGTGTGCTCGGTCGGGCGCTGTTTCACAGCGCTAATTATTGGCAGGACGAGGCGGCGGTGTTCCTGCTGGTCGGCGCGACCTTCATGACGGCGGCCTATGTGCAGGGGCAGCGCGGCCATATCGGCATCGAGGCGTTCGTCGGACTATTGTCGCCGGTGGTCAACCGGATCAGGCTGTGGCTCGTCGATGTCGCGAGTTTTCTGTTCTGCACGTTCTTCGCATGGAAATCCTGGACGCTGACCCATGAAGCCTGGACCGACGGCCAGGTCTCGAATTCGATGTGGTCGCCGCCGCTGGCGATACCCTATGGCCTGATGGCCTGTGGCATGACGCTCTTGTGCGTGCAGATCCTGCTGCAGATCGTCGTTCCGCTCAGTGCTGCGGCGCGGCGATGACCGTGCTCGGCATCGGCATCAGCTACGGCCTCGCCACCCTGCTGGCGATGTTTTCGGGAATGCCGATCGCGTTCGCGCTGGGCGCGGTCGCCGTGGCATTCATGGCGATCTACATGCCGGCGGCCTCGCTCGATACCGTGACGCAGAATGTCTACGAGGAAATGGCCTCGATCACGCTGTTGTCGATCCCGCTGTTCATCCTCAAGGGCGCCGCAATCGGCAAATCCCGCGCCGGGCAGGACCTGTATTCGGCGCTGCACGCCTGGCTGCACCGCGTTCCCGGCGGGCTCGGCGTCGCCAATGTGTTCGCCTGCGCGCTGTTCGCGGCAATGGCCGGTTCATCGCCTGCGACCTGCTCGGCGATCGGCTCGGCCGGCATCCCGGAAATGCGCAAACGCGGTTATTCCGGCGGCTTTGCCGCCGGCATCATCGCCGCCGGCGGCACGCTCGGCATCCTGCTGCCGCCGTCGATCACGATGATCCTGTTCGCGGTCGCCGCGGAAAAATCTTTAGGCAGGCTGTTCCTTGCCGGCATCGGACCGGGCCTGCTGCTGGTGACGTTGTTCGGCATCTACGCGGTGCTGCGCTTCCGCCGCGAATATGCCGTGGCCGAGGCGCTCCACGCCAAGACCGGGGTAACCTCGGCCATCCTTACGCGCGAAAAATTCACCATGGCCGAACGCTTCAGCGTTCTGCCACGGGTCTTGCCGTTCGTGCTGCTGTTGACGGGCGTGATGATCGCGCTTTACGGCGGCTATGCGACGCCGTCGGAAACCGCAGGGCTCGGCGGCCTGCTGGCGCTGGTCCTGATCGCGCTGATCTACAGCGTGTGGCGGCCGAGCGACCTGTCGCCGATCCTGAAGTCCACCATCCGCGAGTCCACCATGCTGATGATGATCATCGGCATGTCGCTGTTGTATTCCTATGTCATGAGCTATCTGCACATTTCGCAGTCGGTCGCGGAAGAGATTGTGGCGATGGCGCTGCCGCGATGGGGATTGCTGGCAGCGATCCTGGTGATGGTGGTGGTGCTCGGCTTCTTCCTGCCGCCGGTCTCGATCATCCTGATGACAGCGCCGATCGTCCTGCCGCCGCTACGGTCAGCCCATTTCGACATCATCTGGTTCGGCATCGTCATGACCATCGTGATGGAGATGGGCCTCATTCATCCACCGGTCGGCCTGAATATTTTCGTCATTCGCAATGTCGCCCCGGACATTCCCTTGAGCGACGTGATCTGGGGCACGCTGCCGTTCGTGCTCTTGATGATGGCGGCGGTGCTGGTGCTGTGCTTCGTCCCGGGGATCTCGACGTATCTGCCGGATCTGCTGATGGGGCCGGACGGGGGACGATGAGCCAACACGTCGCTCGTAGGGTGGGCAAATCAAAGGCGCCCTTTGCGCCGTGCCCACCAACTGCATGAGTATCCGCGGGTCAGATGGTGGGCACGCTTCGCTTTACCCACCCTTCGCCTTCGTGCGGCTCTTCGCATTGATCGCCGCCGCCACCCGGCTGACCGGCGGCCGTCCGATCAGGCGGCCGATCGCATTGCTCGCAGCCACCAGTTTTGTCATGTCGACGCCGGTCGCAATGCCCATGCCTTCCAGCATGTAGACCACGTCCTCGGTGGCGACGTTGCCGGTGGCGCCGGGCGCGTAGGGGCAGCCGCCGAGACCGCCGGCGGCGGCATCGATGATGCGGGCGCCCTCTTCCATTCCGGCATAGAGATTTGCCAAGGCCTGGCCGTAGGTGTCATGGAAATGCATCGCCAGATGGGCCATCGGCACCTCGCCCGCGAGCGCGCGCAGGAGATGCCGCGCCTTCCGCGGCGTGCCGACGCCGATGGTGTCGCCGAGCGAGATTTCATAGCAGCCGAGAGCCCACAGCGCTTTCGCCACCTCGACCACCGCGGCCGGCCTGACTTCACCGTCAAAGGGACAGCCGAGCACGCAGGAAACATAGCCGCGCACCTTGACGCCGTCGGCCCTGGCGCGGGCGACCACCGGCCTGAAGCGTTCGATCGATTCGGCCACCGAGCAATTGATGTTGGCGCGAGAAAATCCCTCCGACGCCGACGCAAATACCGCGATCACCCGGGCGCCGGCCGCGTGCGCGGCTTCATAACCTTTCAGGTTCGGCACCAGCACGTGAAATTCGCCCTCGGGGTGATGCTCGATGCCGCGCAGCACTGCATCCGAATTCACCATCTGCGGGATCGCCTTCGGCGACACAAAGGCCCCGACCTCCAGGGTGTGCAGCCCCGCGCCGAGCAGCGCCTCGATGAAGGCGATGCGATCGGCGACGCCGACCGGGGTCTTTTCGTTTTGCAGGCCATCGCGCGGGCCGACTTCAACGATGCGCACGGTATCGCTCATGCTCACCTCACGAAACCAGAGGTTCGACCTCGGCGAGTTCGACGCCTTCGGCGACGATATCGCCAACCTTGCATTTGATCACCTTGAGCACGCCCGCGAACGGCGCGCGCAGGGTCTGCTCCATCTTCATGACCTCAAGCGTCAGGATCGGCGCACCCTTTTCGAGGTGGGCACCCTCCTCGGCCAACAGCGCCACCACGGTGCCGGGCAAGGGCGCGACGATCTTGTCTTCGCCGACCTGCTCCTCGGCGTCGCCGCCGAACGGATCGATCCAGTGCAGGTCGAAACGGCCATTGCGGGTTCGCAGATAGAGGTCGTGGCCTTCGACCACGGCGACGATGCGGGACTTGATGCCGTCGAGCGTGAGATCGAACCCGCCTTCGGCGGCCGGCGCGAACGCGAAGGCAAATTCGCGCTCGCCGATCGACAAAGTCGCGGGGCCGTTACCATAGTGCAGGCTGGCCGTTTGTTCGGGCCCCTGGCCCTGCCGGAACGAGAACAGCCGATGCCGCCGGCCCACCGGCATCCACCCCGACGTCAACCATGGCGAGGACGCTTGCGTGCGCGACGCTGTTGCCTCCAAGCCGAGGATGGCCGCCACGGCCGCGCATAGTTCGAGGTCGCCGGGCGACCGCGGCTCCGGCGTCAGATGTTTCAATTCGCGCTCAATAAAACCGGTGTCGATGACGTTGGCGCGCACGTCCGGATGCGTCAGTAGCGCTGACAGGAACGGAATATTGGTGACGATGCCGCGAACGTCGGATTCCGAAAGGCCTCGAACGAGCCGATCCAACGCGGCCTCGCGGGTCGGCGCCCACGCGATCATTTTGGCCAGCATGGCATCATAATGCGGCGAGACCGCATCGCCCTCGCGATAGCCGGCATCGATGCGCAGGCCGCCGGACGGCGCCGGCAGCCGCCAGGTTCGGATGCGGCCGACCGAAGGCATGAAATTCTTGTGCGGGTTTTCCGCATACACCCGCGCCTCGACGGCATGACCGTTGAGGCGGATCTGGTCCTGGGTCAGCGGCAATTTCTCGCCTGAAGCCACCCGCAACTGCCATTCCACCAGATCAATGCCTGTGATCAGTTCGGTCACGGGATGCTCGACCTGCAGGCGGGTGTTCATCTCGATGAAGAACACCTCCTTGCCGTCGGACACAAACTCGATGGTGCCGGCCCCGACATAGCCGACCGCGGCGGCCGCCTTGCGCGCCGCCGCGCACACCGCCTCGCGCCCGCTGGCGTCGAGCGTCGGCGATGGCGCTTCCTCGATCACCTTCTGATGGCGCCGCTGCAACGTACATTCGCGCTCGAACAGCGACAGCAGATTGCCGTGGCTGTCGCCGATGATCTGCACCTCGATATGCCGGGGATTGGCGACGAATTTCTCGATCAGCATGCGATCATCGCCGAACGCGGCCTTGGCCTCGCGCCGGGCGCTGACAACCGCGGCGGCGAGTTCGCCCGCCGAGCGCACGATGCGCATGCCGCGGCCGCCACCGCCGGCGGAGGCTTTTACAAGTACCGGAAAACCTATTCTGTCGGCCGCCTCGGCCAGCGTGGCTTCATCCTGGTCATGACCGTGATAGCCGGGCACCAGCGGCACGCCGGCTTCCTCCATCAGCATCTTCGAGCCGGATTTCGAGCCCATCGCCCGGATCATGGCGGCGGTCGGACCGACGAATATCAAGCCGGCATCGAGGCAGTCTTGCGCGAATTCGGCGCTCTCGGACAGAAAGCCGTAACCGGGATGCACGGCCTCAGCGCCGGTCTTTTGCGCCGCTTGGATCACGGCCGCGATGTTGAGATAGCTGTCGCGCGCCCGCGCCGGGCCGAGCAGCACAGCTTCGTCGGCCATGGCGACATGCATCGCGCCGCGGTCGGCCTCGGAATAAACCGCGACCGTGCGCAGGCCCATCGCCCTGGCCGTGCGGATGACCCGGCAAGCGATCTCGCCGCGATTGGCGATCAAGAGGGTACGAAACGGCCGGTACAGTTTGGCGCGATCCATCATCACATCCTGAACAGGCCAAAACGAGTGGGCTCTATCGGCGCATTGGACGCCGCCGAAAGCCCCAGTCCGAGCACCAGTCTGGTATCGGCGGGATCGATCACGCCGTCATCCCAAATCCGCGCAGTGGCGTAATAGGGGTTGCCCTGGGTTTCGAACTGCGCGCGGGTCGGCGCCCGAAACTCGTTCTCCTCCTCGATGCTCCAGCTGTCGCCCCGGGCTTCGATATTGTCGCGCCGCAGCTGGCTCAGCACCATCGCCGCCTGTTCCCCGCCCATGACCGAGATCTTCGCGTTCGGCCACATCCACAGGAAGCGTGGGCTATAGGCGCGCCCGCACATGCCGTAATTGCCGGCGCCATAGGAACCGCCGATCACGACCGTGAATTTCGGCACATTAGCCGTTGCTACTGCCGTGACCAGCTTGGCGCCATCGCGCGCGATGCCGCCGGCTTCATATTTCTTGCCGACCATGAAGCCGGTGATGTTCTGCAGGAACACCAGGGGAATTTGGCGCTGGCAGCACAGTTCGATGAAATGCGCGCCCTTCAGCGCGCTTTCGCTGAACAGGATCCCGTTGTTGGCGATGATGCCGACCGGATAGCCCCAGATATGGGCGAAGCCGCACACCAGGGTTTGGCCGTACAGCTTCTTGAATTCGTCGAACTCCGAACCGTCGACCAGCCGCGCAATGATGTCGCGCACGTCGAACGGCTTGCGCCCCTCCACCGGAACCACGCCATAGATTTCGTCTGCCGCAAACAGCGGCTCGCGCGGCTCCCGCATATTCAAGGCGGCGCGGATGGGCTGCCTCAACGTGGCCACGATGCGGCGCGCAATCCCAATCGCATGGCTGTCATTCTGCGCATAGTGATCGGTGACGCCAGACTGCCTCGAATGCACGTCGGCGCCACCCAGCTCCTCTGCCGTGACGACCTCTCCGGTGGCCGCCTTCACCAGCGGCGGTCCACCGAGAAAGATCGTGCCCTGGTTGCGAACAATGATGCTCTCGTCCGACATTGCCGGAACATAGGCGCCACCGGCCGTGCAGGAGCCCATCACGATCGCAATCTGGGGGATGCCGGCTGCGGACATTTGCGCCTGATTGTAGAAGATGCGGCCAAAATGCCGTTCGTCGGGGAAGATCTCGTCCTGCTGCGGCAGGAAGGCGCCGCCCGAATCCACCATGTAAACGCATGGCAGATGGTTCTGCCGCGCGATATCCTGGGCCCGAAGATGCTTCTTCACCGTCATCGGATAATAGGTGCCGCCTTTGATGGTCGCGTCGTTGGCGACGATCACGCACTCGCGCCCGGATATGCGCCCGACCCCGGTGACAATGCTGGCGCAATGCACGTCGCCGCCATAGAGGCCGTAGGCCGCCAGCGGCGACAGTTCGAGAAATGCCGTGCCGGGATCAATCAGCAGATCGACACGCTGCCTTGCCAGCATCTTGCCGCGGGAGGTGTGCCTGATACGCGAGGCTTCGCCGCCGCCGCCGGAGACGGAATCGAGCTTTTGCCTGAGCTCCGCGACCAGCGCCCGCATGCTTTCCGCGTTGCGGGCAAAATCGGACGAGGTGGGGTCGGTGGTGGAGTGAAGCGGCATGGCCTTCAGCGGTTTATTGTGCGTCGCAACTTGCGCAGCTGGGTGGTCATCATGGTGTCATTGCGACGCCGCCTCAGGCAACCCAGAACTTTCCGTGCTCAGGCAGATAGCAGGACAGACCCGCCCGCGATGCCAGCCTCAGTGGGTCCAGGGTTCGACACGCCGAAATGCAAAATTGTCGGCATAGGCGGCTTGCCGACGGATCGGCTCCTTCGGTTCACTTACCTGATAGGGTATGCCCTCGCGCTGGCAATAGGCCACGGCCTCTTCCTTGGTGTCGAATTGAATCGTGAGCTGCTGCTTCATGTCGCCGGATGAGGTCCAGCCCATCAGCGGTTCGATCGACTGCGGCTGCTCCGGTTCATAGTCGAGCTGCCATTCCCTGGTCTTGGCTTTCCCCGATTGCATCGCGTTTTTGGCAGGCTTGAAGATGCGTGCGGTCATGGATGATCGGGCCCCCGTGTGAAATGCGGCATTGCAGCGCGTGACGGAAACGGCATAGGATAGAGATACCTTTCGGGAATTTGAACGGTGATTCCGAGCCTAGGATGTTTCATTTTCCCGACCGGTATAGTCATTATGCTGCGCCGTGACAATCGCGCCGCCGTCTGGCTGGCCGCCTTGTCCCGCAGCTCGATCCTCTCGAAAGCGTCCCTTCGAAGCGGTCCCCATGAAAATCAACGCCACCCTACCTGAAAGAGGACGCGACCTCCGGCTCGACCTGTTTCGCGGGGTCGCCAACTGGGCGATTTTTCTGGATCATATTCCCGACAACGTCGTGAACTGGATCACCACGCGAAATTACGGCTTCAGCGACGCCGCGGATCTGTTCGTATTTATCTCGGGATATACCGCCTCTTTCGTCTACGCCCGGATGATGCTCGAACGCGGCTTCATCGTCGGCGCCACCCGCCTGACCAAGCGGGTCTGGCAGCTCTATGTCGCGCATATTATCCTGTTCGTCATCTACATCGTTTCGATCGGTTATGTCGCACAGCGTTACAGCGATCCCGAGATCATCAACGAGTTCAATGTCGCGGGCCTGGTCGACAGCGCCGTCGAAACGCTGCGTCAGGGCTTGCTGCTGAAGTTCAAGCCGGTCAATCTCGACGTGCTGCCGCTTTATATCGTGTTGATGGGGTTATTTCCGCCGGTGTTGTGGATCATGCTGCGGCGGCCCAACCTGACGATGCTGGCGTCGATCACGCTGTGGCTTCTGGCGCGGCAGTTCGACTGGAATTTGCGGGCCTATCCCGCCGGCACATGGTACTTCAACCCGTATTGCTGGCAGGTGCTGTTTGTGTTCGGCTCCTGGTGCGCGCTCGGCGGAGCCAGAAAGAATCTGTCGATCATCAATGCCCCCATCACCTTGTATTTCTGCATCGCTTATCTGATCTTCGCACTGGTCATGACGATGGCGGGCAGGTTTCCGGATTTCGGCGCGATGTTCCCGCACTGGCTCTATTCAACTTTCAATCCGAACGATAAAACCAATCTTGCGCCCTATCGTTTCCTGCATTTCGTGGTGATCGTGATTTTGGTCATCAGGTTTGTGCCCAAGGACTGGGCCGCCCTTCAGTGGAAGGTGTTCGATCCGCTCATCGTCTGCGGTCAGCAGTCGCTCGCGGTATTTTGCGTCGGCGTCTTCCTGTCCTTTGTCGGACATTTTGAATTGATGATGAGCTCGGGCTCGCTGTTTGCGCAGATTTTCGTCAGCGTGACGGGAATAGCGATCATGACCGTCGTCGCCTACTACATCTCCTGGTCGAAGCGGCAGGACAAGCCGCTTCCAAAGCCGCCGGCAGCGGCGGCGGCCAAAGCCGCCTGATGCTCGCTGCCCTAGCCGCGGGGCCTGGTGATCAACCTGCCGCGCGATGAAATCCCGCTCCACTCGGTGGACCAGCCGACTTCCGAGCCAGAGGCTCGCCCGATCCGGTCCGGGCTACGCTTTCCCTGCAGCGCAAAAATGGCGCGCTGAGGGTCGATGCATCGGACGATCCAGCTCTTGCCGGGCGCTTCAAACGGGCCCTCGAAGAGCTCGCCGCCGCCGGCCTTCACGCGTTCCACGGCCAGGTCGATATCCCTGACATTGAAATAATAGAGCCAGAATGGAACCGCCTCGATCGCACGTTTGGTGCACATGCTGCCGATCGTCTGCCCGCCGGCTTCGAACGCCATATTCCAATCCGTCGGATCGCTGTCGGCGTCGGCTCTCCGCCAGCCGAAAAGCTGGCCATAGAAATCAAGCGCTTGCTCCCGGTCGGCTGCGAGCAACTCATGCCAGCCCACGTGCCCCGGTTCGGCCGGATCGTCCGGCGGCTGTTGGCCAGGTTTCAGCCCCGTGACCAGCGCAAACGTGGCTGATTGCCGGTCGGCGACGATCGAAATGCGACCGATATTGCTGTTGGTCGGAGGAACGTAGACGGCTCCGCCAAGATGCTTGATCCGGTTGGCGGCAGCGTCGACGTCGTCGACGCCAACATAGCCAACCCACCTCGGCGTCGCGCCCATTTTTCTCGCCTCCTGCGGCAGATCCATGAGCCCGCACACCGGGGCATTTCCAGCGGTAAACAGGCTGTAGGCGAGATCGGGCGTTGAGGCGTCCTGCGCACCCCATCCCGCAACGCTGGAGTAAAAGGCCTTGGCAGCCGCCATGTCTGTCGTCAGCAGCTCGTACCAGCCAAAACGTCCGGGATAACAGACCATGTCAGTTTCTCCGTGCGACCAATCGATATTGCGACGCCGAATTAAGCCGCCCGGCTTCCCTCTCGATGCCGGATTAAAAGCCTAAGTGCTGGCCGGCCTCAAAGCAATTTTTGAGTCATTTGACTGGGTGACGAGCATGCATCGAGCCAGCAGCGCGTTCACGACGAGCGCCCGCGTCGGCGGGATTTGGATTGCGGATTTGTGTCTGAACGGCGGAACCTTATTCATAAACAAGTCGTTTCATGAACAGCCATTCATAGGAGTCGTTCATGAACGTGAAATCTTCGTATTGCGGGTGCCTGAGACAGATCATCCTGCCTGACCCGTCTTGCGTGCTGGATTCCGACAGCGTACTATCCGAGCCGGCTAGACTCTGAGCATCTTTAACTAGGTATGGAGGAGGCGAATATGTCACGGGCGAAGCAGGCTTCGAAACGTAAGCGTTCGGCGAAAGCAGTACCAGCGTTGGGCGCCGCCGGGCTGACTTTTTCTCTCGTCGGCGGGGCATCCGCGGCAGTGATGCCGACGCAGGATATACAGCGGACGCCGAATGTTGCACCGGCTCACGAGATCACACTCGGTGAAGAAGAAATCTCCGACGTCAGCCTGGCGACGTTCTATGTGTTCGACAAGGAGAACACCGGATCGCTTCGGGGCATGGTCCAGGAAGCCCGCGGCTGCCGCTGCGGTGGTGGCTGCCGAGGATGCAGAGGATGCCGCGGATGCGGCTGCCGCGGAGGTTGCGGTTGCGGTTGCGGAGTTGGCTGCGCAGGCTGCTGTCTTTCGTGGGGTGCTTGCCGCCTTTGCTAGAACAGACCTGCGTTCAGCTTCCGTTGACGCCAGCACGTGGTTCATGGCCGGGTTCGACGAGGTCGACCCGGCCAAACATTTGTTGCTAAAAGATGTTTGGCTTAGAATACGTGTTGCTTAAATGTTGCTCGATATATGTGTTCTTTGCAATGCTGTCCGCGTGCGCAGGCAGGCCCGCCACGGTGGCCGAGCGTGTTTCCGACCTTATCCGGGAATGCCGGCGCGCGAGCCGTTCCAGGGAAGTTCAGTGGTAGGAGAGTACGCCTTGCATCGAACCGAAGTGGTGAGCAAGGCGGGCTCGCTGACATCATGACAGGCGAGCGCAGGATCAAAGTTGCGAGCCACCGCGACAACGTCCCGCGGTTTGCGCCGAATTTCACCGTCTATGTGCTGCCTCCCGACGTTGTCTGCCTTTATTCCGAAGACCGGAAGTTCTTTCTTCACGGCGAGCTCTATTGTGCGCTCGCCTCTGCGATCGGAGAAGGCGGCAAGAGCTTTCAGGATCTGGTTGCCGAGTTGGAACCGAAATTTCCGGCCGACAAAATCGAGGAAGCGCTCAAACGCCTGATCGAGCGCCGGCATCTGGTCCCGGCCTCGCAAGCTTCCGCTGGTGCCGTAGCCGGCTTTTGGGCAACCCTCGGCCTGCCGCCCGGGACTGCGGAGAAAACTCTCGGGAATTGTCGCGTGGGCATTCAGTCGATCGACGTGCAGGGCGCAACCGAACTCGGTGCTGCCCTGAGCGAGCTCGGCGTTCGCGTCGTCAAGCGCTCCCCGGACCTGACGGTCACGCTGGTGAGCGACTATCTCGAATCACGACTGACCGAATTGAACCGGCAGCGCGTAGCGGACCGAAGGCGATGGCTGCTGGTCCAGCCCTCCGGCGCTTTCCCGCTGGTGGGTCCCGTGTTCGACCCCGGCCACGGCGCCTGCTGGACCTGCCTGTTCGATCGCATGATACGGAACCGGGAGGTCAAGGGGTTTCTCGACCGCGGCGCGGCGCGCGCTGTCGCCGTGTCACCTCTCGCGCGCAACATGGTCGGACAAGGCGCCATCCAGTTTGCCGCGGTCGAAATCGCCAAATCGATCGCCACCGACTTTCGCACCGAATTGCGCGATCACATCATCAGTCTCGACCTTTTGGGGGCGGCCGTCGTCAAGCATTACGTCGCAGCCCGACCGCAATGCCCGACTTGCGGCCGCAAGAAACTGCTCGACCCGCGCCGCGCGCCGGTGCCGATCGAACTGGCCGGCGGCGCCAAGCTCGTCATGACGAGCGGTGGATACCGGACCGTGTCGTCGCGGGCCACCGTGGCGCGTTTCCGCAAGCACGTCAGCCCTCTCACGGGGGTGGTCACGCGGCTCGAGCGGATCGAAGCCGATTTGCCCATGAACACCAACTATTATGCGGCGCACAATTTTTCGGCACCGGCCCAGAACGTCAATCAGCTGAGGGCGGGACTGAGCGGCGGCAGCTTCGGCAAGGGCAGCACCGCCGAGCAGGGCGAAGCCAGCGCGCTGATGGAGGCGATCGAGCGCTATTCGGGCATTTTTCAGGGCGACGAGATCAGGATGAAACGCCGGTTCACGGATTTCGCACCAGGCGATGCCATCCTGCCTAACGACGTCCTGCTTTTCAGCGACGCGCAATCGCAAGCGGATCAGACTTCGCACGACCACTCACACGAGACGCAGCCGGCCCCGCCTCCATTCGATCCATCAGCCAGGATCGAGTGGACACCGGTCTGGTCGCTGCGCGACCAGCGCTTCAAATACCTTCCAACCACCCAGTTGTATTTCTTCTACAGCGGTCCTGCCGCATTCCAGGCCGATTCCAACGGCTGCGCCGCCGGCAACACGCTCGAGGAAGCCATCGTCCAGGGATTTCTCGAGCTGGTGGAACGCGATTCGTATGCCATCTGGTGGTACAACCGCTTGCAACGGCCAGCACTGGATCTCGGCCAGTTCGACGATTCCTACGTCCGCGATCTGCAGACCCAGCTAGCCGAAACGGGCCGGCGGCTTTGGGTGCTCGATGTCACTAGCGATCTCGGCATTCCCTCCTTTGTGGCGATCTCGCACTGGATGCGGAACGGCCAGGAAAATATTGAATTTGGCTCTGGCGCGCATTTCGACCGCCGCATTGCCTTGCTGCGCGCGCTGACCGAGCTGAACCAGTTCCTGTCCATCGGCCTGATGGACGGCGGGACCGGCGAGAAACCGAGCCTCGACGGCACCAATCCGTTGCGCCTGCAGGACCATCCGTTTTTGACGCCCATCGACAATCCGACCGGACAGCCATGCTGCGGCCTCGATCTCGGCCGCATCGACAACACGCGCGAGCAGGTCAATGCTTGCGTTGCGATCGCAGGGCGCGCCGGCCTCGATTTTCTCGTCCTCGATCAGACGCGGCCCGACGTCGAGGTCCCGGTGGTCCGGGTCATCGTTCCCGGACTGCGGCATTTCTATCGCCGTTTCGCGCCAGGCCGACTTTACGATGTCCCGGTCAAACTCGGATGGCGAGAGCGGCCGCTCCCGGAAGGCGAACTCACTCCGTTCCTCCCCCATAGCTGAGGGTCATACCGGCTTGCGCGCTCCCGCAACAAAGAAGGGGCGGCGGATCGCTCCAGCCGTCCTTTCCGCCCGGATGGGCGGTCACATCATGCTCGAAGCGCAGGCCGACGGAAGTATTGTCGCCTGTTTCGATGGTCTTTCGGTCGGCCTGGGAAAGTTCAGCGCCGCTACGCTGGATCGCGCAAAGGTCCTGCGCACGGGTCTGGCACTCGCCTCGTTGGCGCCCGACGGCAGCGCCGTCGACCAGGAGATCGATCTGCTGGTCCGGCGCTTGGCCCGACGCGGTCTCCTGGAGTACCGGCTCGGGCCCGCGGACGGCAACGAGGACCAGGTTGTCATCGAACCGCAGGCTCCGGATTATTGGCCAAACATGCCCAGGCTCGGCGCCGACGAGGTTGTCGTGCTGTCGCGGTTTGCGTATCTGCGGCGTCGCGGCCACGAGATGGTGCTGGAATCTCCGCGTGCGGGAGCCCTGTTCCGGATCTGCGATCCCAAGGTCGCAGCCACCCTCGCTTTGCTGTCTACACCGCAAAAGATCACAAAGCTGCGGCGGCAGGAAGGGTTCCCGGGGGGCGAGCTTCTCGCCCTGCTGGTGGATTGCCAAATCCTGTTCAAGCCAGCCGCCGACAGCGGCACCGGTCTCCGTTCCGCCGAGGGCGACGACGACCTCGTGCTCTGGGATTTTCACGATCTTCTGTTCCACACCCGCAGCACCGAAGGCCGGCAGGCCAACCCGCTGGGCGGGATTTTTCCACATGCCGGCGTCCTGCCTCCGCTGCCCGCGGTACGGCCGCGCTGGCCCGGAAAAGAGATCGATCTTCTCGCGCGATCGGCCGCTTCTTTAGAGCTCCTCTCACCGGCGGCAAGGCTGCTGCATGAACGACATTCGACGCGCGAATTCGACGACCGGCATCCGATCACGCTCGCCGAACTTTCGCAGCTGCTCGATTTGAGCGCGCGTGTCCAGTCGAAATGGGTAAGCCCGCTCGACCCCGACGACGACGGCAGTCCTGTCATCGCTTACGCCGCCAGGCCTTATCCGTCTGCAGGCAGCGCTTACGAGCTCGAGCTCTATCTGGCCGTCGCCAATTGCCAGGGACTGGCACGCGGCTTCTATCATTACGACGCCGACCGACACGTGCTGGTGCCGATCGATGCGCGCGCCGACGTGCTTGAAGCGGTGCTCGTGTCAGCTCAATTCGCGATGGACGCACCAGCGCCGCCGCAGATCCTGATCACGATCGCGGCACGCTTTGGACGCGTTTCGTGGAAGTACAGCGCTATCGCATATGCGCTGATTTTAAAGGATGTCGGCGTATTGAGTCAAACGCTCTACATGATGGCAACCGATATGGGGCTGGGCGGATGCGCGATCGGCACGGTCGATATCGATCTGTTCGCGAAGATGACCGGCATCGAATTCCACGTCGAGGGCCCGGTCGGTCAATTCGCGATTGGCCGCGGCGCTCCGCCGGCAGCTTCCGGCTAGCCGAATGCACCATGCCGGGCACATCTCAAATGCGCCGGAGTTGATGCGGCCAGCGGACCTGTTCGACCGCCCGGGCCGCGCAGGGTCCGCAACAGGAATCCAGCCCGCGTCCGGCGGCGGCCTTGAAATCAACGTCTTTGCGTTCTTGAGAGGACGACAAGCAGGACCCCAAGATTTGCGTGATTCCCTTGGCCGGTGATTTTCCACGATCAACGGAATTATTGGGGCTGCACCGATGTTTTTTATCCTGATGGCGATCGGAAGACACAGGAGCGACCCTCGCAATGCCCACGGCTGCCCTCGTTTCGCTGGCCACCTCGGTCCCTCCCAACGTGTTCTTGCAGAAGGATGTCCTGGCCGCGGCGTGGGATGTATTCGGGCCACGCTTTCCGGAATTCTCGACGTTCTCCAGTCTCTTTGCCAATACCGGCATCATCAAGCGTCACGGCGTCAAACCATTCGAATGGTATCTTGAACCGCGCGGCTGGCCGGAACGTACCGAGGCCTTCCTCGAAGGGGCCGAGGCGCTATTCGTCGATGCTGCGCAGAAGGCGCTTTCGAGCGCGGATCTTGCCGGTGGCGATATCGACACCGTCGTGACCGTATCATCGACGGGCATCGCAACGCCGAGCCTCGAGGCGCGCGTCGCCCGTGCCATGGGTTTCCGATCCGACGTGATGCGCGTGCCGGTGTTCGGCCTCGGCTGTGCCGGCGGGGTTTCCGGCCTGTCGATCGCGGCGCGGCTGGCAAAGGCGCGACCGGGCACCAACGTGCTGCTGGTGGCGATCGAGCTGTGCTCGCTGGCGCTTCGTCACGACGAACTCACCAAGGCCAACATTGTCGCCATCAGCCTGTTCGGCGACGGCGCCGCCGCGATCATCCTGCGCGCCGGCGATGGCGGTGCGACCGAGATCGAGGATGCCGGCGAACATTTGTGGCCCGACACGCTCGGCATCATGGGCTGGAGCGTCGATCCGGAAGGGTTCGGCGTCATCTTCCAACGCACCATCCCCACTTTCGTCACCGACCATCTCAATCCCGCCGTGGTGCAGATTCTGGCGCGGATGCGGCTTTCGATGGCCGACATCGACCGCTTCATCTGCCATCCCGGCGGCACCAAGGTCATCGACGCGCTGGAAACCGCTTTCGCGCTCGGTCAGGGTACGCTCGACTGCGAACGGCAGGTGATCGCCGATTTCGGCAACATGTCGTCGCCCACGGTGCTGTTCGTGCTTGAGCAGGCTCGCGCCAAAGGGCTGCCAGCCCGCTCGCTGTTGACGGCGCTTGGACCGGGATTCACGGCGAGCTGCGTCGCGCTGCGGCACGCCGCGTGACCGCGGCGGAAATATTGCTGGCGGCGGTGACGCTGCAGCGCGCCGGCGAACTCGTGCTGGCGCGTCGCAACACCCAAAGGCTTTTGGCGCGCGGCGCGTTCGAGATCGCACCCGGGCATTACCCGCTGATCGTGGCCGTGCATTTGGCATGGCTGCTGTCGCTATGGCTGCTCGGACGCGATCATGCGTTGAACAGCGTCGCCTTGCTTTTCTATATCGGCTTGCAGGGTTTTCGTGGCTGGGTGATGTGGACGCTCGGCTCGCGCTGGACAACGCGGATCATTGTTCTGCCGGGAGAGCCTTTGGTGTCGAGCGGACCCTACCGGTTCCTGTCGCATCCCAACTATGTCGTGGTTGGCGCCGAGATCATCCTGCTTCCGCTGGTGCTAAAGCTGCCGCTCGTCGCCGCTGTCTTTACGATCCTCAACGCGTTGGTGCTCACGATCCGGATCCGGGCCGAAAACAGCGCGCTCGCCGCCTCTCGCGGGATCATCGTGCGGGATGCTCATGTCTGAGCTGGCCATCGCGCCGTGCGAGACGCGCGCCGCCACATGGCTGGGTTTCGTTCTGATGTGCCTCGGCATGTTCATGGCGATCCTTGACATCCAGGTGGTCGCGACGTCGCTGCCCACGATTCAGCATGCATTGTCGATATCGCGCGATGCCATGAGCTGGATCCAGACGGCGTATCTGATCGCCGAAATCATCGCCATTCCGCTGACCGGGTGGTTGACGCGCGTCCTGACGCTGCGCTGGCTGTTCGTCGGCGCGATCAGCCTCTTTGTCCTGGCCTCGATCGGCTGCGCTTTCAGCAACAGTTTCTCGATGCTGGTCAGCTTCCGTGTGCTGCAGGGGTTTGCCGGCGGCACGCTGATCCCCGCGGTTTTTTCCGCCGTCTTCCTGCTGTTTCCCATCCGTCTGCATCCGATCGCGACCACGATGGCCGGCATCATGGCGGTGCTGGCGCCGACCGTCGGGCCGGTGGCCGGTGGCTGGATCACCGAGACCTATTCCTGGCAGTGGCTGTTTCTGATCAACGTCGTGCCCGGCATCGTGGCGGCCGCCGCCACGCCCTTCCTGCTGCCGGCCGAGAAACCGGACTTCAGCAATTTGACTGCGTTCGATGCCTATGCGTTGATGCTGATGGCGACCTCGCTTTCAAGCCTGGAGATCGGGCTCAAGGAAGCGCCGCAATATGGCTGGCTTTCTCCCCTCTGCGCGGTGCTGTTCCTGCTCAGTGCAGTCGCCGCGACGGCCTTCGCCGTCCGAACGCTCAGGGCGCCGCATCCCCTGGTCGAGCTCTCAACGCTGAGCATCCGCTCGTTCACGGTCGGCTGCGCGCTCAGTTTCTGCCTTGGGATCGGACTGTTCGGGTCGGTCTATCTGATGCCGGTCTTTCTCGCTTATGTCCGGCGTCACGACGCGTTCGAAATCGGCACCATCATGCTTGTCACCGGCATGGCACAACTGATCGTGGCGCCGATTGCCGGCATGATGGAGAGCAGGTTCGATCCGCGCTGGTTATCGGCCGCGGGCTTCGGGCTGTTTGCGCTCGGTCTGGGTTACAGCGCCACCCAGAGCCGGGTTGCCGATTTCGACGAGATGTTCTGGCCGCAAGTGGTGCGCGGGGTGGCGATCATGTTCTGCCTGCTGCCGCCGACCCGGCTGGCGCTGGGCTGTTTGACGCCCGCGCGCGTGCCCGACGCCAGCGGCCTGTTCAATCTGATGCGCAACCTCGGCGGCGCGATCGGGATCGCGCTGATCGACACCATCCTATATGGGCGTACCGGAGCCCATGCCGAAGCGCTGCGCGACCGCCTGATCGCGGGCGACGTGTCGGCGGCGCGGGCGATCGGGCTTGACGTCGATTTGTTTCTGCATCGGCCGCCTGACGTGTCGGACGCCACCATCGAGGCCTATGTTCGTCCGATGGTGGAGAAGGCCGCGTTTGCGCTCAGCACGAACGAGGCCTGGGCCCTGCTCGCCGCCGCGGCGCTCGTGGGGCTGATGCTGGTTCCGTTCGCGGGCCCAGCTCCCACGGGCATCGACGCGGAGCGCTGAATATCACCGCGTCTCGTCAAAATCGCGGAAGTATTTAAAGCTTTCGAAAACTTTAACAGATTACCTCGGGATGACCTGAGGATCTGTGATGTCGAACTATTCCGCTGCGATCACCGGTAGCCCGGCACTCGCGCGCGGGCCAGCGAACGCGTTTATTGTGATTGCGATGCTGTGCGCCGCGGTCGCACTGGCCTTGGCTGCGCCCGCTTACCGGACCGGCCTGTTCGACGCCATGTCGACCGACGACGCCATGCGGCTGACCGAAGTGAGAGACCTGATCGCCGGCCAAGGCTGGTTTGACCTGATGCAGCACCGGCTGGATCCGCCGGGCACCCTGATGCACTGGTCGCGCGTGGTCGACGCGCCACTGGCGGCGCTGATCCTGTTGCTGAGGCCACTTCTGGGAATGCAGGGGGCGGAAGCCACCACTCTGGTGCTGTGGCCGACGCTGCTATTCGGCGCGAGCCTTGTTCTGGTTGCCGCCATCGCCAAACGAATGAGTGATGGCGCGAATCTGCACGCGGTGCAGCTGGCCGCTATTATCCTCGCCGCGCTGTCCGTCCCGTCTCTGGTTCACTTCCGCGCCGGCGCCATCGATCACCACAATTTTCAGATCACGCTGCTGCTGGCCTTTCTGATGTTCGCAAGCCGGATCGAGCGCAGCCGTGTCGACGCTTCGCTTGCCGGCATCGCGGCAACCCTGTCGCTTGCGGTCGGACTGGAGATGCTGCCGGCGATCGCAACGGCCTGCGTCGCTATTGCAGGCCTGCTGGTCTGGCGTGGCAGGATCGTATCGCCTCAAATTTTCGCGTTCGGCGCGACATTGGCGGGTTCGTCGATGCTTCTCGCCGCAGCGCTTTTGCCCCCGCATTCGCTTCCCGCCCCGGTATGCGATGCCTTTGGAGGGCCATTTCTGCTGCTGATCGCAGGCGGCGGCCTCAGCCTGATGATAACAGCCGGTGTCGATGCCTGGCGATCCACGATGGCCGCGCGCGCCGCCGCGGCAGCGGCCAGCGGGCTGATCCTGCTTGCGGCCTTTTTCAATTTATTTCCGGGATGCCTGGCATCGCCCTATGCGGCGGTCGATCCGCTGGTGGTCTCGATCTGGCTCGACCATGTAGCCGAGACCATGTCCTTGCAAACCCTGCTGCAACTGGAGCCGCAGAAAATTCCCGGCTACTTTGGCTTCCCCGCGCTGACATTAGCACTGGCGGTGGCGACAATTTTCCGCAGCCCACCAGGTTGCCGATTTCCGCTGCTGATTGCCGCCGTCACCTTGGCGGCGCTGATCGGGATCAGCCTGTGGCAGATGCGCGGCGCGGCGGGCGCGACCATGGTGGCCGCGCCGATTTTTGCGGTCAGCCTTGCCATCCTGTGGCCCGCCTGTGCGCGGGGTCGAAAACTGCTGCTGCTGGCGCTAATCGCCTCGCCGGCGAGCTTTGTCGGCTATGGCCTCGCCGCCCGGCCCGTGATCGACCGGATGAGGCCGCACTGGACGATTGCGCCAGAGGATGCGGCCTCCTCCTGTCGGACCGTTTCCAGCGTAGCGCCGCTCGCAGGTCTGCCGCGCGGCCGCGTGATGGCGCCGATCGACCTCGGTCCGGCGATCCTGGCCGCCACCGAACACTCGATCTTTGCAGCCCCCTATCATCGCAACAATGACGGCAACCTCGCGATGCTGCGCGTCATGCTGGGGACGACTCGCGAGGCGCAGCAAATCCTGAGGGAACGGCAAGTCGACTACATCGTCCTGTGTCGCGGCAGTCTGGAACAGCTCGAGTTCAAACAGCTGGCGCCGGATGGCCTCGCCGCGGGCCTCGCCCGCGGCGAGATACCGGATTTTCTGCAGCCGCTCGACCTGGTTGGCGCCGCCAAGCTGGCAATCTGGCGCGTGCGACGGGCGGGCGCAGCGGGCTAA
>NZ_JBEKXH010000015.1:0-33472 GCF_049512235.1 Bradyrhizobium sp.
GACAGCGTCGCGAAATTGGTCACCGCAAGCGTCGCATTGGCATCGCTCAGCGTCAGAACATTGACCGACTGATTGCTGGATACCGTCACCGTCTCCGTGCCGGTGCCGCCGATCGCCGCATTGCTCTTGCCACCAGGAACCACCCCGCCCGACCAGTCCGCCGCGGTGCCCCAATCCCCGCTGGTCCCATCGACCCAACTGTAGGTCGGCGTCGCCAGCGGCCCGATCGTTGAGCCGCTGTCGATCGTGCTGCCGCTCATCGTGCTGTCGCCGATGACATCGATCGTGCCGTTGTCGGTGATCGTTCCGCCGCTGATGGTGGCGTCGTTCAGCGTTAGCTGGTCGGCACTATCAATCTGCAGCTGGCTGCCGCTTATTGTGGTTCCGTCCTGAAGGATCAAATTCCCGGTCGCGGAGCTGATTGCGCCATCCACCTCGAAGCTGGTGCCGGTCACCGTCACATTGTCCAGCGTCAGCGAGATGCCTTGCTCGATCCTGAGGTGTCCATTGTTGAGATTAGCGCCGTCGATCTCGCTGGCGCCGATGACATCGATGGTGCCGCCGCTGCCGCTGGACGTGCCATCGTTGATGGTGCCGCTATCGATGGTCACGCCGGATAAAATCAGCGTGGTGCCGTCGTCGATCTGGAGGATGGCCCCGGTCGCCGCGTCAGTGAACGTCGTCCCGGTTACCGCGTCGTTATCCAGCGTCAGCGTCACGCCGCTCTCGACCGTCACACCTCCGTAGTTCAGGCTGGCATTACCGATCTTGCTCGATCCGGTGACATCAATGCTGCCGAAAAATGCGCCGGCGTCGGTGACCGTGCCGCCAGCCGTGCCATCTTCGATGGCGCCGCCATTGATGGTGGCGCCGTCCAGCGTCAGCGTGGTGCCGTCGTCAATCCGGAGGATGGCGCCGGTCGCGGCCTCGGTGAAGGTCGTACCGGTCACCGTGTCATCGTCCAGTGTCAGCGTCACGCCGCTCGCGATGGTCACCCCACCATAATTCAGGCTGGCATTGCCGATCTTGCCCGACCCGGTGACGTCAATGCTGCCGAAGACCGTGCCGGCGTCGGTGACCGTACCGCTGGCCGTGCCGTCATTGATGGCGCCGCGGTTGATGGTGACGCCGTCGAGCGTCAGCATGGCACCATCGTCGATCTGAATGATGCTGCCGGTGGCGCGGATATCGGTGAAGGCGGTGTCGGTCACCGTGTCGTTGTCCAGCGTCAGCGTGACGCCGCTCTCGGTCGTGACACAGCCCTTGTTAAGGCTGACATCGCTGATCTTGCTCGATCCGGCGACGTCGATGTCGCCGACCAGGATGCTGTCCGAGACCGTGCTGTAAGCGTTGATGGTGCCGCCGCTGATGCTGGCGCCGGTCAGCGTCAGCGTCGCGGCGCCGTCGACCGTAAGGGTCCCGCCGCCATTGGCGAGCTTGGTGCCCTGGTCAAGCAGCAGCGCGCCGCCGGCGAGAACCTCGAGCGCGCAATTGACGGTTACGGTCACGCCATCCAGCGCATTGCCGCAGCCAGAGACATTGATCTGGCCGGAATTGCCGAGCGTGCCACCGCTGATCGCCGCGCCCGCCAGATCAAGCGTCGATCCTGAGCTGACCGTCACCGTGCCGCCGGTGCTGGTCACCATCACCGTTGTCAGCTTCAGCGTGCTATCATCGATCGCCTGCAGCGTCCCGCTGTTGGTCACCGCTTCGCGGGTGATGTCGAGCTCGCCGCGATCGGCCTTGATCGTACCCGAATTGGTGATGGTCAGGAGCATGGCGGCATCGATCGTCAAAATGCCGCTGGTCGCCTCGATTAGACCAGTGTTGGTGATGCAGACATCGGTGAAGGCGCCGCTGCCGGTCGAATTGACCGCGCCGTCATTAGTCAAGAATCCGCCGCTGATGGTGGTGGTGGTGCCACCAAGCGTCAGCGTCTTGCCGCTATCCACCATCAGCCGGCTGTTGCAAAGCGCATCGCTCGTGATCGAGCTGTCGCCGGTGATCTCGATGGTGCCGGCATCGCTGATCGCGCCGCCGGAGAGCGCCACACCGTTCAGCTTCATGGTCTGGCCGCGGTCGACATGGACCGTGCCGCTGTCGGTGACGGTGCCGCCGTTGATGGTGACGCCGTCCAGCGTCAGCGTGTCGTCAGTGTCGATCCGGATGATCGCACAGCTCGCGGTGTCGGTGAACATGGTGCCGGTCACCGTAACGTTGTCCAGCGTCAATGTCGCGCCGCCCTCGACCGTGACGTTGCCGTTGTTGAGGCTGGCGCCGCCGTTGATCGCGCTCGAACCGGTAATCTCGATGTCCGCGGCCACGATGCTGCACGAGACCGTGCTGTAATCACTGATGGTGCCGCCGCTGATGGTCGCCCCGTTCAGCGTCAGCGTGAGGCCGCCGTCGACCTGGATGGTCCCACCGGCATTGTCGACATCGACCAGAACGTTGAGCGTGCCACCGGATAGCTCGATCGTTCCCAGATTTGAAATCTTGCTGGAATCCTTCAAATCGCCGCCGTTGGCCAGGGTGACCGAACCGGAATTGGTGAACTGGCTGCTGTCCAGGACTTCCAGCAAGCCGCCCACCACGGCGGTTCCGGCGTTGTCGAAGATCGAGTCGGCGATCAGTTCGAAGGTGCCGCCGATCGTCAGCGCGCTGTGGTTGTCGAGCTCCGGGGGCGTCGCTCCGAAGTCGTTCATGGTCAGGGATTTGGCGAATGCCGGGGCGTTGATCTCGACAGGGTAATGGGGCGTCAGACCGATCAGCTGATCGGTAATGACGATGGCATCATCACTTGCGGTTGGAACGGTGCCGGTTTCCCAGTTCGACGGATCGCTCCAAAGCCCCGCCGAAGGCGAACCTGTCGTTGTGGTGGCGATCCAGACCACCGCGGCAGTGTCGGTGCCGGTAATCGTGACAACGACGTCCTGCGTAGAGGTTGCGTTATGCTCATCCCCCACGGTTACAGTATAAGTGAGTGTGAGCGTGTCTCCCTTGGGTATGAAATCCGCCAGGTAGACCGGAAGGTTGGCAAGGCTCCAGTCGATCGTTCCGTAACCTGTCCCGGTACTGTCGGCCGCAATCGACGCGGAGAGCGCCGTTTCAAATACTTGCAGAGGGCCGGGCGGCACGCTGGTTCCGGGTTGGACACCGGCTCCGGACAGCACCGCGCTCGCCAGCGCCGTAGACACCGTATGGGTGTCGGTGAGATTTACGTCGTCAAATGACAGCGTTCCCTTGGTCGGCACCTTTGCGGTCAGATCCCCGCCGGGTGTGCTGATGCCGCCGGCAAAGGCAATGGTCGGTGCGCTGCTGGTAATGACCGGAGCATCATTGGTGCCGGTCATCGTGACGGTGAAGGTCTGAAACGACGCCAGATCCTCCGGAGCGTAATTCGAATCGACCTCGGCCGTGTAGGTCAAAGTCAGCGTCTCGCCGGCGGCAAGGAACTCGACGGCCGTGTTCGGCACGCTGTAGGTCCAATTCGCCGAGCCGTTGTTGTTGTTGTCGGGACGGGGGGTCACGACCAGATTAGCTTCCACCGCCGCGATGTCTGCCCGCTGCAGGGCGTTCAGCGTCGCGGTGATGTAGGTGTGCGCGGGGTTCTGATAGGTGAACGAAGTGAACGTCGTCTTGACGGTCGGAAGATCGCCGGCATTGATGTCGGCAAAACGGATCGTGCCGGACGCCGTATCGATCACCGAACTGCCTACCGTGTCGGGAAGCGCGGTCAGTGAGCCGCCGAAGCTGGCGACGGTCGGCGCCTGGTCAATGTGCTGTATAGAGTTGATTGGCCCGTTTGATGATTCCGCAGGCGGCGAATTTTCGGCCAGGTTGACGATCGCGATAATCGGGACCGCGATTGTTTGGTTGGCCAGTATGATCGGCTGCAATGCCTGGGGAGTGATCGAATCGGTAAAATGCTGGAAGGTTTTGGGGTTGCTGTTGTCGGTGAACTTCAGCGTGAACACGTCGGTGATGAGCTTCTGCAAATCAGGCGACAGTGGCTCATTGGTGATGCTGACCTGGCCCTGGCTGATATGGATTTGCTGCCCGGCCTGATTGACGGTGGCGATCGGAGTTAGCGTGTTCTTGTCGAACAGGATGTACGAACCCGTGGTGCCGTCCGGCTCGACCAGGACCTGGAATTTCGCATCCGGCGTGCCGCCCTGGCCGGGCACGGTGAAGTCGATCTCGACCAGCACCGCGGTGCCCCGGATGCCCATGGTCGCGACCGGCGTATCGACTTTCATGTCGCCGTGTTTGGCGGTCTCGCCGGCGACGAAAGAGATGGTCCCCGCGACCAGACTGAGCAGCGAGGAATTGTTCGACCCGTTCGGGTCGTAGACCATATCGTTGAGCACCATCCTGGCGTTCGATAACAGCCCGAACACGGTGCCATCGATGAACGTAATGCCGAGCGTCGAATCGGAGCCGGACTGCACCACGTCGCCTTTTTCGACGTTGTCGCCCAGGTGCAGAGTGATCGAGACGCCGTTACGGGTGGCGGTCGCGGTGCCCGCAAGCTTGGTGACGTGGCCGATAACCTTGCCGCCGGCTGCGCTGGCGTCCGCCTGTGCGAACTGGGTATGCCCGGTGAGTGCGTCGATGATGTCGCCGGTGAGGTGCGCACCATCGGGCGACGACAGCGCGGCGCGCTTCTCGCCCTTGAAGTAATCCTGCAAGACCAGCTCGCGGCCGTCCCTGGAAAGGACCAGGTCGACGCCGGAGCGCTTGAAATCCCCGTTGAACAATAGCTGCGCGTCCGGGACGACAATCGCACCCGCGGGGGCATGGGTGGGGTGCGGATAAACCGTCTCGACGTGGACGTGGCCACTGGAATGCAGGCCAGAACCGTCCGCGATGCGTTTGGCGTCGAATAGGCCGGAATAATTCAAAAGGCCACCGTCAAAGGTTAATAATTATATAATTTTCAGCAGTCTAAACTTGCATATCACTTGCCACTCCACGAAAAAACCATCCCTAGCTTGTGATAGCTCAGTGCAACCGGTCCCCGCTGAGCCTTAATCTGATACCCATACTATCTATTTTTGACCGACGGCGGTGTTTATCGGTGACTTTTTAAGTATAGATCTGGAATCATACCGATGTTACAAGTAACTTGATGAATAGCGTCGCACGCCATTGCTTGTATGATCTTTGCCCTGTAGTCCCTTGCTCGATACTGCCCCAATTCTTCAGCCAAAACTGTGATCCAAATAACATAGTCGGGCTTGCGGCCGAAGAGCCATATCTTGCGAAAATCGCCCAATACAACCTGAGCATGTCCTGCGCCTGCCGAACGAGGTGTCTTTACCTCAGGACCATCGCGATATTTAAAATTGTCAGCGACCGGTAGAGGCGGATTTCAGTCCGTTTCGCGCTTTCCTGCCCGCCCGCGGCCGGCTTTAAGTGGAATAAAAGCCCCTGCTTCCATCATCGCCCGCGAAACGATCCGGGCCCGAACTGGCGATCGAGCTTCGCCGATGCCCGGACGTCGGGGCTACAGATGGGGCTATCCGTTCAATCGCGCGCTTGGCGTGCCATTATACTCGCCTGCGGCATGGCCTGGTTCGGGCCGGCGGTGAATCTCAAAGCCGCGGAACTGGATTCATCCGGCGTGGCGGAACTGACCGACAGGTCCACTGAGCCGTTCGGACTTTTCGCTGCCGTTCCGTCCGCGGGCGCCGTGTGGCAAAAATGGCAGGATGCCGGGCGCCAGCTCGGCGATGACGGGGTGCAACTGGCGCTTTGCGATGGGGATCGCGATCATTGCTCATCTCCGGCGGCCCTTCGATTTCTAGCCATCGTGGACAACGCGAGAGCCCGCGAAGGCCGCGCCCGCCTCGGCGAGATCAATCGCGCGATCAATCTGGCGATCAGGCCGATGAGCGATCTGGCGCAGTATGGCGCGACCGACGTCTGGAGTACGCCGCTCGTCACATTCGCGCATGGCGCCGGCGATTGCGAAGACTACGCCATCGCCAAGTTCGTGGCCTTGCGCCTGGCCGGCCTCTCGCCCGTCGATTTGCGCATTGTGATCATACGCGACACTCTGCTCGGCGAGGACCATGCGGTCGCCGCCGCGCGGCTCGACGGCCACTGGCTGATGCTGGACAATCGCCGCATGGCGATGGTCGAGGACATCCATGCCCGGAACTACCGGCCGCTGTTCGTCATCGATCAGACCGGCGTCATGAAATATGTCGACACGCCGTTGCTTGCTAACCTGCCGGGCCAGCCATACACTGGTTCTATCGGCTTGTTTTGAGCCATCCACCAGCCGGTTTCACCAGGAAGCCTGTTGGTCAGGGGTGGGCCTCAACGACCCTGCTCCGGGGTGGCGGCGGCACGGCGCCAAACTCAACGCCGTGCAGCTTGATCGTCGGGCACATTCCAAAATGATTGCCGCCGAACACCGCGACACGCCGTTCGAGCTCATCCTTAATGGTTGCTTCCTCGGACAACGATGATGACTGGCTGACTTGCGAGTCCCATCGTGGTCTTGAGGTCAGGTTTGGTAGTTGATCAGAAGCGCCGAGAATGATCCGCTGCTGTTGTTGCTGCCGGGGTCGGAGGTTCCCGTTGCGCCGTACAACGAGGGTGACGAGGCCGACAGCGAATTCTGCAGCGATTGCAGAAACTGCTGCAGGATGTCCTCGGGGGAGCTGGTGCCCGACAGACTGCTGCTTGTGCTGCCGGTCGTGGACGAACTGTCAGCGGGCGGTGTTCCGCCATGGCCGCCGTGATGACCGTGGTGCGCGCCGCGGGCGCCATGTTGACCGTCGGCACCAACCGGAGCGCCGGCGGCACTGGCGGCACCGGCACCAGCAGAGCCCGCGCCGCCCGAATTGCCAGCGCCGCCAGCGCCGCTGGCGAACGCCGCCTCGAATACACCCTGCAGTTCCGTGGCCTGAGCACCGGTCAGGTTGCCGCTGGACACTTCGCCGGCAATCAGGGTGTTGATCTTTGACTGCAGGTCGCCGGGAGGCGAATTCGTGCCGCTGGTCGAATTGCTCGGATTGCTGCTCTGCAGCGAGGAATCGATGTCCGTCAGCGCGGAGGATAGGGCGCTCTGATCGGACGAGCTGATAGCTCCGGAGCTTACTTCCGCCTGCAGCTCGTCCTGCAGTTTCTGGAGCGGGGACTGGTAGCCGCTATTGGATGTCGCGGATATTGATGTCATGAGGCCTCCGAAGAGCGTTGCAGGGCACCTCGACGTTAGGGTTAACAATCTTAACAAGGTCTTTTTATCGCCTCAGGGGCATGTTGCATCGTGTTGCAAGGGCGGCGTCAGAAACATTTCGAAACAAAAATCCTTCATCGATGCTCCCGAATCATGGACAAAGGTGCGTATGGCCATGGCTGCGCCAAACATTCTCATTGTGGAAGACGACCGCGAGACGCGCACGCTGATCGCAAAATACCTCGGCGCCAATGGCTGCAATGTCATGACGGCGACCGATGGACAAGCGATGGTCCGGGCCCTCGCCGACCATCGCGTCGATCTGCTCATTCTCGACGTCATGCTGCCGGGCGAGGACGGGCTCAGCCTGTGCCGAAAGGTCCGCGCGGAATCGCAAACCCCGATCATCATGCTCACCGCGCGCGGCGAAGACGTCGATCGCATCCTCGGGTTGGAAATGGGCGCGGACGACTACCTCGCCAAGCCTTTCAATCCGCGCGAATTGCTGGCCCGGATCAATGCGGTGCTGCGCCGGCAGGCGGCCGCCCTGACTGTCAGCGCCGCCAATGGCGCGACCGTGCTCGCCTTCCAGGGCTGGCGGATTGATTTCCGGCAGCGCGAACTGCGCAATCCGGCGGGCGCGCGGGTTGCGATGACCAGTGCCGAATTCGACCTGCTGCGAACCTTCTGCGAGCGGCCCGGACGCGTGCTTTCGCGCGAGAGCCTTCTGGATTTCACCCAGGGCCGCAACGCCGGCTCGTTCGAACGCAGCATCGACGTGCTGGTCAGCCGGATCCGGCGCAAGATCGAGACCGACCCGCAGGACGCCACCATGATCAAGACGGTGCGGTCCGGGGGTTATATGTTCACCCCCAATGTGGACGCGGTCGGGCCGGCGAAAGACGGATGATCGTGCAGCTCTCAGGCTTTCTGAATCTTAAGGGTATCAGCGGGCAGATCGCTGCGCTGGTGATCACCTCGATGGCCGCGATTCATCTGATCATCATCGCAACCTTTCTCATTCATCGGCCTGACCAGCCTGATCCCCTGATCGATCGCGGCCACAGTCAGCTCGCAGCCGCGGTCCAGCTTCTCGCCGCGGCGCCCGCGGCCGCGCGGCCGCGGCTGTTCGCCGACATCGCGCGGGCTTTTCCACAACTAGACATCGAGGGCCTTGCGCCGGGCCAGCTAGCGACGGCGGACAAGCCGAGCGGCCTTAGCCTCGCCAGCCTGCATCGCCGCCTCGGCCGCGACTACCGGGTCTTCTGGCTGGCGTCTGATGGAGACGCCCACAAGATCGGCATCACGCTGCCGGATGGCGCGATCATTGCCGCGAAGTTTCTGCCGGATCAGCGGCAACGTCCGCTCTGGAGCGCACCCTGGATGACAACCTTGCTGTTTGCCGTGATCAGCGTCACCTTGCTCGGCCTGTGGGCCGCCCGGGCCTTGACGGCGCCGCTGTCGTCGTTCGCCAGGGCGGCCGAAAGCTTCAGCCTGAACGCCGCCGATGCGCCGCTGCCCGAACGCGGCCCCGAAGAGATTCGCTCGGTCGCGAGGGCGCTCAACCGCATGCGGGAACGAATCTCCACCCTGATCGATGACCGCACCAAGATGCTGGCCGCGATCAGCCACGACCTCAGAACTCCGATCACCCGGATGCGCCTGCGCTCCGAATTCATCGAGGACAATGTCCATCGCCGCCACATGTTGGGGGACCTCGACCAGATGCGATCGATGCTGGAATCGGTACTGTCCTTTCTGCGCAACGACCGCAAACTGGAGGCGGTGACGCTGGTCGACATCGCCAGCGCGTTGCAGCTTGTCACCGATCAGTTCGCCGACATGGGGCACAAGGTCGTTTACGAGGGTCCGGAACACGCCATGGCCATGGTACGGCCCGACGACCTGCATCGCAGCATCACCAACCTCGTGGAGAACGCGGTCAGGTTCGGCGTGGAAACAACGATCCGTCTCCGCGTGGGGTCTGAGAACCTGACGATCGATGTCGAGGACGATGGCCCCGGCATCTCCGACGCGCGCAAGAATGTCATGCTCGAGCCGTTCGTGCGCGGCGACGACGCCCGCAACATGGATGAAGCCGCCGGCTTCGGCCTCGGACTTTCGATCGCGCGCAGCATCGTGCTGGCGCATGGCGGCGAGCTGTCGCTGCATGACCGGCAACCCCGCGGATTGATCGTTCGCGTTCAGTTGCCGCTGCGCCAGCCGAACTGGCAGTCGGCCGCCTGAGTGCGCAAACCAGCGCTAGAGCATGATCCGGAAGAGCATGCCCTCGGATCTGCCCGAGGGTGAGAACCGGTTCTCCCTCGGACCAAAGCGGAACGCGTTTGCTCGGAAATCCCGGTAAATCAAAGGGATGAAACCATGATCCGATTCAATCCCGTCGGATCATGATCTAGCCCGGCGCAGCTCACTCCGGAGCGGCAGCGCCCGCGCATTTGCGCAACATCTCGTTGAATGCCGATTTGATGCGATGCACGAACGGTGCCTTGTAGGGGAATTGCTCATTCTGCCCGTGGACCAGCATCGAGGCGTTGACTTCGAACACGACAAGATTTCCTGACCGATCCAGCCCGCAGTCGATCCCGAAATAATCCAGGCCGATGCGCCGCTGAATTTCCCGCAATACCCGATAGTGATCGGAATTGAAAACCGTGCCGGGATTGTGCAGGAATGCCTCTTCTTCCTGCTGCATCCAGCGGTGATCGACCATGTCGGTGCCGTCGTGATGCACCTTCCAGTCGCCTGCTATCGCGAGGTGGTAGGGCAAGATCTCTTCGTCGACGAAAATGAAGCGATATTTGCGGAAGTAAGTATCGGCCGAACGATAGTCGATATATTCGATCAGGTAGCGGTCGGTATTGGGGCGTTGCGCAAGAAGCGACGCCAGTTCGACCGGGTCTTCGATCTTTTCAAAATCATCGCCACCATGGGTTCCGACCGGCCGGACCAGAACGGCGGATGGCGACGCCAGCGCGGCCTGCACGGTAGCAATGGCAAGGTCGGTGGCGGCCTTCTGACGCAAGATTCTTGCGACGCGGCTGCCCGGAATACCTTCCAACAGGCCGGCGACGGCGTCGCGCGTCGTTCTCTCGATCTTGTGCGGATGGTTGACGGTCGGCCTGCCAAGCCGATCGACCAGATCGGCGACCAACGGCAACAGGTCGCCCGCCTGGTCTGCATCGGAGATCAGATTGACGACGACCTGCACGTTCTGTTTCAGCGATTCGGCATCGAATTCACTGCAGCTGAACAGCGCGAGCGTATCGGTGTCGTAGGCGGCGTCCTTGAAGAGATAATCGGTCGGCAGGTTGCCGGCGAAGGGAGCAAACAGCGCCAGAATGCGAAAATCCGCTGGAGATTTTGCGGCCGGCCGCCGGATCAACGGTTGAATTCGCGCAGCCTCGGCGTAAGCGGCTTGAGCCGCATTGATATCGCCCAGTCTTTGCCTGATGCCGCCGATCCAGTAGATGCTGTCCGCATCGGCGGGATCGAGAACGACCGCCTGCCGAAAGCATTCGATCGCGGATTCATGCTCATTGAGCTCGAAGTAAACCTTGCCGAGCTGACTATGCAGCTTTGGATCTTGCGGCCGTTCTTCCAGCAACTCCGTCAAAAGCAACCTGGCGATGGGGTATTGGCGCGTCGCCATCAGGGCCTGAACCAGGTTGGTGCGCGAGGGCCAATGGCCCGGATTTAGCGTCAGTGCGTGAACATAAAGCGCGACCGCATCCTGAGGCTTGCCCGTCTTGAGATGCACGTTGCCGAGGTTGCACCAGCAGGACGTCAGATGAGGCGAAGCCCGCAACGCTAATTTATAATTCTCGGCCGCGAGGTCGAGATCGCCCCGGACCATGCAGGCATTGCCGAGATTCGAATGCAGTTCCGAGGTGGTCTCGACGGATGCATCACCGGGCGGCTCGCTCTCGACCGCGGCGAGACCGCATTGATAGGCATCGATCGCTTGGACGATCCTGCCGGCGTTGTAATGCTGCAGCCCGAGGCGCAGCTGTCGTGTGACCCGAGAACCAGCGACATCGGCGTCCGATACGGCAGCGGTTAGCGCGGTTGCGATCATGGATTGAACTTTACATGGGGCGGTGGGTAGGGTTCGACCATGTCGGCCTTTGGTTAACAAAATCCTGCTGCGGCCAAAATATTGTCGGCCGGGGCAGCCAAAAATTTGCTTTCCGGATCATTCGAGGGGGCGGAGCTGGAAGCATTCGGCAATCCCGGCTGCGGTCGCACGCGATCGAAGATTACGGATATTACGAATACTAGCCTGCGGATGCGAATCAGCAGATCGTGCTACCATCGAAGACCCCCGAACCCGAGCCCGCTTTTATCGTGACCGGACTGCAACACAACACGGCTCCATCGCCTGGCGTTGGCAGCATCGATCGAGGCTGGGCGCCCCGCCTGGCACAGGAAGCGAGGTTGCGGCAACTCGAGGATCAACTCGCGCATCGACCGGTCGGGAACGACACCATTGATACCGAAATCGAGCGCGCGGTTCTGCTCGGTGCCCTCAACCGGCAGCAGGACGCCCAGCAAGCCTTCGTCGACATCCTGCGCAGGGCGCCGGCGAATTTCAGCGCACTCAACGAATTCGGCACCCTGCTGACCACCATGGGCGCGACCGAGGCCGCCTGCCGGGTCTATGCGGAGGCCATCGCCCAGCATCCCGAAAACCCGATGGGGCATGTGAACCTCGCCAATTTGCTGCTTCGCGCCAACAAACATGCGGAGGCGCGCGCGCGTTACGATGCGGCATTGCGGATTGATCCGGAACTGGCGCAGGCGCATCAGGGCCTCGGTGCGGTGCTTTCGGATCTCGGCGACCGCGCCGGCGCCCGAAGTCATTTCCGCAAGGGTTTTCGCAGCCACGCCGTTTCCACCTTGCCGTATCGCGGCACCGAGCCACCGGTTGCGTTGCTGCAACTGGTTTCGTCAGGCGGCGGCAACATCCCGACCGCTTCGTTTCTGGACGACCGCATGTTTCTGACAAATGTCATCGTGACAGACTATCTCGATCCGTCGACCCCGTTGCCGCCGCATCAACTGATCTTCAACGCCATCGGGGACGCGGACCTCTGCGGGCCCGCGCTTAAGGCGGCCGCCCGTCTGATCGCGCGGAGCCGCGCGCCGGTCATCAACGATCCCCGCGCGGTCATGAACACCGGCCGCATCGACAATGCCCGGCGGCTTCGCGCCGTGCCTGGCGTGGTGACCCCGCGGACCGTCCTGATGGCGCGCGAAATCCTCGCTGGGACACAAGGCGCTGCTTTGATCGCACAACACCAATTTCCGTTCCCGCTGCTGCTGCGTTCCCCCGGATATCATACCGGGCGCAACTTCATCCTTGTCGATCGGGAGGCCGGATTGGCTGCCGCGGCCGCCAGCCTTCCCGGCGACGATCTGCTGGCAATCGAGTATCTCGATGCCCGCGGCCCGGATGGCAACGCCCGAAAATACCGCGTAATGATGATCGCAGGACAGATCTATCCGTTGCATCTGGCCATTTCAGGCAATTGGAAGGTGCATTATTTCACCGCCGATATGGCCGACAAGCCAGGCCATCGCGCGGAGGAAGCCAAGTTTCTCAGTGACATGCCGGCGGCGCTCGGCGCCAGGGCCATCGCCGCGCTCGAGCAGGTGCGGGACAGGCTCGGCCTTGATTATGCCGGAATAGATTTCGGGCTCGGCCCCGATGGCGATCTGCTGCTGTTCGAAGCCAACGCAACCATGGTGATCAGCCCGCCGGATCGTGACGAACGCTGGGCCTATCGGCGCGCCGCGGTCGGCGCCATACTCGACGCCGTTGTCGCGATGATCATGCAGAAATCCGGCCACAACAATCGCACCCAGTGATCATCCCGGCGATGATGGCGTTATTTTAGTCAGTTAGCTGAATTATTTGCTGATGTTGCAGCGCACCTGCAGCGCGCGTGCATTTAGTATTGCAAAATAACGCGGCAGAAATCTTCTTTTTTCCTTTGGCGTCGCCGTTTGATTGACGCCATCCCCGCCTCCGGCTAACCATAGCACCAGATCCGCTAGAGATCCTTGGGGAGAAATTGATGAAACGCATCGCGCTAGCCGCCAGCCTTGCCATTCTGGCTCCATTTGGAGCTCACGCCCAGACCACCGATCAATTGGTCAAGGGGGCGACCGATACATCGAACGTCCTCAATTATGGCATGGGCTATAATCTTCAGCGGTACAGTCCGCTGACGCAGATCAACAAGGAAAATGCCAAAAACCTGGAGCCGGTGTGGAACTACAGTTTCGCCGACGACCGCAGCGAGGAATCGCAGCCGCTGGTCTACCAGGGCGTCATCTACGTCACCAGCCACAACGCCACGATGGCGGTCGACGTCAAAACCGGCAAGCAGGTCTGGAAGACCAAGGTCGAGTATCCGCCGGAAACACCGCGCATCGTCTGCTGCGGCATCATCAACCGCGGCGCCGCGATCCACGAGGGCAAGCTGTTCCGCACCACGCTCGACGCCAATGTCATCGCGCTGGACCTCAAGACCGGCAAGGAACTATGGCGGCAGAAGGCGGCCGATATCAAAGAGGGTTACTCGATGACGGTGGCGCCGCTGGTCGCCGACGGAGTGGTCCTGACCGGCATCTCCGGGGCAGAGTTCGGCACCCGCGGATTCATCGATGGATGGGACCCCGAGACCGGCAAGCATCTGTGGCGCACCCACACCATTCCCACCCCCGACGAGCCCGGCGGTGATACCTGGAAGGGCGACACCTGGAAGCTCGGTGGCGGATCGACCTGGATCACCGGCTCTTACGACCCGGAACTCAACACGGTCTATTGGGGCATCGGCAACCCCGGCCCGTTCAACGCGGCAGTGCGCCCGGGCGACAATCTTTTCACCTGCTCGGTTCTCGCACTCGACCCGAAGACTGGCAAGACCAAATGGCACTATCAGTTCTCGCCGAACAATCCGTTCGACTATGATTCGGTCGCCGAGATGGTGCTTGCCGACCTCAATATCGACGGCAAGCCGACCAAGGTCCTGATGGATGCCAATCGGAACGGCTTCTTCTACGTCCTCGACCGCACCAACGGCAAACTGCTGGCGGCCAACCCCTATGTGAAGGTCAACTGGGCTTCCGGCATCGACATGAAGACCGGCCGTCCGATCGAGACCGACGTCACCAAGGACGCGCGCGAAGGCAAGAAGGTCGTTGTCTACCCGTCGATCCTCGGCGGCAAGAATTGGGAGCCGATGTCGTTCGACCCGCAGACCGGACTCGCCTATGCCAATACGCTGGCCTTTGGCGGCCACTACAAGACCGAGCCGGCGACCTATAAGGCCGGCGAATGGTATCTCGGCATGGACCTGACCGACCTGTGGGACTGGCCTGAAGGGCCGCGCGGCCACCTCACGGCGATCGATCCCTTGAGCGGGAAAACAAAGTGGGAAGTGCCGAGCGACATCCCGCGTTTCTCAGGCGTGCTGTCGACCGGTGGCGGGGTCGTATTCTCGGGCCAGTTGACCGGCGAGTTCGAAGCGTTCGATGCCGATAGCGGCAAGAAGCTGTGGCAGTTCCAGACCGGTTCGGGCATCGAGGGACAGCCCGTGACATGGCAGCAGGACGGTGTTCAGTACGTCGCGGTGGCCAGCGGCTATGGCGGCGTCTACTCGCTGTTCTCCGGAGATGAACGCATGGCCAAGGTGCCCGCCGGCGGTTCGCTGTGGGTGTTCGCGGTCAAGCCCCAATAGCAAAGTCCCGCGTGATCAGACCATCCTCCCTGTTGGCGGCGGCGTATTTTTTCGCCGCCGCCGCAATGACAGCCAGCGCGCAAACTGCAACGCCGGCCCTGCCGCAACAGCAAGCCAACGCCGGTCCGGCCGCTCTCGACGAGGGCAGGTCGACCTTCGCTTCGAAATGCTCGCACTGCCATGGTCCCAACATGGTTAACGCCGGCACCATCACGCCCGACCTGCGAAAATTTCCCGACGACAGAGAGCGCTTTTTCAGCACCGTGAAGTCAGGCAAGAACAACCGGATGCCGCCCTGGGGCGACCTTCTCAGCGACGATCAGATCGCGGCGCTCTGGGCCTATGTGTCGAGCCGGAGGAACCCATGAGGGCCTGGCTGGCCGCGGTGGCAATGCTGGCGGCCTCGGCAATGCCGGCGGCCGCCGCTGGCGACGTCCTGACAGTCTGTCTCGACGAGGATCTGCCGCCGATGTCGCTGCATCATCGCGGCGCGCCGGACAGCGGCTTCGATGTCGCGCTGGCCCAGGCGATCGCAACGCGGCTCGACCGGCCGCTCAAGGTACAATGGTTCGAGAGCAAGTTGGATGAGGATTCCAGCCCGGCGCTGGAAGCCAACGCGCTGCTCTCGGATGGCCGCTGCTCGCTGGTCGGCAGCTACGCCTTGACGAAGGACTCGCTGGTGGTGCCCGGAATCAAAACCGCAAAACTGCCCGATTTCGAGGGCGCCACCGGTCCCGATCACCGGCGCCGGGTGCCACTCGGGGTGCTCGTACCGAGCCAGCCCTATATCTATTCGCCGCTGACCATCGCCCTTGGCCCCAAAGCGCGCGATCGCCGCATCGGCGGGGTCGGCGACCTCGCCGGCTTGCGCATCGGCGTCGAAAGCGGGACGCTGGCCGACGCGATCCTGATGACCTTCGACAACGGGCGGCTTATCGACGACATTACACATCTGGTTCCCGGGCGCGACGATCTGCTCGGCGCGCTCGATCGCGGCGACCTCGATGCCGCGCTGCTCGACTTGCGCCGCTACGATGCCTACCGCGCCGCCCATCCCGACACCAGGCTCGCTCTTTCCGGATACTTTTATCCTGTTGGAGCCAACCGCGGTTATGTCGGCCTCGCCGGCGACCCGGGCCTGCTCGAGGCGGTCAACAAGGCGCTCGCGGATCTGCAAGCCGCGGGAATGATCGCTGAACTCGCTCAGGCAGCCGGCCTCACCTATTTGCCGCCCCGCGAACCGGCGGTCCTCGGCGATGTCTGGCTGAAGATCCTTGGGAAGTGAGGGGAAGCTCAAAACGACAGCGTATCCTTAATCAGCACCCAGCGGCCTTTCTGGATCTGCTGCACCTGCGTCTCCGTGTTGGCGAGGTGATCGGTCTTGGAGAATTTGGTCGGCGGCGAATTGAAGATATCGTAGAATTTGTCGCCAGACTCCAGCGCATCGAGCACCTTCTGGCCGGTCAGATCCTTACCGGCCTTGTCGACATAATACGCGAACGTCATGATCGCGTTGTAGCCGATGATGGCCTGGGTGTTGGCGTCGGTGCCGAACTCCTTCTTATAGTCGACGAGCCAGACCTTCACCTTGCCCTTGGCGGTGTCCTCATAGGGAATTTCAAAGCCGGAAGCGGCGTAAAGCCCTTCCACGGCTTCCTTGCCGAGCGTGGGCACTTCGAGCACGTTGGTCGGCGTGGCACCGAGGAAGGTCACGTCCCAGCCGAGTTTCCGCGCTTCGCTCATCGCCCCGATGGTTTCGCGGATGATGGTCCCGAGCACCACCAGATCGCAGCCGTCGGATTTCATCTTGGCGATCTGCGCGCTGAAGTCGGAAGCGCCGCGCTTGTAGCTCGTGATCGAAGCCGGCGCGATCTTCATCGCGGCAAGCTGCAGGTTGAAACCGTCGAGCACGTTCTTGCCGTACTCATCGTCCTGATGCATGATACAGGGTTTCTTGAAGCTCTTCGCCTCCATCATGTATTTGAGCGCGGCGCGCGTGCTCTCGACATAGGGCAAGAGGTTATTGAACTTCAACCGTTCCTGCGGCTTCGACGGATCGAACTTGAAGGTGAACTCGGCGGCGGTCAGCGGAAACAGCTGCAATACCCCGGCATCGAACAGGATGTCCTGCGCGGCGAGCACGGTCGGCGAACCCATTGCGCCGATCATGGCGAAGATCTTGTCGCGCTCGACCATTTTCTGCGATGCCAGCACCGCCTTCTTCGGATCGTAGCCGTTGTCCTCGAGGATCATCCTGAGCTTGCGGCCCTGGATGCCGCCGGCCGCGTTGACTTCCTCGACCGCCATTTTCATGCCGTTGGACACCGGAACGCCCCAGACCTTGATCGGGCCGGACAGATCCTGATGCGTCCCGATCACGATCTCGGTGGGCGAGATGCCTTCATTGGTGACCTTGGTCTGTGCCGCGGCCGGCAGATGGGTCAGCGCCAGGGCCCCCACCGCAAGCCCCAACGCCGATAACAATCTCGACATGTCCGTCTCCCTCTTCGTGGGCCCGTGTTGGGCGAAGGCTGGGCCCTGCGATCCTTCGCCGTTTTCAAATTGTCACGCGGTTCATGCCACCGCGCGCTCGCCATACATGGCGTCGATCTCGACCGCGTAGCGCTTGTTGACGAAGTTCCGCTTCAACTTCATGGTCGGCGTCAATTCCTCGTCCTCGGGTGTCAGCTGGCGTTCGATCAGGAAGAACTTCTTGATGGTTTCGACGCGGGCGAAGCTCGCGTTCACCGCCTCGATCTCGCGCTGGATCAGATCCTGAATCTCCGCCGCCCGGCACAGGCTGGCATAATTGGTGAAGGGGATGTCCTGATCCTGGGCGAACTTCTCGACGTTCTCCTGATCGATCATGACGAGGCAGGTCAGATAAGGCCGCTTGTCCCCGATCACGACCGCATCCGAAATATAGGGCGAGAATTTGAGCAGGTTCTCGATCTCCGACGGGGTGATGTTCTTTCCCCCTGAGGTAATGATGATGTCCTTCATCCGGTCGGTGATGCTGACAAAGCCCTCATTGTCGATCGCGCCGACGTCGCCGGTGTGCAGCCATCCCCTGGCGTCGATGGTCTCGGCGGTTTTATCCGGCTGGTTCAAATAGCCCATGAACAGGAAGTCGCCGCGGATCAGGATTTCGCCTTGCGGCGAGATCGCGACCTCGCCCCATGGCACGGCCTTGCCGACCGAACCAAGCTTGATGCGATCGGACGGCATCAAGGTCGCGACGCCACAATTCTCGGTCTGGCCATAGACCTCGCGCATGTCGATGCCGAGCGCCAGATACCAGCGGATCAGGTCCGGGGCGATCGGCGCCGCGCCGGTCAATGCCAGGCGGCAGCGATCCAGCCCGAGCATGCGCCGGATATTGCGGAACACCAGCCAGTAGGCCGCCCGGTTGGCAAGACGCAAGGACAGCGAAGGCTCGTCGCCCTGCACCCTGCAATCGGCCATGCGATAGCCGATCACCAGCGCCTGGCGGTACACCCAGCGCTCGAACACGGCGGCGTCCTTCAGCGCAATCGTGATGCCAGAGTAAAGCTTCTCCCAGATCCGGGGCACCGCCAGAAAGGCGGTGGGCTGCACTTCGCGCAGGTTATCCGGCACGGTTTCCGGGCTTTCGGCGAAGTTCATCACCGATCCCAGGGCCAGCGAGACGTAATAGCCGCCGATACGCTCGGCGACATGGCACAGCGGCAAGAACACCAGGCGCTCCTCGCTGTCGGTGGATGGAAACAGATCATTGGCATGACGCATCTGGTGGGTGACACCGCGATTGGAATGCATGACACCTTTGGGAGGACCGGTCGTTCCGGAAGTGTAGACCAGGATGGCGAGATCGTCTGGGCCGCGGCTTGCGATCATCTGATGCCAGAGCGCCTCGCGGCCCGTCATGTCATTGCGCCCCCGCGCCCTGAATTCGTCAAGCGAAATCACCATCGGATCGCTGAAGCCGCTCAACCCTTCCATGTCGAAGACGATGATTTTTTGCAAGGTCGGGCAGCGGGCGCGGCATGACAGGATCTTGTCGAGCTGCTCCTCGTCCTCGGCGAAGATGACCCGGGTCGCGGAATCATTGACGAGATATTCCACCTGGACGGTCGAATCGGTCGGATAGATGCCTGAGGAGACGCCGCCGGCGCACAGGATCCCCATATCGGCGAACACCCATTCCGGCACCGCGTTGGCCATGATCGAGGCGACGTCGCCCGGCCGGAAGCCGGTTGAGTGCAGGGCCTAGGCAATTTCCTTTGCGATCTGCAGCCAGTGCCGCCAGCTGGCCGGCTGCCAGATGCCGAACTTCTTCTCGCGGATCGCCGGCCGGTCACCGCGCAATTCCGCCGCAAGCAGAAAACTTCGCGCGATGGTGTCCGCCACAGTCAGCACTGCCGGTCTGAGCATTGCTCGTTCCCTTCCTCGACAGGCCCGCTTCGGATGCCGGCTTTGACCGCCGATCTTGTCGCGAAGCAGAACCCTGAACCTAACGCCTGGTGCCTGCAATTCAAAAGCGCTTTTCAGCGCCCGGTCTTCTCAGCGCCAGGTCTTCTTCCTTTTCCAGCGCCGTTCGCCGCGCGCGCCGGCTTCCTTGGCGCCGAGATAAAATTCCTGAATGTCCCTGGAATGCATCAGGCGTTCGCAAGCATCGTTCATGACGACCCGGCCGATCTCCAGCACATAGCCGTAATGCGCCGTGTCCAACGCGATCTTGGCGTTCTGCTCGACCAGCAGGATCGACATGCCCTGCTCCTGGTTGACGCGCTTTATGATGGTGAAGATTTCCTTGACCAGAATAGGCGACAGCCCGAGCGAGGGCTCGTCGAGCAGCAGCAGCGTCGGCCGGTTCATCAAGGCTCGCCCGATCGCCAGCATCTGCTGCTCGCCGCCCGAGAGCTGCCCGGCCGGCTGGTTGAGCCTTTCCTTGAGCCGCGGAAAGTAGCCGTAAACCCGCTCCAGATCCGCGGCGACCTCGTCGCGATCGCTTCGCGGATAGGCGCCCATCATCAGGTTCTCACGCACGTTGAGGAACGGAAATACCTCGCGCCCCTCCGGCACGTGGCTCAGGCCCAGCCGCACGATCTTGTCGGCTTCCATGCGGGCAATCGGCTTGCCGAGAAACTCGATCGAGCCCTTCTGCGGATCGAGAATGCCGGAAATGGTCTTCAGCACCGTGGTCTTGCCGGCGCCGTTGGCGCCGAGCAGCGTCACGATGCTGCCGCGCGGCACCTCGAGACTGATGCCTCGGATCGCCATGATCGGGCCGTAGTAGCTCTCGATATTGCTGAGTTTCAAGATGATGTCGGGGGCGCTCATGCCATCATCCTCTAGCTGCCGAGATAGGCGGCGACCACGTCGGGATGGACCTGCACTTCGGCAGGCGATCCCGTCGCCAGCACCCGGCCGTAGTTCAGCGCGACCACGCGGTCGGAAACGCGGTTGACCAGCGTCATGTCGTGCTCGACCATCAGCACGGTGACACCAAGCTCGGTTTTCATATCCCGGATCCAGAACGACATGTCGTCGGTTTCCTCGACATTCAGTCCGGACGACGGCTCGTCGAGCAGGATCAGTTTCGGCTCGGAACACAGCGCGCGCGCCAGTTCGATGACCTTGCGCACGCCATAGGGCAGCCCCGAGATCAGCTTGTCGCGATAGACGGCGAGATCGAGAAATTCGATCACCCGTTCGACGTGGCGGCGATGGACCTTCTCGCTCAGGCGCACGTTCGGCATAAACAAGAGCTCCTGCCACAGCCTTGTGGTGGAATGCCGGTGCCGGCCGACCAGGAGGTTGGCGAGCACGGTCGAATTCTCGAACAGTTCGATGTTCTGGAAGGTGCGGGCGATACCGAGCTTGGCGATGCCGAACGGCGGCTCTTCGGTGATATCCCTGTCCTCGAAATAGATCCGGCCGGAGGTCGGACTGTAGATCCGCGAGATCAGGTTGAAGATCGAACTTTTTCCGGCGCCGTTGGGGCCGATGATCGAGAGGATCTCGCCCTTTTCCACCGCAAAGCTGACGGCATCCACCGCCTTCAGGCCGCCGAAATGCAGGCAGAGATTTTCGGCGCGGAGATAGCTCATCGGTTGCGCTCCGACTTCACGTAGATCTTTTGCCGTTTGAAGGTAGCGCGCTTGTACAGCGGGAACAGCTGGAAGAAGAGTTTTATCTTCAGCCATCGCCCGGAAAGTCCGAGCGGTTCGAACTGCACGAAGACGACGATGATCACCCCGTAGATGGCCCCCTTCAGGCCATTGGCGGCAGCGAACGCAGCGACATTGTCCTGGATGTGCGCCGCGCGCTCGCCTCCGGCGCCAAGGGCCGTAGCGAGGCCGGCGACGACACCGGGGATGTCGTCCTTGAGGAAGGTCAGGAACGGATCGATCATGACGACGAAGATCGCTCCGAGCACGGCGCCGTGCGGGCTGAAGGCGCCGCCGATCAGGATCACGATGATGAACTCGATCGAGAGCTGCAGCGTGAACATTTCCGGACTGATGAAGGACAGCTTGTGGGCGAACAGGCAGCCGGCAAATCCGGTGATGGCGGCGCTGATCGCAAACGACTTCACCTTGTAGAGCGAGACGTTGATGCCCAGGCTGCGCGCCGCGGTCTCGCTGTCGCGGATCGCGACGAAAGCCCGGCCGGTCGGCGACCGCAGCAGATTGAGCGTGCCGACGATGGTCAGAACGAGCACGCCCAGACAAAGGAAATAGAAGGCCGGGCTGTCGCGCGGCACCGGCGTGCCAAGCCATTGCAGAGTCTTGACCCGCATGCCCTCATTGCCATGGGTCACGCTTTCCCAGCGCGCCAGGATTTCCTCGACGATCAGGGCAAAGGAAATCGTCGCGATCACGAGGTAAATGCCCTGCAGCCGCAACGCCGGAAATCCGACCAGCGCGCCGATGATCCCGGTCAACAGCCCGGCGGCCAGGAAATAGACCGGAAAGGGGACGTTGAACTGCTGCAGATAGGCCGCGGTATAGGCGCCGATGGCGAGAAAGGCGGCGTGGCCCAATGACGCCTGCCCCGTAAAACCGGTCAGGATCATCAGGCCAACGCCGACGGTGGCGTAGATGCAGACGAACACCAGCTGGCTGACGAGGTAGCTGGAGAGAACGAACGGCGCGATCACGAGCAGCGCCAGCAGGACGCCATAGGAGAAGACATAGCCGGAGTGCGGAAACAGCCTGATGTCGTCCTCATAGTCGGTCTTGAACATGAAGCGCATCGCCGGTTAGACCTTCTTGCGCATATGAACGCCGAACAGGCCCTCGGGCTTGAGCAGCAGCACCAGGAGCAGCACGATGTAGGGCGCGACGTCCTTCCAGCCCTCCGGCAAATAGAAGCCGGCCATGCTCTCGATCGCGCCGATCAGCACGCCGCCGACGACCGCGCCGGGTATCGAGCCGAAGCCGCCGAGCACCGCCGCCGGAAAGGCCTTCAGCCCCAGCACCAGCCCGACATTGGAATGGATGAAGGTGATCGGCGCCAGCAGCACGCCGGCGCAGGCCGCGACCGCGGCACTGATCGCCCACACGATCGACACCACGCGCTTGACCGGAATGCCCATGTAATAGGCCGCCAGCATGTTCTCGGAACTGGCGCGCATCGCGGTGCCGAGCGCGGTCCGGTTGAAGAACAGATACAGCAGCGTGCAGAGGATGATGGTCGCCGCGATCACCGAGAGTTTGTCATAGGCCAGCACCAGGGAGCCGATCCGCAGCACGCCCTGGCTGAACGGGGTTTCGATCTTGAAGTCGTCGGTGCCCCAGATCATGCCAACGACGGAACGCAGGAAATATCCAAGTCCGATCGTCGCCATGATGATGGAAAATTGCGGATAGCCGAGGATTGGACGCACTACCAGCCGCTCTGCCAGCATACCGAACAGCGCCATCGCCGCGACCGCCGCGGCAAATCCGATCCAGTAATTGAGGCCGAGAAGGCCAATGAAGGTGAAGGCGAAAAATCCGCCCAGCATCATCAGGTCACCTTGGGCGAAATTGACGACCTCGGTGGCCTTGTAGACGAGCACAAAACCAAGCGCGATCAGGCCGTAGACGCAGCCGAGCGCGATACCGCTCACCAGCTGCTGAACGAAGTCCAGCATTGCCGACATCCCTCCCCGATGCCGGGGCAATTCTGGCGATCGCCTTTCCCGCATCTTGCGCCACCCCGCTGCGCGGCGTTCTCGTCGCGAACAGCCGGCGGGCGGCGCTGAAGGTTATACAGCCCAAAGCGCCGATCCCTGTCAACAAAGCTCTGGCTAAGGCCCCTCGCCGGGGTTGGGCAAATGCAATATTATCTGTCCTGACACGGCATTCGGCGGATTTGCCGCCCCTGGATTCACGGTGCCGCAATATCTTGGGTCCATGATCTGCCACGCGATGCCCACCGAAGGTTGTTCAGACATCATGAAGCCAGTTGAACCCGCGCTGCGGGTGCGGGGATTAACAAAGCGTTTTGACCGCCTCGCGGTCGACGCGCTCGATCTCACGGTGCGCGAGGGCGAATTCTATGCGCTGGTCGGCCCCAACGGTGCCGGCAAGACCACGACGCTGCGAATGGTGGCCGGGCTGTCGCGGCCCGACGCCGGCTCGGTCGCGGTGTTCGGCATCGATGCGCTGAGCGATGCGGTGGCGGCCAAACAGGTGATGGCGTGGGTCTCCGATGAACCGATGATCTACGACAAGCTGACGCCGCTGGAATATCTCGAATTCGTCGCCGGCCTCTGGGGCGTCGATCCCGCGGCCTCGCAAGCCCTGGCGCGCCAACTCCTGGTCTCGCTCGGGCTGGAGCCGCATCTCAACGAGCGTTGCGAAGGATTTTCCAAGGGCATGCGCCAGAAGGTCGCGCTGGCCGGCGCCCTGGTGCACGAGCCCCGCCTGATCATCCTGGACGAACCGCTCACCGGCCTCGACGCCGTGTCCGCGCGAACAGTCAAGAAGCTGCTCGCCGAGCGCGTGCGCGGCGGCTGCACCGTGATCATGACCACGCATATCCTGGAAGTCGCCGAACGGCTCGCTGACCGGATCGGCGTCATCGCATCGGGACGGCTGGTCGCGGAGGGTACGCTCGCCGAACTGCGCCAGCAGAACGGACACACCCATACCAGCCTCGAGGACCTGTTCATTGCGCTGGTCGATACCGAGGCCGCCGCATGAAGGAGGCGACCCATCTGACCTGGTTTGCGCGGCACGAATTGCGGCTGGCATGGCGCGAGTGGCTGGCGATGCTGGTCGGCCGGCATGGGCGCAAACGTGCCGCAATCATCGGCCTGGTGGCCTTTGCCGCGATCATGCATGCGCCGGCCTATGTCGTGATCGGCCGGTTCGCCAATCTGCGGGCGCCGCTCGACAAATCCACCCTCGTCGTCATCACGGCCAGCATTTTCCTGGCCTGGGCCCTGATGCTGTCGCAGGCGATCGAATCGGTGACGCGGGTGTTCTACGCGCGCGCCGATCTCGATCTGATCATGTCCTCGCCGGTCCGGCTGGCCAGCGTGTTTTCGGTTCGTATCGCGGCGATTGCGCTGTCGGTCACGGCGATGGCATTGTTGTTGTCGACGCCGTTCGTCGACGTGCTCGCGATCGGCGGTGGCATCCGATGGTTCGCCGCCTTCGGCGTCGTCGCGGCGATCGGCTTGTCGGCGGCGGCGGTGGCGATTGCGGTCACGCTGACGCTGTTTCGGCTGATCGGCGCGCGCCGGACCCGGGTGGTCGCGCAGATATTGGCCGCGATCATCGGCGCCGGCTTCGTGATCGCGCTGCAGATCGCCGCGATCCTCTCTTACGGTACGCTGTCGCGGTTCGCGGTTCTGACTTCGGACGCCGTCGCGGGCTTTGCACCCGATAGCGAGAGCATCGTCTGGTGGCCGGCGCGAGCGGCGCTCGGCGACGGCAGGGCGCTGCTATCGCTGCTGGCCTTTGGCCTGATCCTGCTCGGCGCCGTGATGGCGATGTTTTCAGCAAGCTTCGCCGGCACGGCGGTCCGCGTTTCCGGCCATGCCGCGCCGGCCCGTCAAGCCGCGCGCGCCAGAGCCTTTCGCACCGGCTCGCGGCAACAGGCGCTGCGGTGGAAGGAATTCATCCTGCTGCGGCGCGATCCGTGGCTGATGTCGCAAACCCTGATGCAGTTGCTTTATCTGGTGCCGCCGGCGCTGCTGTTGTGGCGCAGCTTTGCCGACAATTCGATCGCCATTACGCTGATCACCCCGGTGATCGTGATGGCGGCCGGCCAGCTCGCCGGCGGTCTGGCATGGCTGACGATCTCGGGCGAGGACGCCGCCGATCTGGTCGCGACCGCGCCGCTGCCGCCTTCGCGCGTCCTGCGCGCCAAGATCGAAGTGGTATTGATCACGATCGGCGTCCTGTTCGCGCCGCTGGTGGCGGCGCTGGTGTTCGCCTCGCCATTGCAGGCGGCGGTCACCTTAGCCAGCGTCATCATCGCGGCGGCATCGGCCACGGCCATTCAACTCTGGTTTCGGGTGCAGGCCCGGCGCAGCCAGTTTCGCCGCCGCCAGACCTCCTCGCGGCTGGCCACCTTCGCGGAAGCTTTCTCCTCGATCGGCTGGGCCGCGACCGCGGCGCTGGTGCTGATCCTGCCGATCGCCGCGGCCATCACCGGCCTGATGACATCGGGCCTGCTGGCGGCGACCTGGAAGATCAGCCCGTCGCGGCAGTAAGTGCTACCCTGATACCACTCCAATCAGCTTCATCACCGCACCCGCGAACGCTTCGGGTTCTTCCTGCGGAAGGTTGTGGCCCGCGCGCGGGATGACGCGGTGGCTGCGGCGGCCGGTGAACTTCGCCGCCTGCGCGGTGCCATCGGTCGCCGCGACCACGCCATCGGCATCGCCGTCGAGCGTGATGGCGGGAACGGAGATCGCAGGCAGCGCCGCCAGCCGGCGTTGCAGTTCGGCATAGCGCGGATCGCCGTCGGCGAGACCGAAGCGATGGCGGTAGCTATGGATCACGACCTCGACATAGTCGGGATTGTCGTGCGCCGCGACCGTCCGATCCAGCGTTGCATCGTCGAACTGCCAGTGCGGCGACCATTGCCGCCATAAAATCCGGGCGATGTCGCGCCGGTTGGCGGCAAGACCTGCCTGTCCGCGCTCCAGCTGGAAATAATACTGGTACCACAGCGGCACCTCGCGCTCCGGCTTCACCGGCAGCATCGCGTTGGCGATATCCTGGATCAGATAACCGTTCACCGACACCAGCCCGATGCACCGCTCGGGCCACAGCGCCGCGGCGATACAGGCGGCGCGTCCGCCCCAATCATAACCGGCGAGCACGGCGCGCTTGACGTCGAGCCCATCCATCAGCGCGATCAGGTCGGCACCGATCGCTGCCTGCTCTCCCGAACGCGGCGTGGCCGCCTCGCGAAAGCGGGTCGGACCATAACCGCGCAGATAGGGAATGATGGCGCGACAACCCCGGGCGGCCAGCAGCGGGGCGACGTCGACATAGGAGTGGATGTCGTAGGGAAACCCATGCAGCAGCATCACGACCGGCCCGTCGGCCGGTCCCTGCTCGTGATAGGCGATGTCGAGAACCCCGGCCTCGACATGGCGCAGCGGCTCCAGCCGCTGCGAAGAAGATGCCCGTGCCGGGCTCAAAACCGCTTGTGTCACCATGAACTCCATCGTTGCGACCGCTGGCCTCCGCAAAAGACCCGCCGTCTCAAAACGTCAGTTGCACCTTCATCGACTTCGATCGGTCGCTGGCGAGCTCGAATGCCTCGACCGCGGACAAGAACGGCAGCGATGCCGTGATCAGCGGCTTGACGTCGATCCGGCCTTCGCCCATCAGACGCAGCGCGAGTTCGAATTCCGGATCGAAGCGGAACGTACCGCGCAACTGCAATTCCTTGGTGACGATCGTGTTCACCGGCAGCGTCATTTCGCCGCCGAGTCCGAGTTGCACGATCATTCCGCCGGGCCGCATCAGATCGAGTGCTGCGCGCAGCGCCGCCTGATTGCCGGAGGCTTCGAACAGAATGTCGAACACGCCCTTGCCGGCGCGATAGGGCTCGAGCCGCGATGCTTCCGTCGCGCTGTTGACGGTGCGGCTCGCGCCCAGACGGCGCGCGACCACGAGCGGCGCGTCGGCGATATCGGTCACTACGATTTCCGCGGCGCCGCCGTAGCGCGCCACCACGACCATCAGCGCGCCGATCGGACCGCAGCCGGTCACCAGGACGCGCTTACCGAGCAGCGGTCCGGCCTGCTTTCCGGCGTGCAGGCAGACGGCGAGCGGCTCGGCCATCGCGGCTTCGCCGAGCGAGAGCTGATCTGCGATCGGGATCGCCTGCGCCGCGTCGACCGTGACGTGCTCGCGAAAACCTCCCTGCACGTGCGGCATGCGCATGGCGCTGCCCATGAAGCGCATGTCCAGGCACTGATTGCGCAGGCCTTCGCGGCAATGGACGCAGACGCCGCAGGGCTGGCTTGGATTCACCGCCACCCGCATGCCCGGCAGAAGATGCGGAACGCCGCTGCCGACCGCGGCGATCACGCCCGCGATTTCGTGCCCCAGCGCCATCGGCTCCCGGATCCGGACGGTGCCGAATCCGCCGTGATGGTAATAATGCAGGTCCGAGCCGCAGATGCCGCCGGCTTCGATCTTGACCCGTACTTCGGAAGCGCCGGGCGGGGAATCGGGAAAGGCGTCGATCCGCAGGTCTTTCGGGGCGTGGATGACGACGGCTCGCATGGATTTTTCCTCTCGTGATTTTTTCTGCCTCGGCCCCGGCAGCTTACATGGCAGCTGACATGCCGCCGTCGACATAGATGATCTGGCCGTTGACATAGTCGGAGGCGCCGGATGCGAGGAACACGGCCGCGCCGACCAGTTCCTCGGGCCGTCCCCAGCGCTTCGAAGGGATGCGGGACATCAGCCAGGTGTTGAAATCGGCATTCTTGACCAGCGCCTCGTTCATGTCGGTCAGCATGTAGCCGGGTCCGATGGCGTTGGCCTGGATGCCGCTCGCCGCCCATTCCACCGCCATCGACCGCGTCAGGTTCCTGATGCCGCCTTTGGCGGTGGTATATGGTCCGACCGTCGGCCGCGCCAGTTCGCTCGCCAGCGATCCGATGTTGATGATCTTGCCGCGGCCGCGCGCGATCATCCGTTTCGCCGCCTCGCGACCGACGACGAAGGCGCTGGTCAGATTGGTCTCGATCACCCTGCGCCATTCGACCGATGAGAATTCGACCAGCGGCTTGCGCACCTGGATCCCGGCATTGTTGACCAGGATGTCGATCGCGATGCCATCAGCGTCGAAGCCGGCGAAGGCCGCGACGATCCCGGCTTCGTTTGTGACATCAAAGGCCGAACCATCCGCCGCGTGTCCGGCGCCGCGCATCCCGGCCACGGTGGCGTCGACGCGCGCGGGGTCGATGCCGTTGATGATCACTCGCGCGCCCGCCTTCGCGAGCCCCTCGGCGATGGCGCGGCCAAGTCCGCGCGAGGAACCGGTCACCAGCGCGGTGCGGCCGTTCAGATCGAACAGTGCTTGCGACATCGAAAGACCTTCAAATGTTGGTGCGGCGCACGGTCAGATCCGGACGCTGATAGACTTGAGGCTGCAAGTCGATGCAGAGGCCTTCGCCCTGCATCGGATAGACGTAGCCGTCCTTGATGACGGGCACCTGGGTGACGAGTTCGTTATACCAGCCCTTGTAGAAGGCGCGCACGGATTCCTGGATCAGCGTGTTCGGCTGGCTGAACGACATGTGTACCGCGGCAGCGAATCCGACCGGGCCGATGCAGTCGTGCGGCGCGAACGGACGGTGGTAGGTTTCGGCCATGGCCGCGATCTTGCGCCCCTCGGTCAGTCCGCCGGTCCAGCACAGATCCGCCATCACGACATGCATCGCGTCGCGATCGAGCATGTCCTTGTAGGGATAGCGCGACCCGAGCGTCTCGCTGGCGCAGACCCAGACGTCGGTCGAGCGCGCATATTCGGCCAGCGCCTGCGGCGAATTCATCCGAATCGGATCCTCGTACCAGGTCGGCGCGTAAGGTTCGAGCGCCTTGGCGATCTTCTTGGCGGTCGGCAGATTCCACAGCGAATGGAACTCGACCATGATCTCCATCTTGTCGCCGACCGCCTTGCGGATTTTCTCGAACGGCTCGACGGCCTCTTTCAACTGCGCCGCCGATATGAACAGGCCGCTGTTTTCCTGCGCCGCCGGATCGAAGGGCCAGATCTTCATGGCGCCGATCCCGCTCTCCAAAAGGCTCTCGGCCAGCGCATCGGCACGGTTCATGAAGCCGTCGAGGTCTTCATAGGGACCTTCGCCCTGGCCGAGGCTCCAGTTCGACACCGGCCTGATGTTGGTGGAGCGGACATATTTATAGCCGGCGCAGGTATTGTAGATGCGCTGCCGGTCGCGACACAGGCCGCCGAGCATCTGGTGCACCGGCAGATGGCAGACCTTGCCGAACAGGTCCCACAGCGCGATGTCGATGGCGGAAGCGGCGCGATATTCGACACCGGTCGAAGACTGTGCCATCGGCAGATTGAGCATGTCGCGATGGATCGCCTCGATATGAAGCGGATCGCGGCCGAGCAGCCGGGCTGCGAAGGTGTCATGGATCTGGGCCTCGACGGCGCCGGCGCCGTATAAGGTTTCGCCGAGACCGATCGCGCCGGCATCGGTGTGGACGCGGACCCACAATACATTGGCGAACTCCTCCGTGCGCAGGGTCTCGATCTCGGTGATCTTCACGGCAGGTCTCCTCCCATCGGGCACGGCCCTCGCGCGGCGGTCGGCCGGGAGGACTCTTGTTGGCGAAGCGATCGGGTTTCCGGCCGCGGCCAAACGTAACGCCACTTGTAATATTTCACAACATGTTTTAACATTGGGACCGAGGGAACGCCGCGGCGGCAACGCGGGCGGAGGAAGCCGGGATGGCAAGGCGCAAAAGCGCGCTCGAACTGGTACGTCCGGACCAAGGCGGCGCGCCGAGCCGGCGCAACCGCGTCAATTTCTTTGAACTTGCCTACCAGCGCATCGAAGATCTCCTGGTCAATTGCGAACTGAAGCCGGGCCGGTTCCTGACCGTGCAGGAACTGCAGACTGCCACGGGATTCGGACGGACGCCGGTGCACAACGCCGTCAACCAGCTCGCGGCCGATACGCTGATCATCATCAGGCCCCGCCATGGCCTGCAGATTGCGCCGATCGATCTGGCGCGCGAGCGGCTGCTTTTGGGCTTGCGGCGCGACATCGAGCGCTTCGTCGTCAAGCTCGCGGCCGAGCGTGCCAGCCTGTCGCACCGCAATCAGGCCCTTCACATCGAACGCGTGCTGAAGGAGAAGCACGCCGCGATGACACTCGACGAATTCAACAAGCTCGATCGGCGCATTGACGCCCTGTTGCTGGCGGCCTCCGGCGAACCTTTCCTGACCCACACGCTGCGGCCGCTGCATACCATCTACCGCCGCATCGGCTTCATCCACCATCGCTACATGCCGGGGCAGACCAATGTTGCGGGCACGATCGAGCGTCATGTCGCGATCCTGAACGCTTTCGCCAACCGGCGCATCGACCGCGCCGTCGCCGCCACCGATGCGCTGATCGACTTCATGGACGCCATGTTCGATGGCATGGAGTCCGGTATCGATCCGAGCCTGCTCGATTGCAGCATCGAGCCGCTGCTCGCAACGTAGCGGATCGATGCCATGAAGCCGATCGGCCCCAGGCCACGAGCGCTGACCTCTCGCTCCCTCTCCCGCTCTTCGCGGGGGAGGGCGGGGTGGGGGCGCCACTCGGGGACTGCCGATGAGGCTTTCCCCCACCCCAGCCCTCCCCCGCAAACGCGGGAGAGGGAGCGCAGCGTCGCTGGCCCAGCCAACAACCGACAACGATGGAAACACAGGGAGGAAAGAACATGACGACATTGGCGGTTCCACAGCAGGCGGCGATGGATAGCGCCGTCCGCTATCTCATCGGCAAATACAGCCCGAAGGGCAACAAGGTCGGATGGCTGATGATGGCCTCGATCCTGGTCGAAGCCTGGGACCTCTACTCCATCGCTTTCGTGCTCATCTTCATCAGGGATCAGTACCACCCGGATCCGTTCATGCTGGGTCTTGCGGCGGCCGGCACGCAGGGCGGCGCGCTCGTCGGCGCCCTGATCGGCGGCTGGCTGTCCGACAAGATCGGCCGGCGCATCATGTTCCTGGCGACCATGATCATGTTCATCGTGCTGGCGCTGGCGCAGGCCCTGGTGCCGAGCGTGGGCTGGCTCATCGTCATCCGGTTTCTGCTCGGCATACCGCTCGGCAGCGACATATCGACCGGCTATACCTATATCATGGAATCCATGGCCAAGGGCGAGCGCGAGGTCATGGGCAACCGCTGGCAATTCATGTTCGCGATCGGCGAGGTGCTGACGCTCGCGGTGATCGCGATCTTCCTCGTGCTCGATCTCGACCACGAGACCGTGTGGCGCGTGACGCTGGGTCTCGGCGCACTGCCGGCCTTCGTTATTCTCGTGATGCGCCACGACGTGCCGGAAACGGCGGTATGGCTGGTGCAGCAGGGACGCTTCAGCGAGGCCAAGCGGGTCGCGCGGGAAGTCTACCACGACGATCTCGAGATGCTGCCGAACGAGGACATCGTAATACCGAAGCCGCACCCGGCGGCGTTCCTTGCCGACCTGCGCAAGGATCCGATCCGCTGGCGCGCCACGCTCTATGGCTGGATCGCCTGCTTTGCCCAGGCCAGCGAGTTTTCGACTTTTGCGTTCTATTTGCCGGTGCTGTTCGCGATGGTCGGCGTCTCCTCGATCCTCGGCAACAACCTGGTGACCATGGCGCTGTTCTCGTTCGCGGCGATTTCCGGCTGGGTCGGGCCGCTGCTGACGCCCAGGATCGGGCACCGCGGCATCGGCATCGCCGGATTTTCGATCGTGCTGGTTTCGCTCGTGGTCGCCGCCGGCGCGCTCTATACCGATCATAAATACGTGCTGCCGTTCGCGGCGGCGGCGATGTTGTGGGGCCATTACTGGGATGCCTCGAACTGCATGACCATCCCGACCATGGTGGCAAAACCCGAGTACCGCGGCACCGCGAGCGGTTTTGCCTACATGTTCGTCAAGCTGCCGTCCTTCCTTGCGATCTTCCTGTTCCCGTCGCTGTTCGCGGCGATCGGGCAGGCCAACGCCACGCTGTTCGTCGCCATCTTTCCGCTGATCGGACTGCTGGCGGCGATCTTCATCCTGCCGGAGGTCTACGGCTACGGGCAGGACTGACGGCAGCGGCCGGGCAGGGTTCGCTCTCCCAAAGATGGCGGCGCGGCGAGCAACGTATGGCCCGCCGCAGCGGTCGCGCATGATTACCGCGATGACGGCAGCGGGATTGCGCGATATGGTACAAGGGTCAGCTTCGGGTCCTGTCATGTTGCGATCTCTCCCTGCCGTGTTTGCGTTGCTGGGTTGGCTGATGTCAGCGGCTTTTGCCCAGGATGCCCCGCGCCGCAGCGAATGTCTGGCGATGGCAAATGCGCCGCCGCGCGCCACGCCGGTTGGACTTCGCGATGCCGATGCCAGGACCGGCACGGTCGCGATCACCTATGCCGGCCATTCGACCTATTATATCGACACTCCCGCAGGGGTGCGGATCGCGACCGACTACAGCGGCGCCTACGCGACCGGCCGCCTGCCCGACGTCGTCACCATGAACCGGGCGCACAGCACCCACTACACGCTGTTTCCCGATCCGCACATTCCCCATGTGCTGCATGGCTGGGGCGACGACGGCCAGCCGGCGCGCATCGACCAGCGCATCGGCGACGTCTATATCCGCAATGTGACGACCGATATCCGGCGCACTTTCGGCGACGATCCGAATGCCGGGATGATCAAGGACGGCAATTCGATCTTCATCTTCGAGGTCGCGGGCCTCTGCATCGGTCATCTCGGCCACCTGCATCACAAGCTCGACGACAGCCATTTCGCGGCGATCGGCCGGCTCGATATCGTGATGGTCCCGATCGACGGCACCTATACGATGTCGCTCGACGGCATTGCCGAGATCACGCGGCGCCTGCGGTCGTCCGTCGTGCTGCCGATGCATCGCTTCATGACGCCGCTCGACGAATTCATGCGCCGGATCGGCCAGGAATTCGCCGTCGATATGCGAACCGAGCGAACCCTGGAGATTTCGCGGGACACGCTGCCGGCCACGCCGACGGTGATCATTCTCGATGGCGTGTGAGGCGGCGGCCCGGATCGGATCGGGACTGGCGCGATGGAAAGCCATTTTCAGACCACCAGGACAAGACTGGAATGGGGTGCAGCTATCAAATCGCCTCCTGATAATCCCTGAATTCCCTTAACCGCGCCCTCGACTTCGATCATCCGCGATGAGGTGGGAACGCGGAATTCGTCACCGGGCAAAAATTCCCGCGGCCGCTGCCCGCCTTTGGAAAAATTCCTGATTCACTTTTCAAACATGCACGCAAAGATTTCAGTTTTCGTCATGG